>JAEYYV010000139.1 GCA_023428295.1 Pseudomonadota bacterium
ACGCGGTGAAGAGCTCGACGGTCGCGGCGCCGGCGCCGACCGTCGGCCCGCTCCAGATCGGCACGACGTACACGCAGCTGTTCTCCACGTTCAATCCCGACGCGACGCGACTCATGATCAACACGCCGCAGAACGCGCTCGCCGTGATCGATCCAGCGACGAGTCAGCTAGTTCCCACCACGGGCACGCCGCTGCCATCCACGCAGACCTCGCATCCCGCATGGTCGCCCGACGGAACGATGGTCGCGTTCATCTCGAGCTGCACGAACCAAGGCGGCGGTCCCGCCGGCGGCGTCGACTACTACGCGGGCAACCTATCGATCTTGCCGGTGACCGGTCCGGACTCGTTCGGTCCCGCGTCGCCGATCGCGCTCGCGGGCGCACAAGGCAACGGGCTCACCGCACCATCGTGGCCGTCGTTCTCGCCGGACTCGAACTACATCGCGTACGGCGCGGGGACGTACTCGCGCGGAAATCTCGAGAGCATCGAGTATCCGGGCGCGCTGTTCGTGATCAGCAAAGCAGGGGGAGCACCGACGCGGCTCGACAACGCCTGCGGCGGCGCGCTTCGCTGCTACCTGCCAAACTTCAGCCCGTTCGACTCGGGCAATCACTTCTGGCTCATCTACTACTCGTTCCAGGACTACGGCAACGCGCCGTCGGGAACCAAGGGAACGAACCGCCGCCAGATGTGGGTCACCGCGATCGACAAGTCCAAGCTCGGCACCGGTCAGGATCCGAGCTCGACGCCGTACTGGCTCCCCGATCAGGACGTGCAGACGATGAACATGAGCGCGTTCTGGTCGCTGCCGCCGCCGATCCAGTGATCGTCGCGTGACCGTCGCGTGACCGTCGCGTGATCGACTAGAGGAGCGACTCGATGAACGCGGCAAAGATCGGCGCCGCGAGGCCGTCCTGTCGATCGTGATCCTTGCCCGTGGTCTGGCACCACACGACCGGCTTGTCTGACGGGCACCCCGCGTACTCGACACACGGCGGATTCGCGGTCGGTGACGACTCGGGCGGCGAGGTGCACGCGTTGCGCGTGAGGTGATTGTCGCGCGCGCCCTCGCTCTGGCTGATGTTCACGGTGTTGTCGTTGAGGTCGTGGATCAACAGCGCGCCGACGTTGCCCGTGCAGTTGTTGCCCGGTTGTCCGCCCGCGATCGTCGCGACACCGCGCAGCTTGTCGCCGTGAATGCACGCGAGTCGATGCGTCATGAACGAGCCGCTCGAATAGCCCGTGAGGAAGCGGCGGGCGGTGTCGACGCAGAACGCGCCCTCGACATCGTCGACGATCGCGAGCCAGTACGGAACGTCGGGGCCGTTCGTCGCCGTGTCCCAACAGGTGGCCGCCGCTCGACCGCGCACGAGGATCGCCTTGTCGCCGATGTTGCGCTCGACCGGAACGTTGTTGGCCTCGCGATTGGCCGACGAGCTACAGCCGTGCAGCTCGTAGATGATCGGATACGGCGTCGCGGGATCGTAGTTCGCGGGCGTCCACACCCAGAGATCACGCGGACCGCCGCTGTCGACGGTGCGCTTGGTCCACATCCCGGTCGGGATCGTCGACGCCATACCGCACCCGGCGCTGGCCGCGACGGGCGGCCCGCTCGCGTCGGAGCCGCTGCCGCCACCGCCATCGTCGCTACCGCCGCCACCCCCGTCGGTGGGCGCGCTCTTGACGTCTCCACAAGCCGCGAGCAAGCAGAGCAGAATCCGCCGCATTTGGTCATCGTACACGCGATGGACGGGCGATGGCGATGCGACTGGTGTCCGTGCCATCCGTCCGGACGGCCATGCGATCTGTCATGGGACTTGTCCTTCTCGTCGGCTGCGGAACGCCGCACGGAGGGCTTCCTGACGCTCCCGCGGCCGAAGATATCGACGCGCACATCACCACCGATGGCGGCGGACCCGGCGATGGCGGCGACGGAGGTAGCGGCCTCGGGGACGGCGGCGTCGATAGCGGCCTCGGGGACAGCGGCGTCGATGGCAGCACGACCCCGGATTCGTCGATGCCGCCGCTCGACGCGATGGTCCCGGTCGGCCCCATCACCGGCGGACCGTGCCTGTCCGGCGCAGCTGGCAAGACCGCGTATCGCGTGCGATGGGCCGGCGGTAGCGGCGCGAGCAGCACCGCGTATCCCGTGTACGAAGTGAACGGTCTGCCCGATCAATCGCGCAGCAAGGTCGGCTCGTACGGCTATCAGATCGGCTACGTCCCGCGCTACGAGGACGTGTTCCTCGCGCAAGGCGGGCTCGTGCTCGGCAGCTCCAACTTCGTCGACATCGAGCTCTCGACGGTGGGCCTCGCGAACATTCAATCGATCGCGCTGTCGATCTATGGCCGCAGCTTCAACACGACCGCATCGGGAAGCTTCAACTGGCAGACCTTCGAAGACGTGGGCGCAGCGCCGCAGAACCTCGTCTCCAACTCGGCGCCGTACGAGTGGTACAGCGCCGATGCGACCGGGATGATGTCGGCGGGCAACGGCGGCGTGCTCGTGCGGATCAAGGCGGGGCCGAGCTCGGGAGTCCTCGTCGTGAATCGCATCGAGATCTGCATGCAGGCGACCTGATCTCCGTCAGCTCGCGCGCTACCGTCGCTCGGTGGCGAAGCCAGCCGTTCAAGTCCTCACCGCGAAGACGCTGTACGCCGGCAAGAAGGCGCGCATTACCGTCGAGATCACCGCCGACAAGGTAACGAAGACCGACGGCATCTACGCGCGGCTGTTCGGCGAGCAAGGCTGGGTAGTCGGTGGTGGCAAGCACCGCGTCAGCTCGAAGATTCGGTGGCCCGAGACGATCGAGTTCGAGCTCTCCGGCCCGACGACGCTCGCTGCCGGCGTGACCACACCGTTCATCATCGACGTCGCGTTGCCGCCCGGGATGGCGCCGTCCCACGACATCGATCCCGCATTCGCGCGCACCGAGCTGCGGATCCACGTGTCCATTCCGTGGCGCATCGACGGGCGCTATCGCTTCCTGTTGCCCGTGAGCGTTCCGCCGCCCGACACGGTCGTGCGCACGCCGTACGCGGTGCGATCGAACCAAGCGTCGAGCGCTGCCGACAAACCGCGCATCGAGCTCTCCCTCGGCTCCATGCGGCTCATCGCCGGCGAGACGCTCGTCGGTACGTGCGCCGTTTACCACATGGACGACTCGAAGGCGCGGGAGGTCGAGCTGTCGCTCGTGCCGATGCTGAAGCTGAACAGCAACATGCGCGATCGCGAGCGCCGCGGCTATCCGCTCACCACGAAGTTGATGTTGCCGGTCGGTAGCTCGGGATCCGGCGTGCCGTTCCGCTTGAGCTTGCCGCGCACGATGGCGCCGACCTTCTCGTCGGTGACGCACGACCTCGAGTGGTGGCTCGTCGCGCGGACCGGCTCGTTCTTCGGCGGGCGCGTGGATCTGTCGGTGCCGCTCGAGATCCTCGATGCGAGCGCGGCGGCGACCACGGCGAAGCTCACCGAAGCACCGCGCCTCGGCGACGAGCGCATCGCGACCTTGTTCGCATCGTTCGCGGCGAAGTACGGCTGGAAGGGCGGGGATCCCGCCGCCGATGTCGACGATCCGCCCGCGGGGCAGTTCTCGATCGAGCGAGAGTGCGGCGACTCGCTGATCCGCATCGCGTATGACTATCGCGGCGAGGACGGCACGTATCTCGTCGCGCGCGTCGAGCATCCGACGCTGGGACTCGCGCTGAGCGTCTCTCCGAGCTCGACGATGCGACACGTGTTCTGGAAGGATGTCGAGGTCGATATCTCGGCGTGGGATCGAGCGCATCACGTGGTGGCGCGCTCCGGCGCGCAGGCGGTCCCATTCTTGCGCGAGGTGGTACCTGCGCTCGTGACGGCGCGCTGGCTCGGCTCGATGCTGCGGTGGAGCGATACCGAGATGGTGTGGCAAGTGCCGGCGAGCACACTCGGGATAAACGACCTCGCGACGATGGACGCGGATCTCTCGCGCATCGCCGCAGCGATCGCCGGCGCGCAGACCAAGATCGCGCCGCCGTCGAACATCTCGTGCGATGTCGATGCCTGGCGCTCGCTCGCTGCGAGGTGCAAAGGTCACCTCGCGTACGGCGACATGTCGATCAGCGGCACGTACGACGGCGTGCCCGTCGCGATCACGCCGCAGTGGCACCAGGGCACGATGACGTCGCTGCGTGTCGCCTATGGCGATCCGGAGCTATGCGGCGCGGAGCTGCGCGCGGTGGAGCTAACGCTCGCCAAACCCGCGCACGACGTGCTCGGTCGCGACGTCGCGGAGGCTCTGGTCGACACGCTCACGCGGTGGCCGACCGACATCGTCAACCTGCGCGTGACCGACGGTGTGGCCGGAGCAACGCTGCTCGTCGCCGGGTCACCACCGGTGCTCGATGCGGCGCGAGCGAAGGAGCTCGTCGAGATGCTACGCAATGTTCTCGCGGCGCTCTCGCCGGGCAGCGGACCGTATCGCTGACGTGGTTGCGATAGTATCGGCGCGATGACGCTCGATAACGTTGCTCGTCTTCGCGAGGTTCTCACGCCGTTCCATCCCGGGCCGGTCTCGCCCGCCGATGCAGAAGCGATCATCGAGCTCGTGCAGCTCGTGGTGGACTCCGACGGACGCGAGGACGCCGACGAGATCAAGACGTTCTTCGCCCTCGGGAAGGCCGTGTTCGAGATGGCGGGGCTCACGACGACGCCGACGCCGTCGTTCGTAGGCTTCGACGATGACGGTGAGCGGCTGCGCGAGCTCGCGGCGAAGCTGACCACGAGCGAGGGGCGCGAGCTCGCGTTCGCGTGCGCGCACTTGCTCACGATCAGCGACGTGGACATCGCTCCCGAGGAGGACGCGTTCATCGCGGCGCTCCGCTACTCGCTCTCGATCAGTACAGAGCGCGGCGACGAGATTGCCGCGCAGCTGAACACCGCGATCACGCCACCTGCCTGACGCGCAGAGGTGGCATCATCTCGGCATGGACTTCGTGTTCATGCTCACGCGCCAGGATCAGACCGTCGAAGATTGCCTCGCGGTCATGGATGACATCGCGTCAGTCGGGCTCTTGCACGTCGGCTTCAAAGACGTCGGTGTCTCTCCCGAGCTGCTTCGCGCGCTCCACGAGAAGATCAAGGCGACGGGCGCGACGAGCTACATGGAGGTGGTGTCGACGACGCCGGAGGCCGCGCTGCAATCCGCGCGCGTCGCTCGCGAGCTCGGTGTGGATCGCCTGCTCGGTGGAACGCGTGTCGACGAGATCCTCGCGATCCTCGCGGGCTCGAACGTGCAGTACCTGCCGTTCCCCGGCCGGCCGCACGATCACCCGACCAAGCTCGGCGGCACGGTGCAGCAGATCATCGAGGACACGAAGGCATCGCGGGCGAAGGGGTGCGCGGGCGTAGACCTGCTCGCGTATCGCGCCACGGAGGCGGATCCGATCGAGCTCGTCACCGCGGCGCGCGCGGCGAGTGACGGCATCTTGCTCGTCGCTGGCGGCGTGAAGAGTGCCGCACAGATTCGCGCGCTGAAGGCGGCGGGCGCGGACTCGTTCACGGTTGGCTCCGCCGCGCTCGATGGATCGTTTGCGCCGCGCATGGGCTCGCTACGCTCGCAGCTGCAAGCGGTCCTCGATGCCTGCCGATAGTCACGGCGATCCGACCGACGACGCGATCGACGACGCGATCGACGACGGGACCGACGACGCGACCGACGACGCGATCGAGCTACTGCTCGCCGGGCGCTATCCGGATCCCGAGACCGGCGAGCTGTTAACCGCAGAGACCAAGGCGGTCGTCGTCGCGGATTCGCTCGACGGACGCGAGGTCGAGCTCGCGACGGCGATGGGGCTCGGACCGCGGCTCGCGGTGGTCTCGGATCGCAACACGCACGCCGCGATGGGAGCACGCGTCGAGCGCGCCCTCGCGAGCACGTTCGCGGTGCAGTCCGTGGTCATCCCGGCGCCCCACGCCGACGCAGTGACGGTCGCGCAGCTCGCCGCGCAGCTCGTGCCCGACACGAGTGCGGTCGTGACCGTCGGCTCCGGCACGCTGAACGACGTGTGCAAGATGGTGGCGTTCGAGCGCGGCATCCCGCAGGTCGTGTTTGCGACCGCGCCGTCGATGAACGGCTACACGTCCGTGTCGGCTTCGATCGCGCGCGATGGTGTGAAGCGCTCGTACCGCACGCGCACGCCGGCGGGCGTGTACTTCGATCTCTCGGTGATCGCGGCGGCCCCGACGCGGCTCATCCGCGCGGGCCTGGGCGACTCCGTCGCGCGCTCGACGGCGCAGGCCGATTGGCTGCTCTCGCACCTGCTCCTCGATCGGCCGTATCGCGAGGTTCCGTTCGCGCTTCTTGCCGCCGACGAGCAGCAGCTGGTCGCGGATCCTGCCGCGCTCGTCGCGGGTGACAGGCACGCGTTGCGCGCGCTGGTCCGGACGCTGGTGCTGTCGGGCTTTGGCATGACGCTCTCCGGTGGGAGCTTTCCCGCGAGCCAAGGCGAGCATCTGCTCGGCCACTACCTCGAGATGATCCATCCGCTCGATGTCCTGCACGGCGAGCAGGTCGGCGTGTGCACGATCGCGATGGCGGATCTGCAGGAGCGCCTCCTCGGCTGGTCGCGCCCACCCGTGCTTCGACCGAGCACCATCTCCCGCGGCGAGCTGCAACGAGCGTACGGTGACGATGCCGGTCTCGCTTGCTGGAGCGAGTACGAGAAGAAGCGGGTCGACGAGAGGCGCGCCGAGGAGCTGAACGCGCGGCTCTCGGTGCAGTGGGACGCGATCCGCGCGCGGATCAACGCGATCGCGATCGGCGCGGATCGCATTCGCGCGACGTTGGCGGCGGCGGGGGCGGCGACCTCACCTCCGGCGCTCGGCTACACCGATGCGGAGATGGCGCTCGCGCTCACCCATGCCCGCGTTCTACGTGATCGGTACACGTTCCTCGATCTGGCCGCGGACGCTACCTAACCCACCTGAACCAACGGTTCCGCCGAGGGAAGGGGCGCCTCACCAACGCGTTGTTCCCACGGAGGATGGGACGTTCGCGAAGAATCTACGTGCGGTGGGTCAACCGATGTAGGAGCCGGTCGACCCACGGAGGTGATGGCTTCGTCTTCCCAGGCGCAGGCGCTCCGGGCGCTCGGTCAGCTGATTCGTGCGCGACGCATGTCCGCCGGACTCACGCAATCCGAGCTAGGTCGCAAGGCAGGAATCGTTGGCAAGTACGTGAGCGAGATCGAGCGCGGCAATCGCGACATCCCGCTGAGCACCTTGCGGCGCATTGTCGAGGATGGACTCGGCCTCTCTCTCGATGTCCGCTTCGAGGCGAAGGGAGCACACCGAGCGGCGCCGATGCCGCCCATCTCGCCGGAGCTTCGCGAGATCGCCGAGCTGCCGGCCGAGTCGCGCAAGGCCGTACTCGCGGTCGTTCGCGCCGTCCTCGGTCTCGTTCGTTAGAGCGCGCGCGCCGTCGGGAAGTCGGGGTTCGGTGGCAGCTCCTTGAGCGACTTCACGATCACGTACGCGAGGATCGATCCGACGATCGCGCCGAGGATGGCGAAGCCATAGAGGTTCATTCCGTCCGCACCGCCGGTCACACCGAGCAGCGCGCCGGTGACCTCGCCGCCGATCCAGCCCGCAGCACCGACCGCCCCCCACGAGCCCGAGCGATTCTTCTCGCGAGCGATGGCGGCCAGCTTCTTACAGAACTGCACCAAGATGATGATCTCGATCATCGACGCACCTCGCTCGCGACTATACGCCAACGTCGATGTCGCTGGCCGAACGGCTAGTACCGCCGACACCGGTCGTGCCTCATCCTTTGGAGTACATGAGTTTTTCGATGGCTACGCTCCTCATGCACAGCACCGACATTCCGGCGAGCGTTCGCGATGCGTTGCGCGCCGCCGAGCGTGCAGAGCCCGAAGATCGCCCGCGTCAACTGAAGACTGCGGCAACCTTGCTCTACCAGCAGGTCGACCTGCCATGCGCCGATGTTCGCGAGCTCGTCGGGCTCCCGGCGGGCGAGTGCGGCTGATAACCGTTCGCAGTTTGTAACGCTCTCTCAACAGAAGCGCACGGGGCTCGCCGCACCGTGAAAGTTATGCGCACTCCTGTCGTCGTGGCGGCTCTGGGATTCGTGGTGGTTCGTGCGAGCGTGGCGGATGCATCGCCATGTGGCGGTGGTGACTCGGACTATGGTGGCTCGAGCTTCTCGAGTGACGACTCGTCGTCGTCTTACTCGGAGCCAGCGCCACCGTGCGAGGGACCCTGCGCGGAGTACGCGGCATGGCGCCTGCGCAACATGCCGGTGATCTCGCTCGAGCTCGGCGTGGCGACGCGTTCGCTCGCGAGCCCGCTCGGGGAGCAGACCGGCAGCGTCACGCACGACGCGCAATCGTTCTCGTATCGCGTCGTCGGTCCCGCGTCGCGGCCATCCGCTCCGCTCGACAACGCGGTCGTCGGACAGCTTCGCGTCGGCGGCCAGATCGGACACGGCTTCTACCTCGCGGGCGAGATGGAGATCGGAGCGCTGACGAGCTCGAGCGTCGCGGCAGAGATGACCTCGTCGGGCGATCTCGGGACGCCGACGCTGACGTCGTCGTCGACCACGCTCGTCGGTGGCGTGGGTGTCCTCGGGGTCGGTGGACGCATCGCGGGGGTCGATCTCGGGCTCGAGGTCGCGGGCGGTGGCCGCGCGGTTCTGTACTCGTACGACTCGTCGTACCTCGCGTGTCAGACGACGACGACTGTCGCTGCGGGCTCGGCGGTGCTCGAGGGACGCGCCCGCGCCGCGGTGTGGCTGTCACCGCACGTGACGCTGTCGGCCGCCGTGGGCAAGAGCGCGCTCGACGACGGAATGATGGGCGGGCTTACGATCGGGTTCACCAACCACGCGTTCGGCCGGCGCTAAGCAGTCGCTTCTCGCGGTGGGTCACCGGGTGGATCGGTCTCTCGATCGGACATCGCCAATGGGACGGCGAGGCACCGGAACGTTTCGCTGATGCTCACGGCTCGACGACGTCGGCCTTCATCGAGTTGAACGCTTCGAGAACTTCACGCTTCTCGCGATCGCCGACCTCGAACTTGTCGAGCGTGGCGGTGAGGTCCTCGATGAACGCGGCGAAGTGCTCCTCGCTCACCTTCATCCCCGTGTGGCTCTCCTTCATCGACTTGCCCGTGTACTTGCACGGTCCGCCGGTGCCCTCGCAGATCTGCTCGACCATGAGCTGCTCGAGCCGCGGAATGTCTGCGTTGGTGAAGAACTGCGCGATGCGCGGATCGGATCCCGTGGTCTTCACGAACTCCTTCACGACGGCCTCGATGGCGGGCAGTCCGCCAAGGCGCTCGAACAGCGTGCGCGTGTCGGCGCTCCCACTGTCAGTTCCTTTGGGAGTCGTGCTCTCGGAGGTGGATTTCCCGCCGCACGCGGCAGCAGTGAGGGTAAAGGCAACGAGGAGGGAGCGAATTCGCATCGGCACATCGTACTGATGGTCCGCGTGTGGATGAAGTTACGCGCGCGGTATCGTGCCGCCCATGACCTCGCCGACGACCTCGCCGTGGACCCTGGCCCACGCGACCGCTCTCGTCACCGGTGCGAGCCGCGGCATCGGACGCGCGATCGCCGTCGAGCTCGCCAGCCTCGGAGCGCGCTGCCTTCTCGTCGCACGCGATGCCGCCGGGCTCGGCGAGGCCGTCGCCGCGGTGCCTGGCTCGATCGGCATCGCGGCGGACGTGACCACGCCCGCGGGCCGCGCTGCCA
>JAEYYV010000002.1 GCA_023428295.1 Pseudomonadota bacterium
CCCTTGATGCGGCACCGCGCTCCGCTTGGAGTGCGGTGCCGTCTTCTCGTTTCGGCCTACTCCTCGTCGGAGAGCGGCAGGCCGAGCTGCGGTGCAGGCGCACCCACGGCTTCGTCATCGAGCCGGATCGCGCCGCTCTCGTCGCGGTAGTCGGCTTCCATGCGGCGCGCGCTCACGGCGTCGAGGCCGGCGAGCCGAGCGATCGCGAGCGAGACGATGTCGCTCCATGCGACGGACTTGCGGCCGCTGTCGACGAGCGTGGCTTCGATATCGCGCGCGAGCCGTCGCAGATCCTCGTCGGTCACCGCGGTGCGATGCGAGGCCACGCGAGTCAGCGCGCGCAGGAGCTTGTCGCCATCGAAGGGCTCGAGCGAGCCATCGCGCTTGTGCACCTTGAGGCCGGGCGCGCCGAGCGTCTCGTACGTCGTGAAGCGGCGCTTGCAGACCGTGCAGACACGGCGCCGCCGCAGCCCGTCGGCCGTGACGCGGGTCTCCGTCACGCTCGAGTCGCCGCGGCAATAGGGGCACTGCACGAGGCGATCGTAGCGCCTCTGCCGACAACGGCGAAATTTCGCCCCAACCCCGGGCGATCGCGCCGGTTACTTCCGGCAGCGATAGCGAGCCATGAGGCTCGGCGAGCCGCCGGTGTCGGACATGCGCCAGATGATGTCGCCGCGCGCCGCGATCACCTCGGGGAAGCCCACGCCGATCGGCGCGAGCGGGATCACCTTCGCGGTCGCCGGATCGGCCCAGCCCTCGACGACGACGACCTCGTCGGTTCCGAACAGGTTCGCGCCGACGAGCAGCCGATCGTCGTCGGAGAACGCGCAGTCGGCGAGCGTGCCGGACTTGCCGATCTGGACCGACTTGTCGTGGATCACGCGCAGCTCCTTGTCGTGCTGCTCGAGGCAATAGATGCGTCCGTCGGCGCGCGACGCGACGAAGCCCACGCACGCGTGCTCGCCCGTGGGCGGCTTGTTCGCGAGGCACAGGCCCTCGTAGTCGCGGCCGCAGTTGGCGACCTTCGGGCCGCACACCATGCCAGCGCCCTCGGGCGGGGCGAGCGTGGACTTCTTGTCGGGCAGATCCACGGGCCCGAGCGGATACGCGTCCTGCACCAGCTGGAAGCCCTTGCCGGCGCGCTTCCACACGCGCATCCACCCCGACGACGTCACGCCATAGAGCAGGCCGTCTCTCGACGCGAGGCCTTCGATGTCCGCCCCTGCCGTGCCGAGCGGGAGCTTGCCCTGTTCGCGCGTGACGCCCGTCTCCGGATCGATCACGCCGTACGCGCCGTCGTTGCCGCTGTCGCTGATCACGACGAGGGCGAGCGCGCCATCGATCGCGAGCCACGCTGCGCCGGATGCCTCGGGGACCGGCGTGGACTCCGCGAACGGGAGCCTCTCGCAGACCTCGACGGCCGCGTCGGGAGCGGCGTCTGCCGCGGCGGGGGCGGGCGGTGTCGGAGCCGTGGCTGTCTGCGCCGGTGCGGGCTCGTTCTTTCCACATGCGACCAGGGCGACGATCAGTAGGACTCCGCGCACCTTCGGGCTATAGCATCCCGCGTCGATGTCGGAGCGCCGCTACCTCGTAAAGGAGATGTTCGGACCCACGCTGCAAGGCGAGGGTGCGCACGCGGGCCGCGCGGTCGTGTTCCTGCGCTTCGCCGCGTGCAACCTCGACTGCACCGGTTGCGACACGGACTTCTCGCCCGACGGCGCCGTGCGCATGACCGCGAGCGAGATCGTCGCGCGCCTGCGGGAGCTCGATGTCGGAGACACCGCGCGTGTCGTCGTGACTGGCGGCGAGCCGACGCTGCAATGGGACGCAGACATCTCGTCGGCCGTTCGCGGCGCAGGCTTTCGCGTGCACATGGAGTCCAACGGCACGCGTCCACTCGGCGGCGCTGTCGATTGGCTGACCATCTCGCCCAAGCCGCAGCATCACCCGGCGAGCATCTCGCTCGCGAATGACCTACCGCTCGACGAGCTCAAGGTCGTCGTCGACGACACGGTCGACGAGCGCGTCCTCGACGGATACCTGGCGCGCTATCGCTGCGAGCACTACTTCCTCCAACCGTGGATGGATGCGCGCTACGAGCAGCACTTGCAGAAGGCGATCGCGCTCGTTCACGCGCGTCCGCAGTTTCGTCTGTCCCTCCAGACGCACAAGATCATCCACGTGCCCTAGGCGACGGCGTAGTAGTGCGACGTCGAGCGCGCGGCGATCGGTGCGAGCGTCAGGCTCGGAGCCTGCGGCAAGCCGAGCTCGGCCGGCGCGCCCCCACCGCCACCGCGGCGGCGCGACTGCGCGAACAGAAGCGCGAGCGACACGATGGATAATCCCTCGGATGATCCCTCGGGCGATCCCGCGGGTGATCCCTCGGGCGGCGACTCGGCACCGGGTACGTCGAGGAGGCGGTCGAGAGACATGATCGTCGGGGTGGGCATCGCCGAGCTATCGAGCACGCCTCGTTCCAGATCGGCGAACGAGCGGATCCGAGCGCTTAGCTCCGTCGACGCGCCGCGCGATCGACTACCGGAGGCGACGAACCGCGAACCCCGGTCACTACTCCTCGGGCATGAGCTGCGCGTCCGTCGGCATCCCGCACGCGATCCACTCGCCGAGCTTCTTGCGCTCCGCGAGCGTTGGCTGCGGTTCGCCTTCGGGCGGCATCGAGTCGTTGACGATGCCGGTGGGGCCGGCGGCCGTCGTGAAATCGATGTGCTCCCACACCGCGCGGATCCCGTAGATCGTGTCGAAGTCATGGAACGAGGGCGCGCCTTGTCGGTCCGCGCCGCGCTTCTTGCTGTCGTGACAATCCGTGCAGTAGCTCTCCATGAACGACTTGCCGAAGTTCTCGTACGACAGCGACTGCGTCGGTGGACACTCCGACTCGGTCGGTGGACCGAACAGAGGTTTCTCGTCGCAGCCTGCGAGCGCGGCGAGAGCGACAAAGGCGAGCGCTCTCATTCCCACTCCCACGTCATGTCGCCGTAGATCTCGACCTTCACGTCGACGTTCTGCGCGATCTGCCCGTCGTTGCGAACGAGCAGGTACCACTTCGCTTGCGCGGTTGGCTTGAACAGATAGTCGACGTCCATCTTGTCGAACTCTTCGTAGACGATCTGCGTGCTGTTGCCCGCGTGTCCGTGGATGTTGAACGACACGTTCGGAAACTGGCCGTGCAGCAAGATGCGCGCGGCGTCTCCCGGGCCCGACGTCATGATGCCCTCGATGATCTCGCCGGGCTGCAGCGCGCGCGTCTCCATCACGACCTCGCGCGGTGGCGCGTCGGGCGCGACGTCGACGGTGGGATCCGCATCGACGACCGCAGTGCCGCCGTCGTCACCACACGCGGCGAGCGCGGCGGACGCGGCGAGCACGAGCACGCGGCGCATCACGGCGCCTCCGCGACAAAGCCGGGTGGCAACATCTCGCATGGCAGTGCACCGGTCGGCGCCGCGAGCTCGCCGAGGACACCCGGGCGCGAGATGCAATGACCCCTCGCTTGCGGTGGCGAATCGATCGGTGCGTCGGCGATCGCATCGATGCCGCCGTCGTCTCGCTGTTGCTTCAGGTTGTCGCCGCACGCACAGAGCGCGACGAGCAAGAACAACGCACGCATGATCAGTACCTGACCCACACGACGTCGCCGGCGACGAGGTCGCTGTCGAGGAACGTGACGCCGGTCGTCGCGTTGATCTGCTCGACGGTGTTCGCGTTGGTGCTGAACGCCGCGGTGCCCTTCCACACGATCAGCGCGTCGGGGAAGTAGTCGTCGAGATCCGCGGCGGCGACCGTGGTGTTCGCGGGGATCGTGAGCTTGGTCCATCCCGTCGGCGTCAGCTTCTGCGGGAGGATCACGAGGCGCGGCGCGGGCTCGGGATCCGACGATGCATCGTCGTCCCACACGACCGGCGTCGTCGGATTCCCGCTCGCGTCGACGCACGTCTGCGTGATGGTCAGCTTCACCTTCGAGAACGGCGTGTTCGGAACGGCCGCACGGAACGTGAGCTCGTAGTACGCGTCGTCGGCTTGACGCTTGTCCGCATCGGGCTTCGTCCACTCGATGCCGGAGACCTGGTTGCCTTCCTTGAGCACCACGGGCGTGCCGAAGTCGGAGCGCATGGGGCGCACGCTCGAGAACGTGCCCGCGGGGAAGGTCACGCGGATCTTCCACGAGTCTTCCGTGTCGTTGCAGCCGTGGCTGATGCCGAGGCTGATCTTCGACGTGCGTCCCGCTTGGACGGGGCCAGAGGCCACGGACATGTGAGCGAATGCGGTGGAGCTGGACGCGAGGAGTCCAGCGATCAAGAACTTCTTCGAGAACATGAGAATGCCTTCCGATGGACCATGACGGATCCATCCACCGGCGCACGGCCGGATGTGTGAGTTCGAACGAAACGCGGATGTGGATCGACGCGGCTTCGCTAAAACGGCGGTGGTTCCGGGTGTGAGACGAACTGATCCGAAATCACGATCGTGTCGTACTCGATGACCTGCTCCGTCATCTCCAGCACCGTCTCGAGCGGCTCGGGAACCGTCGCCGCCTGCAGGATCGGAACGACCTTCACGGCGTCACCGGAGCATCGACGCAGCTGAGCGTCGGGGCGCGGCTTGTCGTGATCGTGGCACTTGCAGACCTTGGGATCGGGGCAGCAGCACTTGCTCTGGCCGAACGTGCCCGCCGCTGCGAACGCGGCGACAGAGTTGCCGACGAGCGCGAACACCGCGACGATCGGGAGCAGCCAGCGCAACAACACCTGCGCCTACTAGAGCCCGCCTCGGAAATCGTGTCAACCAAACGCCGCGAACGCGCCTGCCGGCACGTGCTGACAGCGTGATGCGTGTTACTCGCCGCCGGCGCAGGGATCCGCAGCCTTCGAAGCCGGTTTCTTCTGAGCGCCGCGTGTCGCGGGTGTCGTGGCGGCCGGTGTGGGAGCCGCAGGAGGTGCTGCTGCGGGCTCGGCCGGCGCTGCCGTCTCGACGGGCGCGACCTCCGCGTCTTCGCTCGCGGGTGTAGCTTCCGTCGCGGAGGCTGGCTCCGTCGCCATGTCGGCGGGAGTCGTTGCGGGCTTTGCACTACCACCACATGCGACGAGGGCGAGCGAGAGAGCGAGGGCGAGTCTCATCGCTCGTCATGTTACCACTGTCGGCGATGCGCCTCGTCACGCTCCTTCTCCTGGTCGTCACGTTGTTCGCTCGCACGTCGGTCGCACAACCTGCGCGGAAGCCCCCGCCGCTGAAGGTGCAGGCGGAGCTCTCGAAGCTCGAGAAGGAGCTGCTCGAGCTCCAGATGAAGCAGGCGCCGTTTCAGGCGGTGAAGGTCGCGAAGAAGCTCTACGACCTGCGCAAGAAGGAGCTCGGCGCTGACGCTGTCGAGACGCAGAACATCGAGATGCAGTACAGCGGGTTGCTCGTGCAGACGGGCGACTACAACGGCGCGCTCGTGATCTATCGCGCGCGCCTCGCCGCGCTCGAGAAGAAGCACGGTCCGGACTCGAAGGAGGTGGAGCAGTCGCTCGCGATGCTGATCGGTCCGCTGTGGTCGCAGAATCGGCTCGACGAGCTGGACGTGATCTATCAGCGGCAGATCGCACTCGCCAAGAAGCTCGAGGGCGAGCAGTCGCGCGAGCACGCCGCCGCGCTCACCCAGTACGGCACGCTGCTCAACACGCGCAACGAGTACAGCGCGGCGATCCGCATGTACGAGCAGGCGCTGAAGATCACCGAGTCGATCAGCAAGGACGAGATGAGCGTGATCGGCGCACTACAGGTCGTGGCGAGCACGTACTGGAGCTCGAATCAGAAGACAAAGGCGATCGCGTTGTTCGAGCGCATCGTGAAGATGGCAAACGCGATGGTCGCGACGAACCTCCAGTACGCTACCGCCACGCTGTGGAGCGTCGCCGCGCAGTACAGCTACGGTGGTCGCCCGGAGCTCGCCGCGCCGCTGCAGAAGCAGGTGACGGAGCTGTACTCGAGAGAGATCGCGCGCCTCGAGAGAGCCAATCCCGACGATCCGATGCTGCCCGGTCTCGTCGCTCAGCTCGGCTTCGCGTATCGCCAAGCGAATGACTTCGCGAACGCGGAGAAGTGGATGGAGAAGGCGATGGCGTTGCAGAAGAAGAAGAGCCCGGGCTACTCGGGCTGGGGCGCGTCGTTCGCCGAGATCAAACGCGCGCAGGGCAAGCTGCCCGAAGCGCTCGCGCTGTACGAGGAGGCGGCCAGGGAGCTCGCCGCGCTCAGCCCGACCTCGGCCAACGCGTTCGACAGCACGATCGCCGAGGTGCTGCGCGAGATGGGCGAGTACAAGCGCGCCGAGGCGATTCTCCTGAAGTCGCTGCCGGCCGTCGAGAAGCAGTACGGCAAGAACCACCCGATGTACGGCTACGCGCAGCTCGCGCTCGCGCGGGTCTACATGGGCGCGAAGCAGATCGCGAAGGCAGAGAACGCGCTCGCGGTCGCCCTCGATCTCGCCGAGCGCGATCTCTCCAACGTCCTCCGCACCGGCACCGAGGCCGACCACGCGGTCTACTTCGCCCGCAACTCGTACCAGCTCGACACCGCGCTCAACTTCGAGCTGCTCTACGCACCCAAGAGCCCCTCCGCCGCACGCCTCGGGCTGACCACGCTGTTTCGCCGCAAGGGACGCACGCTCGACGCGGCCGCCGCGAGCATGTCCACGATTCGCTCGAAGCTCTCGCCCGAGGACAAGAAGCTCCTCGACGATCTCGCCAATGCACGTACGCAGCTCGCCAAGCTCACCGTCGCTGGACCCACCGCGACCGGCCCCGAGCACTACGCGAAAGAAGTGGCCGCGCTCGACGATCAGGTGCAGAAGCTCGAGCTCGCCGTCGGCAAGAAGAGCGCAGCGTATCGCGCATCATCGCAAGCGATCACGTTCGCTGCCGTGCAGAAAGAGATTCCCGCGAACGCGAAGCTCGTCGAGATCGTGAACTACCAGCCGTACGATCCGAACTCGCCGTACGCGATCAACCCCGTGGTGAAGCCGCGCCGCTTTGCCGCGTTTGTCGTCGGCGCGAAGGGCGATCCCACGCTGATCGATCTCGGCGACGCAAAGCCGATCGAGGATGCGATCGCGAAGTTCCGCAAGGCGCTCGCCGATCCCTCGAACAAGCAAGTCACCGCGCTCGGCCGGTCGCTGTTCGATCTCACGATGGCCAAGATCACGCCGGCCCTCGGCAAGACCACCGAGATCCTCGTCGCGCCCGATGGCGCGCTCAACGTCGTTCCGTTCAGCGCGCTCGTCGACGGCCAGGGCAACTTCCTGCTGAAGACGTACAACTTCACGTACCTCACGTCGGGCCGCGATCTCATGCGCCTCGCGGTTCGCACGAAGGCGCAAGGCGGCGGCGTGATGTTCGCGGATCCCGCGTTCGACGCCACGCAGAAGTCCCCGCAGAAGGACCAGACGCGAGGTCGCCGCTCGTCGGATCTCGCGTCGCTCATGTGGCCCCCACTGCCGGGAACGGCCAAGGAGGCGGACGAGGTCGAGAAGAAGATGAAGCTCAAGGTCTATCGCAAGGACCAAGCGACGGAGACCACGCTCAAGCAAGTGCACGGTCCGCGCATCCTCCACCTCGCGACGCACGGCTTCTTTCTCCCCGACGAGCCGCCGCCCGTGATCAAGGAGGGCGAGTCGCGCGCGATCGCGCAAGCGCCGCTGCCCACGCAAGAGAACCCGCTGCTCCGCTCGGGTCTCGCGTTCGCGGGCGCGAACAAGCTCGAGTCAGGCGCCGACGACGGCATCCTCACCGCGATGGAAGCAACGGGCCTCGATCTGTGGGGCACGAAGCTCGTCGTGCTCTCGGCGTGCGAGACGGGCGTCGGCAAGGTGACGAACGGGGACGGCGTGTACGGTCTTCGTCGCGCGCTCGTGATCGCCGGCGCCGAGAGCCTGGTGATGTCGCTGTGGCAGGTCGACGACGAAGCGACGAAGGAGCTGATGGTGGGCTACTACGCGAAGCTCGGCGCGAACAAGCCGCGCTCGACGGCGCTGCGCGAGACGCAACTCGACATCGCGGGTCGCAAGGGCTACGCGCACCCGTTCTACTGGGCGAGCTTCGTGCCGGCGGGGATCAACGAGCCGCTCGGCAAGTGACGCGATAACTAGCGGTCGCGCAACGCGAAGATTTTCCCGTCACATCGAGGGGGAGCCGGGCCTATCTCTTCATGCCGCCAGGATCAGGAGATGTGGGAAGTCTGTGGCCCGAGCCCGGTGTCCTCGAACAAGGTGGACACAGCGATTGGGTGAATCCGCCGGCGCCGGCACCGTCGCCGTCGTACGGTGCGATGTCGGGCTCGGGCTCCGTCGAGGAGCCGTCGTGGTGGGACAACATCGTCGGTGACTCGTCCCTCATGGCGAACATCGAGTCGGGAGCTGGGGCGATCGCCGGAGTCATTCCCGGCGTCTCGAACGTCGTGGCGGCAGGCAACGCGCTCTATCACGGTGGCTCCGCGATCTACGACGGCATGACCGGCGACCGTGATGGCGCCATCGCACACGGTGCTCAAGCACTCGTCAACGGTGCGGGCGTGTTCCTCCCGGGTGGAGTTGCTACTGCGGACGCCGCCTTGACCGGAAACATGCTCGCGGTGCGCCAGGCCGCGGAGTACTTCGGCGCGGACCCGTCGCAGATTCCGGCCAGCATGTCCGACATGGCCGCTTTCGCCGCGGTTGCCGGTACGAACGCGATCTTCGGTCCCGACGACTCGAACTGGATCGCTCCCGGCGACAAGCCGACAGGGACGCGTGGTGGCGAGATCGCGGCCGGTGCGCATGGACTCTCGTACGGAATCGCGGGCCTGCTCGATCAGTACGGCATCGCGAGTGCGATCGACGAGGATGGCATCGGGGGTGTGACCGAGGACATCAACAGCGTCGTCGCTCCTGCGGTTCTCGATATCGCGCAGATGTTCGGTTCGGATCTCAGCGCTCCGACCAGCGGCGTTCGCCAGAACGGGCAGGGCAACTACGCCCAACGTCTCGGCGACGAGCTCCACAAGGACATCTATGGTCCAGGACCGCTCGGCCCGCCGATCGACGTTCCTGTCGGCCCCGACCCCTTGCCCGTCCTCCCCGACGAGCTCCGCTACTAGGCCATGCTGCTCGCATCGCTCTACCTCCCCGACAGCGCGCGCTTCGAGGCGCTGCCACAGGGCTTCGCCTTCGTGTTCGACGATCCGACGACGCGCATCGATGTCCACGAGCGGCTCTCGCCGCTGCGCCGCGCACGCGAGATCTTCGATGCCGCGCTCGGTGCGCCGACGACGGTTCCGTTCCGCGAGTGCGCCACGCGCGAAGGCGAGCCCGCGGCGCTCCTCGGTGTCGCGAGCTCCGCGCGTCATGCCCTCGTCGGCATCGCGTTCGGCGATGACTCCTATCGGCTCGTCGTTGGCCACACGACGGATGTCGCGCGCGCCGGCGAGATCGCTGCGTGCGTGCGCCGCTTGACGCTCGAGCTGCCGCTCGGGCTCGGCGAGGATCGCCGCCGGCGCTATCGCTACATCCCGCCTACCGGGTGGCGATCGCTCACACGGCACGGCCTCATCACCGAGTGGTTCGCGCCGAAGTATCCGTCGAACCCGACGACGATCACCGTGTTCCCGTCGAGCCCGATGCGCGAGCTGGCGTCGCGCGCATTCGATCGCAGCATGCACGAGATGCGCTGGAACGGCTTTGTCGAGCACACGAGGTCGGGCCCGTTCGCACTCGCGGCTCCGCGGCTCCACACGGAGGCGCTGCACCTGGTCGGCGCGCGGCGCGACGGCAAGGCGGCGCACATCGACCTCGTGCTGATGCACGACAACACGCGCGTGTACATGCTGCGGCTCGATCACGACGGTACGAACGCCGAGGCCCATCGCGCTGTGCTGCATGCCGTCGCGAGGAGCGTCCAGCCGCTGACCCGCAACGCAGCGCCCGGCGGGTCGGTCGCGCCCGTGTATCTCTCGCCAGCGGTGGACTGATGCGCGTCGCGGTCACCATCCCGAGCGCGCTCCGCGTCACGACCGGCCCGCTGATCGCCTCGTCGACCGCAGACAACACGTTGCTCGAGACGCTCGTTCGACGCGATGCGAACGAGCTCGAGATCGGTCCGTGCGTCGAGGGACTCACCGAGGAAGGCTGGCCATTCATCATGGCGCACGCTCGCACCGAGTCGTGCGAGCGCATCGCTGTCATGTATCGCTTCGGCGCGTGGCGCGGGTACGTGCTCGTCGAGCTCGACGGAGCGCATGCCGCGGCAGTGGAAGCGCAGCTGAGCGCGGCGACCCCGGATTGGCGCGGCGATGGCGAAGTGCATTGCATCGCGGAGCTGTTCGAATGACCGCGCGCATCCCGAGCAACCCGAGTGCGTGGCACCTCGTGACCGGCGCGGATGGCATCACGCTCGTTCCTCCGAGCGGCATCGCCGACGGTGTGGTGCGCATTCGCGACGTGCAGCGCCCGCTGCAAACGGCGGTCGAGATCGTGGAGCGCGTGAACACGCCGCCGCTCGCGAGCGGAGCCATCGAGTCGCTCATCACGAACGAAGGCGAGTACGCCGCGTTCTGCGTCCAGCGCGGCGCGATCGACAGGCAACGCGTGGCGCGGTTCACCGGCATCGTGTTCGGCGATGACGCGTACACGCTGATCGTCGGGCTCACGACCGCGAGGCTCGCCGAGCTGTTCGAGCCCGTCGTGCGCACGTGCGTGACGCGTACGTCGCTGGGCCTCGGTCACCGTCGCCAACGTCGCTATCGCTATGCACCGCCCGCTGCCTGGACGGAGACGCAGTGGGGACTCGCATCGCGATGGAGCGCGGCCGATAGCACAGAGCTCGTCGTGCATCCCGCGCAGCTTGCATCGACCGATCTCGTGCTGGAAGCGGTTCGCGCGCGTCATCGCATCGCGCTCGACGAAGAGCCCGCACCGCGCGGTCCGTGTCTGGCGCGCGCGTGGCGCGGCGAGGGACTGTCCCTCGTGATCCTCGACGACGGACGCTTTCGCTATCCCGTCGAGCTTCGCGGCGACGACACGCATCGAGAGACTCTCGCGCGCGTCGTCGCGTCGATTCGCCTCGTGCCGCCCGCGGAGTCGGTGCCCATCACGGACGCCGTTCTCCACTGGGCGGAGTGATCACTTCGGCTGCGGAACGACGCGGAGGTACGGCTTCACCGTCGTCCAGCCGTTCGGGAACAGCTTCTGCGCGTCGTCGTTGTTCACCGACGGAACGATGATCACGTCACCGCCCTGCTTCCAATCCGACGGCGTGGCGACCTTGTGCTTCGCGGTGAGCTGCAGCGAATCGATCACGCGCAGGATCTCGTCGAAGTTGCGGCCCGTGCTCGCCGGGTAGGTGAGCGTCAGCTTGAGCTTCTTGTCGGGGCCGATGACGAACACCGAGCGCACCGTGAACGTGTCGCTCGCGTTCGGATGGATCATGCCGTAGAGGTTCGCGACCTTCTTGTCCGGATCCGCGACGAGTGGGAAGTTGAGCGCGGTGCCCTGCGTCTCCTTGATGTCGTTCGCCCACTCTTTGTGCGAGCCGAGCGGATCGACGGAGAGACCGATGACCTTGGTGTTGCGCTTGTCGAACTCGGGCTTCAGCGCGGCGACGCGACCCAGCTCGGTCGTGCATACCGGCGTGAAGTCCTTCGGGTGAGAGAACAGCACGCCCCAGCCGCTGCCGAGGTACTCGTGAAAGTTGATCGTGCCTTCCGTGGTCTCGGCGGTGAAATCCGGTGCGTCGTCTCCAAGCTGCAGTGCCATGAGGTCCTCCGTGATCGTGAAAGTGCATCCGTTCTAGCGGACGCCCTGCACGGCGGCAAGCCCTTCCAACGACGATCCGACGAGGAAATGTCTCAGGTCTCGGCGTACTCGTCGGCGACGTGGATCAGCATCACCGTGGCCACGACGAGGATGCCCGGCAGGATGAGCGCGTAGAACAGGTTGATGTCCGTGGCGTTGCGGATCTTCGTGGCGCCGAACAGGGTGATGAGGGCGCCGACCGCGCAGGTCGCGGTCAAGAACGACCAGGCGCCGCGCGACTTGAAGCTCAGCGAGAAGTACATGAGGACGAGCATCAGGACGCCGAGCAGACCGAGCGCGATGGGGAGAACGATGTGGAAGTCCTTCGCACCCGCAGGGAACGCGCCGATCAACGCGGTGAGGCCGACCAGCCCGGCGAGCCCGTGCGCGACGAGGCGCGGCGAGAACTGCGCGATGATCGTGCCGGCGCCGACGGCAGCCGTCAGGATGCCAAACGCGATGCGCGTCGACATGATCGCATCAGCAGTGGCCATGCCGTGCGTCGCTGCGCGGTCCTCGTAGTACGCCTGCGACAGGAAGTAGAACGCGACGTTCAATACGACGGCCGAGACGACGACGATGATGCTGATCTGCTTCGCCTGCGCGAGGTCGACGTCGTTGCCTTTGGCCATCGGCAGCAGGATACCACCGCCGGTGGCGTAGGAATTCCCGAGACTACCGGCGCTTCTTGAACAGTGAGCCCCAAAATCCCCTGGGCTTCTCGGCCTCGGGATCCGGCGGAGGTGTCGTCGGCTCCACGATCTCGTGCTCGCGAATGACCTGCACCTGCACGGAGGACTGGTGGGGTAGGCGAGGCTCGGTGGGCGTGCCCGTCAGCGGCGACGTGGGCAGGCGCGCGTCGTTCATCGTCATCGTCATCGACATCGACAGGCCGGGCTCGGTCTCGAGCGACATCTGGGTGTCCTCGAGCTCCTTCGCGTATTCCTTGCGGAACAGCTGGCGCATGAACTGGCGCAGCTCCTTCGGATCGAAGCGATAGCCGGCGATCAACGCGTCGAGATCCGCCGCGAGCTGCGCTGCGGTCTGGTAGCGATCCGCGACGTCGCGCGCGAGCGCCTTGAGCGAGATCGCATCGAGCTCGGGAGTCACGCGGCGATTGAAGTTCGACGGCGGCGGAACCTCGGCCTTGCGGACCTTCTCCATCAGCGCGAACTCGGTGTCACCGCGGAACAGCTTCTCCGTGGTCAGCATCTCGTGAAGGATGATGCCGGCGCTGAACACGTCTGTACGCGCGTCGAGCGGCATGCCGCGAATCTGCTCGGGGCTCATGTAGCTGAACTTGCCCTTGAGGATTCCGATCTCGCTCGTGAACTTCATGAGCGCCTGCGCGATGCCGAAGTCGAGCAGCTTCACGTCGCCGTCGTACGACAGGCGCACGTTGGACGGCGACACGTCGCGGTTCACGATGTTGAGCGGACGTCCGTCGGGACCGATCAGCGTGTGCGCGAAGTGCAAGCCCTCCGCGATGCGCGCTGCGATGTACACGGCGTGCGGCACGGGGATGCGCTGCTGCGTCTCCTGACAGCGACGGAGAACTTGTGTCAGGTCGCGACCGGCGACGTACTCCATGGTGATGAAGTGCCGGCCGTCGTTTTGCCCGACCTCGATGGTCTCCACGATGCAGCGGTTCTTGAGCACCATCGCGAGCTTTCCTTCGCGATGGAACATGTCGATGAACCGCGCCTCGCGCGCGAGCTGCGGTCGCATTACTTTGACCGCATACAATCTTCGCGTTCCTACCTGGGGCCTGGCGCGATAGACCTCGGCCATACCGCCGCGCGCGATGAGACCGAGAAGGTAATAGTGTCCGAACGGCACCGGATCATTCGGTGCACCCGCGGACAACTTCCCTTCCTGCGACGGGCGCTCGGACACCAATCTTCGCGACCTTACCACGTCACGACGAGCTTCTGCCCCGGCTCGATCCGTACGCTGCGCTCCTCCACGCGGGTACCCGAGTCATCCTTGAGGATCATCTTCAGCTTGCGGCCATCCACGGGCGCCGCGACGCCGATCTCCGACGAGGTGATGCCGAGATCTATCATCAAGCCCGGGGACTTCGGGTTCTCGAGCGCGATCCGACCGAACGGCTTCTCGAGCCTGTTCTGCACGATGGCCCACGCGAACGTCATGAGGGCCGGCTTACCCGCCTCGACGTTCGTGTACTCGAACAGCGCCATCTCGTACTTCGGGTTGAAGCACAGTCCCTTGTAACTGCCGGGGGCAACGAGGATGCCCTTGCTCGGCAGCTTGCCCACGCGTTGCCGGTTCACCCACAGCTCGCTGCACGGCAGGCTCGACGTGATCATCAGCGTGCCGAGCTGCTGCGCGTCCTCCTTGGTCCTGGCCAGCTCCGCACGCACCACATCGGCATTCCCTCCGAGGGGTCGCTGCACGAGATAGCGGAGATAGAAGTCTCGCTTCTGCGCGGGTGCCCCGAGCTTGTCGTACGTCGAGCCGAGCTCGCGCAGAAAGCCCGGCATGTCGGGGGCGAGCGCGAGGCCCATGTGGAAGCTGACGAGCGCATCGCCATAGCGCTTCGCTGCGAACGCCGCGCGTCCGGCCGCGAACACCTTCTTGGCCTCCGCTGCCATCGACGCGAGCTCTAGCTTGTCGGCAAACGGATCCTCCGCGCCGGAGAGACGCGCGGCTTCGGTCCGCGCGGTGTCGCGCTCTTTGTCGTCGTTGACCGCCGCCGCGTATGCGCTCCATGCACTCGCGGCCCGCTCGTTCTGACCGGCGAGTGTCCACAGGATCGCGAGCTGCTTGGCCTCCGGGCTGCCGGGGCCGCGCGCCACGACGAGCGCTTGATAGAGCGGAATCGCTTTGGGCCAATCGCGCGCCTTCTGTGCCTTCTTGGCCAGAGCAGCGATCGGCTCGGAGAGCTTCGCACGCGACGTCGTCGTCTTGACCGTGTCGACGAGGTCCGCGTCGGCGCGCGCCGTCGACGACATCAGCATGCACGCGAGCACGACTCCACCGATCGACCGCACGCGATCACGGTAGCACGCGCGTTTTCGCATCGACATTCGGCGAGCGCAGCCCACACGCACCGACTCGCAAAGTACGGCCGCCCACGGTCGTTACGAGCACTCGAGGCAAAGGCCAACATACGGGTTTCTCGTCGGAATCCCCGTGGTACCGTCGACTGGTTCGCTGGTCGTCGTTTGTGGACGCCCAGCGCGTTCGATGCACGCCGTCATCTTCGACCGCAACAAGCTCGTCGCTCGCAAAGTCGCGCGCATGTTCCTCGCGACAGGTGCGAGCGCGGAGGCGATCGACGAGCCGGCGCAGGTCGCGAGCGCGATCGAGAAGGCGGACGTGCTGTGCGCGGACACGTTCGACGCGGATCTTGTCGCCGAGCAGCTTCGCAGCCGCCCGAACCTGCGCGGTGTGCTGTGGACCGCGGAGCCACTGCGGCGCTCGCTCAAGTACATGATCGAATCCACCGCGATCGACCACGTCCTCGGTCGCAAGGACTTCGAGTCCACGCCGCGTCCGTGGGAGGTGCTGATGGTCGCGCGGCGCCTCGCGACGCAATCGGCGCCGCCGATCGCCGCGTTCCTCGATTGGGGGTTCTCCTCCGTCGAGCTGGACGTGCGCACGACGAGCGATCGCGATCTCGCGGTAGCGCGGCTCGGCGAGCTCGTCGGTGGGCTCGGCGTTCCCAAGCGCGTCGGCGAGATGTTCGGCGAGCTCGCGCACGAGCTGCTCATGAACGCGATGTACGACGCGCCCGTCGATCTGCATGGCCGCCCCAAGTACGCGGGCGAGCGCAAGGCGGACATCGTGCTCGACGTACACGAGCGACCGACGGTGCGATTCGGCACGGATGGAACGCGGCTCGTGCTGCAGGTTCGCGATCCGTTCGGCCGCCTCGAGCGGTGGCACGTCGTCGACGGGTTGGCGCGCGGACTCGCAGGAGGCGAGATGGACCAGTCACATGGTGGAGCGGGTCTGGGGATGATGGTTTGCCACAACGCTTCGTCGGCGATGATGTTCGACGTCATGCCGGGCAAGCACACGGAGGTCACGGCGTTGTTCGAGCTCGACATGAACCTCCGAGAGTTCCGCACGCAGGCGAAGTCGCTGCACTTCTGGAGTCACTGAGATGCAAGCAGTCACGCATCGTCCATCGAGGCCTCCCGTTCCCGCCGACGGCGCGCCCAAGCTCGCGATCGAGAAGTTCGCCGACGGTGCCATCGCGTGCATCAAGTTCGCCGGAATGATCGACGAGAGCTTCGATGGCAAGAAGCTCGGCGCGTCTGTTGGAGGCGACACGCTGCTGCTGGATCTCGGCGGCGTGAAGAAGATCTCGTCGTTCGGGATTCGCGAGTGGGTCGACTTCGTGACCACGGCGCAGAAGCACGTGCGCTCGATGATCCTGATCGAGTGCGCGCCGAAGGTCGTCGATCAGCTGAACATGGTCGCGAACTTCGCGGGCGGCGGCCGCGTGTTCAGCTTCTATACGCCGTTTCGCTGCGACTACTGCGACTCCGAGCATCGCGTGCTTCTCCAAGTCGACAAGGACTTCGAGACGATCAAGACGATGAAGCTCGCCGAGCGACCGTGTCCGTCGTGCAAGGAAGCGATGTACTTCGACGAGGACGGCGCGACGTTCTTCTCGTACTTGATCAGCCAGCCGAAGTTCGAGCTCGAGCCCGAGGTCGCCAACTTCCTCGCGACCAAGCTCGACTACGCAGTCAGCGATCTCGATCGCAAGCTGCGCGTCGACAAGATCATCGAGGGGCGCACGACGTACTTGAAGCTCGCCGGCGATCTCGATCGCACGTTCCCGCGCGAGAAGCTCGCCGAAGGCCTCGAGGGCGGCGTGATCGTCGATCTCTCGTCGATCGGCCGCATCGAGCCCGCGGGGGCCGCCGAGTGGCGCGGCTTCGTGAAGATGGTCGCTCCGCTCGTCGACGCGCTGTACCTCGCGAGCGTTCCGCCCGCGGTCGTCGAAAAGCTGTGCAGCCCCGAGGATCTCGCGCCGAAGGGACAGGTCGTCACGCTCACGTTGCCGTACGCGTGCACGACGTGCGGCACCACAACGGGACAATCGATCGAGGTAGCGGAGCACTACGAGGTGCTGAAGTTCGCGACCGCACCCGAGCTGCGGTGTCAGACCTGCCGTCACGCGATGGCATGTCAGGCGGGCGAGACGGTCATGACGCTGTTGCCGCTCTTGCCCAGGCCCACGGCGCCCAGCGATCTCGTGAAGTCGATCGGGATCCTTCGCGAGCGCGCGCTGCAAGTGCACCGCGATCGCAAGCCGAGCACCAAGGCCGCCTCGTCACCGCAGGTTCCCGCCGAGCAGCCGCGCTCGAGCTTGCTCGTGCCCGTGCTCGCCGCGCTGATCGCCGTCGTGCTCGCCGCGGGCGGCTACCTCGCGTACCAGCGCGTCGTGGCGAACGGCGGCACCATAGCGCCATCGGGACAGATCACGAACAAGAGCGCCGACAAGCGCCCGGCGTGGATCTCCTCCGATGCACCCAACAGCGTCGCGTGCACGGATGCGGCCGACAAGGGCATCTCGTGCACCGCCGTCTCGTCGCGGTCGGCGCGGCAAGACGATGCCGAGGAGGAAGCCTTCGACGCAGCGCTCGATGCCGCCGCCAACGCGATCGCGGTCCGCATCGACGACGCCGCGTGGAAGGCCGCCGTGATCCCGATCTATCAAGCCGCGCGCGACGCGAAGCTCGCGGCGTTCGATCGCGATCCGTCCAGCACGAGCGCGCGACGCGACGTGCGCGAAGCTCGCACCACCGTCGGCCGCCTGCTCCGCGCGACGAGTGGCGGCGCCGTCCCGTCCGCCCCCACGGGCCGCTATTGGGAAGAGATCGCGACGGCTGACGGCAAGCGCGTCGTCGCGTTCGCGCAGGTCTCGCTCGGAGCAACGGAGATCCAAGCGCTCGTCGCGACCTACACGAAGCAAGAGGTCGGGCTCGACGCCACGGCCGTGGGGCTGTTCCCGCTCGTCGGCTGGCGCTATCCGAAGATCGAGTCGGGCGCGATCTTGACCAAGCTCGAGCCCGGCACCCTCCAGCGCACGGGCATCGCGGCGCAGTACATCGTGCTCGCGATCGCGGGACGGGACGTCACCGACGCACAGACGTTCGCGACGATCGCCACCGAGGAGCACGCAGCGATCGCCGCGCGCGGTGGAACGCTGCGCTTCAAGGTCCAGACGCTCGACGGTTCACCGCGCGAGTTCTCGGCCGAGCTCGAGAAGACCAAGGCCACGCCTCCGACGGGCGCGGGCAAGGCCGTGCGTGACCCGGCGGCCACGCCGAGCGCCGGTGGTGGCGTCAATGTCTGGGATCGGTATGGCGGCGGACGTGGCTCGAATCGCGACGACCCGACGCAGTGAGCCAAGGCTGCGCTTAGTGAATGTAGCCCACGGGGAATGTGAAAAGTTTTTTCAGCTTGGCCCACTCTCGTCGGCGGACTAACGTCGCTCTCATGAATCGAGCGGGGCTCGTGGCATGCCTTCTGTTCGCGGGCTGTGGCGACAACATCGACGGTGAAGAGCCCATCCAGAACCCGGTACGCTCGGAGTACGAGAAGTGGATCAAGATCGAGCCGCCGGGCGTCGTCTGCGGTAACGGCACTCCATACAAGTTCTTCGTGAACTTCTCGGACAAGAGCGACAACCTCGTCGTCGTGTTCGAGCCCGGTGGCGCTTGCTGGGACTACGATTCGTGCGCGGGGCGTAACGGCATCCGCGGCGCCGCCAACCCCAACGGCGTGAAGGACACGCACTACGACATCGCTTCGTTCATCTCGCCGTTCCTCTCGCGCGTCGACGACACGAGCCCGTCGATGAACTGGAACTACGTCTGGGTCCCATACTGCACGGGCGACGTTCACACGGGCGCCACGACCGTGACCTACGAGAGCGGCACCAGCGATCCCGATCTCGAGTTCCACCACGACGGGCACGCCGCGGTGCAAGAGGTCGTGACGTGGATCGACGCCAACTTCACGCACGTGCCCAAGCTCCTCTCCACCGGCTGCTCCGCTGGCGGCGTCGGCTCGATCGTCAACTATCGCTTCCTGCGCAACGGCGTCCGCGCCGTCGAGAAGGCGTACCTCATCAACGACTCCGGCCCGATCTTCCCGTCGAGCGGCTTCTCCAAACCGCTGCACGAGAAGATCCGCTCGTCGTGGAACCTCGACGCGCTCACCCCCAAGATGCCCGCGGGCTTCACGCTCGACGACATGGGGACGATCAACACCGCGCTCGCCGACGAGTTCCCGAACGATCGCCTCGGCACCACGTACTTCCGCCGCGACTACAACTTCTCGCTGTACTCGTACGAGCGCTTCTACAACCTCGACGAGGATACGGACAAGGAAGAGATCCTGTCGAAGTGGGGCTCCGACACGCTGCTGCTCGTCGACGAGTTCGAGACGCGCGACAACCTCTATTACTTCATCCCGTACTACCGGTCGATCAACGACAGTCACTGTACGACGCTGTTCAACTTCGTCGACTCCGACGTCGAGTCGAACAACATGACGCTCGCGCAGTGGGTCGATGACTTCATCAACGACCGGGACGTGAAGTCGTATCTCGAAGAGCCGGTGCCCGGAGAGGACGACTGATCAGTTCGAGCGCGCGCCAGCGGATGCGCTGACCGACGCGGACACTTCGATCGAGACAGACAGGCGCGCGCGAATGTTGGTGCTGGCGGCGGCGACCGCAACGAGCTGACCCGCGACGCACACGCCGTGCTCGCCCACATCGGCGACGAGCTTGCCTGACGCGGCGACGAGGTCGGCGCCCGTCTTCACCCAGTGCGCCACGGCTTCGCCCGCGAGCTCGAGCTTGCGCGACGCGCGAAGGATCGCGGGCATGCCTGCGTCGATCGCCGCCATCGCCTTCTGGAACTTGCTGTCGTCGACGACGGTGACGTTCTCGCGAACGACCTCGACCTTGGGCTCGCTGCACTCGGTGCGCGTAGTCGCGCGAATGCCGGCGGACGCGCGGCACTCGGCCGAGGCCGATGCGCCCGAGTTGTCGGCGACGGCGCGGCCTTCGCACTGCGCGATGAAGCCAGCCTCGAGATCGACCTTGGTCTCGCACACCGCCGGCGTGTACTTCGTGACGAGGCGCGACTCGGTCTTCACGCTGACCTTCAGGTTCGCGTCGAGCTCGTTCGCTGCGCGCGTGCAGATGGTCTTCGTGTCACCGGTCTCGTCGACGCCGAGCTCTCGGGCCATGCGACGACAGGCGCCCGCGATGGACGCCTCGAGTTCGAGGCTCGCCCGATCGAGCTCGGCCGACGCGAGCAGGAACGAGTACAGCTTTCGGCCGGTGGCGTTCGTGTCGATCTTGCCGCAGGAGTCAGGGCGGATCGCACCGCCGCCGCCCCCCCCGCCACCGCGGCTTCCACCGCCGGTGGTTGCGCCGGGTGGAGGGCACGCCGCGAGGAGGGGCACACACGCCAAAGCGAAGAGCTTCATGGTGTGCATCCTCTCGCGGAATCGTGCGAGGTGTCAGCTAGCCAGGACGCGATCAGGACCGCTGCGCGGCTCGATTCGCCACGGCCGACGCGCGAGCTCGTCGACGACGGACTCGGCGGTCGCGCTCGCGGTGATGCGCACCAGGTCGTCGCTCGAGATCGGAAGCGTCTCGTCGGGTGTCGCGACGAGAACGATCGGGATCGCGATCCCCAAGTCGCGCAGTCCGGACGCGATCGTCGTACCCGCGCAGCCGCGCGCGTGTGCGTCGATGACGATCATGGCCGGGCGCAGCCACGCGCGATCCTCGATCACGTCGGAGATCTGGGTCAGCAGGTGAAAGCCGGTCGGCTGGGTCAGCACGATCCATCCCGCGCGCTCGAGGATGCTCGTGATGCGCGTGCGGGTGACGATGTCTTGCAAGGCGACGTACGCGATCGGTCGCCACACATCGGATGACTTCGTGTTCATGGTCTCACGCCGCGTCCTTGCTCTTCTCCTTGTCGACTCCGAGGAGCCCCTTCACCTTCGACGCGAGGCTCGTGCCCAGCTTGATCTCGCGCGGCTTGGCCGTGGCCGACTTGACCAGCCGGATCGTCAGCTCGCCGTTCACGAGGTTCGCGTCGACGCGGTCGAGGTCATAGGCGTCCCCGAGTTGGAACGTGCGTTCGAACGTACCGACGAAGCGTGCGCGGCGCAGGTAGCGCCCTTCCTTGGCTCTCCGCTGACCTCGGATCGTGAGGTACGAGCCTTGGACCGTGACGTCGATATCTTCATTCGTCATGCCGGGCATGTCCGCGGTAAGAATCGTTTCGTCTTCGGTGTCTTCGATGTCGAACTGCGGCCAGCTTCCCGAGCTCGTCGCGAACATCGATCGCTCCAGCTCGTCGAAGACCGACCATGGATTCCAGAGATAGCTCTGCATGGGTTGTCTCCTTGGATGAGGTGGTGACAACCAGGGGCTAAGTCCGGAGGCGTGTTCGCGCAAGCCCCCTAAGCGCGAGCGGCTAACACCTCGAACCAGAAGGTCGTCACACCTTCGGCGCACTCGACGCCCACGCCGCCACCGTGTGCGAGGGCGACGGAGCGAACGATGGCGAGCCCGAGTCCCGAGCCGCCTTCGGTGTGGCGCGTCGAGTAGAAGCGATCCCAAACCTTCGTACGCGCCGCGTCGGACAGGGGCGGGCCATGGTTCGCGACGGACACCCGGACGCGCTCGCGACGGCGCGTGATCGCCACCTGCACGCGCGAGTCGGGCGCTGCGTGGTGCGTAGCGTTCGCGACGAGGTTGTCGATCGCCGATGCGAGCGCCGCGACGCGGCCCGCGACCACGCAGTCCTCGCCGGCAACGTCCACCGGCACGGGCCACGGTCGCGCGGTGGCGCTCTGGCGTGCGAGCTTGACGACGTCCACGGGGAGATGCGTCGTGCGGTCGTCATCGACGCGCGCGAGCTCGAGGAGGCGCGAGACGAGCCGATCGAGGCGCGCCGTGTCGTCGACGATCATCGCGAGAAAGCGATCGCGCGCGTCGGGATCCTCGGCGGCGCCATCGCGCAGCAGCTCGGCCGCACCGCGGATACCGGTGAGCGGCGTCTTGAACTCGTGCGAGATGTCCGCCGCCAGCGTGCGCGCGTCGTGGGCGCGTCGCTCGAGCTCCGTGGTCATCGTCGCGACCGCGCGCGCGAGCTCGCCGATCTCGTCGCGGCGCTGCGTGAGCCGCTCGGTCGCCTCGACGGGCTGTCGCGCAGCGATCCGCTTCGCGCGTCGCGTCAGCCGGCCGAGCGGTCGCGCGATCGTCGTCGCGAGGAGCAGCGTGAGCAGCGCGGTGCCGGCGATCGACGCGACGAGCAGCCGCACGAGCCATGTACGCAGCGCGTACAGCTGCAGCTTCACGTCGTGCGTGGATCGCGTGACGTAGATGACGGCCCTCGTCGTACGCGTCTTCGGATCGATGACGGGGAGCGCCGAGAACAGATAGACGCGGTCCTGGTTATCCCACAGGCGCGTGGCGGACCCGTAGCGACCCGCGAGCGCTGCTCTCACCTCGCTGCGCGACGCGAGATCGATCGGCGCCGGCACCTGCGCGGGATGCGTCGGCGATTCGCCGAACAGCTGCGGAACGGGGCGCTCGGCACCCTCGGGCGGACCGCCGCGATGCGAGTCCGCGCGGACAGCGCCGGTGTCGTCGAGGATGCGAATGCGCGTGCGCGTCGAGCGCGCCGCGATCACGAGCGGTGCCTGATGTGACGCGAGCGTCCGCGCTCCGTCGGTGGTGACGGCCGCGCGCACGAGCTGCGCTTGATGGATCATGTCCTGCTCGAGCGCGGCGAGGAGCTGCCGCTCGTGCATGTTCGCGAACGAGATGCCGACGATCGGCACGGCCGCGACGATCAGATTGATGAGCAGCAGCCGATAGCGAATGCGCGCGAGGTGCCGCGCGAACCGCTTAACTACAGCGATAGCCGACACCGTGGACCGTCTCGATCACCGCGGCTCCTGCTGCGACGAGCTTCGCGCGCAGGTTGCGAACGTGCGTGTCGATCGTGCGCTCGCTGATGTGGTGATCGTCGCCGTACACGGTCGCGATCAATTGACCGCGCGAGAGTACGCGCCCGCGATGCGAGGCGAGCGTCGCGAGCAGGCGCAGCTCGGTGGCGGTGACATCGAGAGGCGAGCCGCTGACCTTCACCTCGTGACGATCGCGATCGATCGCCACCTCGCCCACCGCGAGCACCGGCAGCGCCGCGGGCACGGGAGTGACCGCATCCGACGACGTTCTCCGCAGCACGGCTGCTGCGCGCGAAACGAGCTCGCGCGGCGAGAACGGCTTGGTCAGATAGTCATCCGCGCCGAGATCGAGACCGAGGATCCGATCCGCCTCCTCCGTGCGAGAGGAGAGAAACACGATCGGCACGCGCTGCCCGTGTGCACGCAAGCGGCGACACAGCGCGAGCCCGTCGAGCTCCGGCATCAGCACGTCGAGAACCATCAGATCCGGCACGCGCGCTTCGATCCTGGCCAGCGCGGCGGCGCCGTCGGTGGCGAGCTCCACGGCGTGACCGGCACGGGCCAGCGCGAAGCGAGCGACCTCGCGGATGTGCGCGTCATCGTCGACGACGAGGATGGTCGCCATGACTACCTCGAACGCTCCGCGATGGCTGGATATTCCACGGGGACTCCGTCGAGCGTTGCCTGCATCGCGAACAGGTCCTCGAGCCCCTCGACGCGTGTGACGAGCTCGCGCACGAGCTCGCTCGAGGCCTGCGCGATCGACGGCTGGAGGCGCACGAGCTCTGCCTGTGTGACGAGCTGCGCGATCAGCTCGCGGACCTCCTCGAGCTCCGCGCGGTACCGCTCGCGCAAGGCGCGCAGCTGCCCGAGCGTGCGCACGCGAAGCTGCGCGGTCTGTGCGGCCGCCACCGCACCACGCGACGCCAGCTCGCTCACTCGACGCTCGGCCGCCGCGGGATCGAAGTCGGGCCGCGCCAACAGCTCGTCGAGCTCTGCGAGCCTGGTCGCTGCTTCGCGGACGCGCGACTGCAGCACGCGCCCGGTCTCCGCATCCGGCAGCACCGACGCGAGCGGCGAGGCAGATGCGCGTGCGAGCGCTGCGACCAGCTCGCCGCTCTGCGCTTCGTCGGTGCGCGCGGTGAGCACGAGGGGCAGGGCGATCGGCCACACGACGAGCAGCAGCACCGCGTCGCCCGCGTTCGCGCGTCTCATCGCGGCACACGCGATGGCGAGCGTGGCGCCGATCGCCGCGTAGCCGATGCCGAGCATGCCGAGCGTCATCGGTAGTGCTCCGCGTTCGGCACGGGAGCTTCGTCGCGCTCGAAGTGACCGCGCGCCGACTCGAATGTCGTCGTGATCGCGTCGAACAGCGAGCCCTCCGCCTCGCGCACGAACACCACCTCGGGTGTGCGCGGTCGCACCAAGTACGGGCGCAGCGCCCACGACAGCTGTCCACCGACGAGCGCGAACACCATGCACAGTCCGATCACGGCACTGGTCCCGCCGCGCTCGCTCACTTGCATGCGTACGCCGATCACGATCATGCGCAGCGACGCGAGCCCCGCGAGCGAGAACAGCGCCACCGTCACGAGGATCATGTCGTGGTAGTCGCGCTCCATCGCGATGCACAGCAGGAGCAGCGGCGTGCACGCGGTGAGGAGCAGCGCGCCGAACGCGAGCGCCGTCACCACGAGGACGAGGTCGCCCGCGAGCCGAGCGGGACGCCCGGCCGCTGCGCCGATCGCGGTGAGCGCCGGTGCGGCCAACGCGGCAGTCCCGAGGAGAACGAGCGGCAGCTTGATCGCGGCGTAGCCGATCTGCACGCCGCCGCGATAGCTGCCGAGCGCGGCACCGACGATCGCCATGCACACCGCGATCGTCGCGACCATGACCTTCATCGTCGCGGCGAGGTCCTTGCCGCTCGTGATGCGCGCGAGGATCGTGTCGCGATCGCGAAGCAGTTGATCGATCACGAGAGCACCTCCCGCGCCAGGTCCCACCACATGCGGCCAGCGATGCCTGCCGTCGCGCACGCCCAGGCCGCGAACACGATCTCGCTCGAGAGCGACAGTGGTCGCGCGGCCTGCATCTCGTGCCGGAGGCGCTGCATGCCGCAGACACCCGCGCCGATGATCGCTGTCGACGCCACGGCAAACGTCGTCGAACCGGATACCGCCGAGAGCGACAAGAACGCGACGGGCAGGAGCAGCCCGGCGAGCGCGACGCCAAACGCACCGATCGCCACGCCGAAGGCACGGACCACGGCCGCGAGCGGCGGCGCGGATCCGGTGGCGGCCATCGCGATGTACAGGGCGGGGCTCGTCACCGCGGTCACGCCGAACACCACGGCGGGCACCGCGAACAGCGGCGACGCCGAGCTGCCGTGCATCGCGACGAGGCCGCCGATCGCGATCGGCATCGTGGCTGCCATGAGCAAAGGAACGAGGCGCGGGCTCTCGTGGACGGGCGTGGGGAATGGATGTGTCGTTGCCATCGGGTCTCCTGTCCCGTTCAACCACCTCGAGACGAAGGTGGTACGCAGCGTCCGTGGAGGCGGCGTCGAGCGATCGTGGAGATTTCGCGCAGACGCGCGTACGCTTTGGCCGTGCGCCCAGCCCTCGTCGCGCTCGTGGTCGTCGTTGCACTCGGGCGTGCTCACGCGGACGACAAGGTGACGCGCGAGTTCCAGGCGGGCGTCGATGCGTTTCGGCTCGGTCAGCTCGACGCAGCGCGCGCGCATCTCGAGAAGACGATCGCGATGAACCCGGCGCTTCCCGGACCGCATCGGTTCCTGGCGGCGGTCGCGCAGGCGCAAGGTCGCTTCGAGGACTGCATCGCGTCCGCGCGCACCGCGATCGAGATGAACCCTCGCTCGAGCGAGATCGCCGACACGCGCAAGCTCCACGACGCGTGTCGCTCCTCGGCAGGGCGCGCGGGGGTTCGCGACGAGCTCGGCGACGGCGCCGCGATCGCGGTGACCACGAGCGTGCCGGGGGCGACGGTCACGATCAGCGGCCTCAGCTACGGCGGCACACCGCTGGCGCCCCGCCGGATCAAACCCGGCATGCACGAAGTCTCCGTGGAGAAGTCGGGCTATCGCCCGGCGACGACGTCGGTGAACGCCCTACCCGGGATCATCACGGATGTAGTCTTCGAGCTCGTCGAAGACACGAACGTGGTCTCCCGCGTGACGACCGCCACCTCGGCGTCGACGCTCACGATCTCGAGCGGTGACACGCTGGTCCTCGACGGAGATACCGTGCCGTTTCGCACCGGCGAGCCGATCTCGCTCGCGCCCGGCGAGCACCTCGTCGAGGTGCGACGCGCCGCCAAAGAGCCATGGCGTCGTCGCATTCGCTTGCAGCCACGACAACAGCGCACGCTCGAGCCCACGTTCGAGACGTCGCACGCACAGGTCCGCCGTCGCGGATGGATCGCGATCGGGGCAGGCGCTGGCTTCGCGGTCGCCGGCGGTGTCGCGGGCCTCCTGGCGTCCGACGCAGAGGGGAGCAGCAAGACGGCGCTGTATGGAGTGATGGGAGTTTCCTTGGGCGCGACGGCGGTCGGTGTCGGCCTCGGCGTCTATTGGGTGGTGCGAGGTCGTCCCGTCGACCGTGACGCACCGCCTCCATTCGCACTCGCACCTATAGAAGGTGGCGCGCTCGCCTCCACCGCCGTCACGTGGTGACCGTTACCTAGACTTTTCGATCTCGTTCGGGAATGATTCGTTTTAGGGGACTCGCACGACGATGGTGCGTTGTAGGGAACGTTTGCTTACCAAGAGCATGGTGGTCGCGGTCGCGCTGTCGGGCGGCTGTGTCGACACCTTTCGTGGTTCGAACATCCAAGTCGATCTTCCGACCTCGATGCCGCGTCAGGCGTCGTACGGCGCGCAGCCGACGGCGGGCCAGATTCCGGGCGATGCGCACTTCACGCTGTGGGGCATTTCACAGGGAGCCAGCGGGCAAAGTTTGTTCGAGCTCCAACGATTCGAGATCCACCCGATCGTGGATCTCTCGTCGCCGTGCTTCATCGACGTGGGCGAGCACGTGCCGTACCCGGGCATCCACGTCTCGCAGTTCGGTGCGCGCGTCGCGGCCGACACGGGCATCACCGACCTGTCGATGCCTCCTCCCGGCGCCACGGAGCAAGAGAAGATCGATGCGGCCACCGCTCAACAGCGCATGGGCAACGTCGCCGCGCTCGGTGGTACGTCGGGCATCAAGGTCGTCACGAGCGCGACCACGTCGGTGTATCCAGACGTCGCGCCGGACTGCACGCGCGTCGACGGCATGATCCCGCCGCCGATGTGCGCGGATCGCGACTCGAACGCGCAGCGACTCGCGTTGTGCACGGCCGCGTGGGACCGCGACGAGGCGCTGTGGGAAGGAACGGATCGCATCCTCACGTCGCCGCTCAACGGCACGACGTACGGCATGGTCGTCGGGCGCAATCCCGTCAACCTCGCACCGATCGGCGGCGCGCAGTGGTTCGTCGATGAAGACGTATCGCAGCTCGATGCGTACGCGATCTATTGGCAGATGGACGGCGTCGATGGGCCGGGCACGCTCCTCCTGTACGGAGAGCCTACGGTCACGACGCGCGGAACTCTTCACGTCGAGCTCGAGTCCCCGATCAACCCGTCATTTAATGCCGAGATGGTGATCTTCCCCAATCTCGACGAGGACTCGACCCACTTCTAGGAGCGCGCTCATGCAGAGATGGATCCTACTCGTCGCTGTCATCGGTTCCGGCGCTTCCTTGATGGCAGGGTGCGAAACAACCGAATGTGGAGAAGGCACGATCGAGCGCAACGGCGCGTGCGAGCCGGCCGAGATCGTCGTCACGCCGGCCGAGTGCGGCCCGTTCACGCGGCTCGAGGGAACGAGCTGCGTCCCCGAGTTCGTGCCCACGGTGTGTGATTCGCAAACGACGTCGGGGGAGGTCGATCCCGACACCGGCGTCACGAGCTGCGTTGGCCTCACCGGTGGTGGCGGTTGCGGCACGCCGCTTCCGTGTCCCGCGCCGGAGGCGGGCAAGCAGACGCTCTGCGGTCGGATGTACAACTTCGAGGACAGCGAGCTGTTCCAGGCGGAGAACGCGACGGGCGCCCGCTGCACGTACATGCCGCCGACCGCGACCGGGCCGTGCTCCGTCGGCGTTCGTGCGTTCGACGCGATCGCGCTGGCGAACGATCCCATGAACGCGCAGCCGCGTCCGCTCGACGACTTCTACATGGACGACTGCGGTCGGTTCCGGCTGACCGGTGTCGCCAACCCGTCGAGCCCGTATCTCGGCCTCGCCTTCGACGACGCGGCCCCCGAGAACGCAGGTCCCGCAGGCAACACAAACATCGTCGGCATCGCCGTCGCAGCGACGACGAATGGCACCTCGATCAACAACCTCGAGGGCTACGTCGTTCCGGTCTCCACGACGACGAAGTGGCAGACCACGGGCGGTCCGGCGCTCAGCGGTGGCTACTACGCACCGGTGTTCCGGCAGCGTCGCACGGGCTTTCTCACGCAGTCGGGCGTGACCGTCCTGAAGTTCCCGAACATGACGCCGACGCCGGTCACGGCGAACGACTTCTACTTCAAGGCAGCAGACGTCACGCGCGAGAGCATCGACAACACGACGCCGCAGAACAGCACCGGCGCCAACGGCACCGCACTCGTCTCGGGAGCGTCGCTCGCCGACACGGCGTATGGCGGTACGGGTGGCTTGCCCGCCGAGTGCAGGTACTCGCCGCAGCCGGGCGTCACGCTGCCCGGCATCGTGTTCATCTCGATCTTCCGTCCCACCGATGCCCCGGGCATGACGTGCCCGCGGTGAAATCGATCGGCGCTCTCCTCGCGCTCGCAGCGTCCGCGGGAGTCGCGACCGCTGACGCGACGAGTGGTGTCGACGGCGTGCTGTTCCGCAGCGCGTACGATTCGAACGGCATCTTCAGCGTCGAGGGCGCACGGCTCCTGCCGAAACGCGACCTCTCGCTGCGCGTGCTCGCGGGGTGGGCCAAGTCACCGCTCGATCTCGCGGTGCCCGGCATCGGCGACAGCGACAACGACCGCATCCTCGATTACGTCGTCACGCTCGACATGGCGATCGGCATCTCGCTCACCGACCGCCTCGCGCTTGGCATCGACGTCGCCGGGTATCGCACGGCGACCGGCGATGGGTACGGCGTACGCGGACGCTACATGTCCGGTGGCGTGATCACCACACCGTCGACCGGCCTCATCGGACTGCGCCCACTCTCGAACATCGATCCATCGGCGGATCCCGACGACGAATCCGCGTACCTCGGCGATGGTCTCGCAGGGCCGCTCGATGCGCGCGCGGGCTTCAAGTACATGTTCCTCTCGACGCCGAAGATCGCGATGACCTTCGTCGGCTCGGTGTTCTTACCGTTCGGCGAGGACCAGATGCTCCTCGGCGATCGCAACATGGTCTTCGAGCCCAAGCTCGCGTTCGAGTACCGCAAGGATCGCATTCGCGCGACTCGGTTCGTGGCGAACGTCGGCGCGCGTCTGCGCGAGCGCACGGTGCTCGAGGCGTACGACGCGATGGACACCACGCAGACGCCACGCGATGCACAGGTGATCCTCGATGTCGGCAGCGAGCTCGTCCTCGGCGCTGGCGCGATGTTCGAGATCACACCGCGGGTTGCCGCTGCGATCGAAGCCATCGCACTCCTGCCGCTCCCCGAAGGGGCGAGCCTCGGATCGTGTCGCCGCCACGGCGGTGCGCAGTGCAAGACGATCACCGACGCCGACTACTTCGGCGATGCGACGCGCGGCGACCTGACGGTCCTCGCGACGGCCGGCGTGCAGTTCCGTGTCAGCGCGGATGTCACGTGGCAGCTGATGGCGGGCACCGGTCAGCTCGGCGCACGCGGTGACGACATTCGTTTCACCACGGGGCTCGTGTGGGCGCCGCAGCCGCTCGGTGCCGCGGCGCCGGGACGCAACGATCGCGACGGCGACGGCGTTCCCGACGGCGTCGATGGCTGCCCCGACGAGCCCGAGGACAAGGACGGCTACCAAGACGAAGATGGCTGCCCCGACCTCGACAACGATGGCGACGGCATTCCCGACGCTGTGGATCAATGTCCCGACGAGCCCGAGGACAAGGACGGCTTCCAAGATGACGATGGTTGTCGCGAGCCGGACAACGACAACGACGGTATTCCCGACACCGCGGACAAGTGCCCCGATCAAGCCGAGGACCACGACGGCTTCGAGGACGACGATGGCTGCCTCGATCAGGACAACGATGGCGATGGCTTCGCGGACGCGCAGGACAAGTGCCCCAACGATCCGGAGACGGTCAACGGCGTCGACGACGACGACGGTTGTCCCGACGTGCGCATCACGACCGGACCGGAGGAGCGCGCGGATCGGATCGATCTCAAGGGCCAGCAGGTCACGTTCAATCGCAACGCGAACACGCTGACGCCAGCGGCGCGCCAGTTGCTCGGTCAGGTCGCGACGCTGATCAAGACGCGAAAGCTCTCGATCCGCATCGAGGTCCACGTCCCGCTCGGGACCAAGGCCAAGGGCGCGGCGGCGATCAACGCGCGCAAGCGGGTCGACAAGCAGCAAGCGCAAGCGCGCGCCAAGGCGATCTCCGACTACCTCGCCTCGCAAGGCGTGGCAGTGCAGCAGCTGCAAGCGGTGGGCATCGGCTCGGATCGCCCGCTCGGCACGAACGCACCGACGGATCCTGCCAACGAGCGCGTCGACTTCATCAAGTCACAGCAGGGAGGCACGCCGTGAATCGACTGGTCTTGCTCGCCCTCGCGCTGGCGCCGTCGCTCGCGGCCGCGCAGCCGCAAGGTGCCGTCATCGACGTCGAGGTTCCGACCATCGTCCTCGATCAAGGCGATGTCACTACCTCCGGAGAAGATGAAGCACTCGATCTCGCCAACATCGTGCAGTCCGCCGCGAAGGGCGTGACCACGGTGCAGGAAGCGCCGGCGATCGTCACGGTCGTCACGCCGGACGAGATCCGCGATCGTCAGTTTCAAGACATCATCCAGCTGTACGACTCCGTCCCCGGTTGGACGCGCAGCGGTCTCGCGCACAACGTCTATCCGACGCCGATGGTGCGCGGCCAGGTGCAAGCCGTGCAGTTCCTCCATGACGGACTCTCGCTGTTCGATCCGTTCGCGAACGTTCCGTCGGTCTCGCGCACGCAGCCGATGGAGCTCATCAAGCGCGTCGAGATGATCACGGGTCCGGGCGGTGTGCTCTGGGGCTCGAACTCGCTGCTCGGAATTCTCAACGTCATCACCAAGGACGCCGAAGACATCGAAGGTGTCGAGGTCGGCGGCTCCCTCGGCCACGGTGATGGCGATCGCCAGGTGGCGCGCGCGTACGCGATGGTCGGCAAGAGCGGGCTCCTCGGCGGCAAGCTGAAGATCTTCGCGCACGGCAGCGTCGAGACCTTCAAGGGCCCCGAGAAGACGATGCCCGTGCTGCTGTTCCACGGTGCGCTTCCGCAGCCGAACTCGTCCAACACGTACGGCCCGCTCGTGGCGAGCGATCAGCCGCAATCGTTGGTCGCGACCCTCGACGGAAAGATCACGTACGGCGACCTGCAGCTTCGCGTGTTCTATCCGTTTGGCGAGCAGTACAACCCGCTCGCGCTGTCCGGCAACCCAAACCGCGAGCACCTCCTCGAGGACGAGCGATGCGAAGCGGACCCGATGGATCCGACGTGCGTCGATCCGCGCAAGACGAGCCGCAAGAACCGCCAGGACAACTTCGATCGCTACGCGGTGCTCGAGTACCGCACGCGCTTCGCGAAGGGCAAAGCCGGCCTGGCGGTTCGCGGCTACGCGCAGGAGTTCGTGCGTACGTTCGCGCCGCTGCAAGTGCTCACGCCGTCGGCGCTGATCCCCGGCGGCCTCGCGTTCAACGCCAACCTCACTGCCTATCGCGCGGGCGCTGCGTTCGACGGTGACGTCGAGGTCACGTCGAAGGTTCGCGTGCTGTACGGCGCCGAGTCGTTCCGCGAGTGGAAGCCCGATAACGTCACCGAGTCGCGTCAGGGACCGGGAACGCAGTCGACGATCGATGCTCCGTACGATCTGACGCGCCTGCCGATCTTGTGCCCGCGCATCTACGACGAGACCCAGATGCGCGTCGTGCCGCTACCGGGGTGCCCGCTCACGTTCGCGTTCCCCGCGACGCGCACCGTGATGGGCGCGTACGTGAACCCGCAGTGGCGTCCGAGCAAGAAGCTGATCCTCGATCTCGGTGCTCGCGTGCAAGTCGCGCCCGATACGCTCGGCTCGCTCTCCTATGACGTGAACCCGACGTTCGCGGGCTCGATCGTCTGGAACTTCGTCCCCAACTGGCACTTGAAGCTGAACTACGCAGAAGGCTTCCGCCCGCCGGTGATCAACAACACGGCGACGAATGGTGAAGCGGTCAACATCGCCGGTGATCCGAACCTGCGCATCGAGGAGAGCCGCGCAGCGCAGGCCGAGATCAACGCGCGTATCTGGAAGGGCGAGCGCCGCATTCGCGAGCTCTCGTTCCGCGTCGACGGCAGCTACACGATCTTGAAGGATCAGATCGCGATCACGCAGGGCAAGTACGTCAACTCCGCGGATCGCGGCATCGCGTCGGCGGAGTTCCTCGGCAAGCTCTACGTGCAGGGCGGCCATCGCATCGAGCTCGGATACACGTGGCTCCGCGTGAACTCGGCCGACCGCGGCGTGTTCCGCACCCTGCCGGAGCACTGGTTCAACCTGGCGACGGTGTTCAACCTGGTTACCGACAAGCTCGGCGCGACAACCAACCTCAAGGTCAGCGGCGCGATCGAGGATGCGAACCGCCTGGTCGAGTACCGCGGTACGGGATTCGATGATCTCGGCCACCCCGAGATGCCGGTCGCCGTCGAGGCCACCGACCTCGTCATGGATCGCCTACCTCCGGTGGCCGAGCTGTCGGTCGGACTTCAGTACACACCGACGAAGAAGCTCCTGATCCGTGCGACGGCCTACAACGCTTTCGCCGGGCACTTCTACGAGCCAGACGCCCTCTCGGACTACGAGCCCCACCTCGAGTACTTGCCAAGTCCTCTTCAGGGTTTTCGCGCCTACCTGACCGCGCTCTACCAGTACTGATTGAGTTATCATCCATAGCGGGAATCTCGTGTCGAAACGACGCGTCCTCGCTATCTCGGGCGACCTCGACCAGCTCCGCCGAATCGTCTCCACGCTCGAAAAGGCGGGAGCCGAGGTCGACGCGGTGCGCAGCGTCGAGGCGATCGCCGGGGACGTCATTCCGCACCGCTACATCTTCTACAGCGCGATGGACGGCAATGTCGCTGCGCTACAGCAGCTGGTACCGAAGCTACGCGATCGCGCACACGTCACGATCGTGACGCCCAAGGCGACGCTGTCGGACCTGACCGCGTACCTGCACGACGACCGCGTGAACCACGTGGTGGTCGGCGAGGAGCTCGATCACGGCGTGTTCGTCACGGCGCAGAAGCTCCTGACCGGCGACATCTTCGGCATCGAGAAGTACCTGCCACCCGGGACACCGGTGCAGTACGCACGCATTCGCGACTTCGAGGGACGCGGTCGTGCCATCGACACCGTGCTGCAGTTCGCCGAGGACGCGAAGATGCGCCGGCAGGTTCGCAGCGCCATCGGCTCGGTGTGCGAAGAGCTGCTGATGAACGCGCTGTACGACGCGCCGGTCGACGAGACGGGGAATCCGATCTTCGCGAACGTCGATCCGCACGAGCGCAAGGAGCTCGCCACGCCGCGGCCCGTCTCGATCCGCTACGCCGCCACGGACAACCAGTTCGCCGTGGCCGTGCGCGATCGTTTTGGTCGTCTCGCGAAGAACACGATCCTCGCGTACATCGAGAAGTGCATCAACTCGCCCAACCAGATCGACCGCAAGACGTACGGCGCGGGGCTCGGTCTCTATCTCGTCGCGAACGCTGCGGCGAGCTACGTCGTGAACGTGGCGCACGGCATCGCGACGGAGGTCGTGTGCACGTTCGATCGCGGTGCAAAGACACCGCTTCGTCTCGTCGGCGTGTTCGTGCATCCAGGAGGTGCGGAGTCGCTGCGCGTGGGACCCACGCCAGAGACAGCGGCGGGACAAGGGGACCGAGCCGACACGTTCGATCGTCCGATGACGGGAACGGACGGCGATGGCTGAACGCCAGTTCGGACCATACCGGCTCGTCAGACAGATCGCCGTCGGCGGAATGGCAGAGATCCATCTCGCCAAGACAAAGGGCATCGCCGGTTTCGAGAAGTACGTCGCCCTGAAGATGATCCATCCGAACTTCGCGGAGGACGAAGCATTCATCCAGATGCTCGTCGACGAGGCGAAGATCGCCGTGCAGCTCGCGCACGGGAACATCGCGCAGACGTTCGATCTCGGCCGCGTCGGCGACACGTACTACATCACGATGGAGTACGTGGACGGCGCGGATCTCTACAAGATCCTGCGCAAGGGCTCCGAGATGGATCTCGAGATGCCGCTCGATTGCTGCGCGTTCATCG
>JAEYYV010000022.1 GCA_023428295.1 Pseudomonadota bacterium
GCTGACGACCGGGTGAGGCTCGGGCGTCGGCCGCGTCAGAGCGCGTTCGTGACGCGGAGCATGTGCGCGTCGAGGTCGAGAAGGAAGTCTTCTTGCGTCGGGATCACGGAATCGATAGCGTCGAGTCGAAGGGATCGTGTTGGTCGCTTCACGAGCAGAGCTCCTTGGTGTTGCAACCCGGAAGCTCTCTCGTCCTTCTTGGCGGCCCAAGAAAACGGCTTCTACACAACTATAGGGACACGACCAGAAGGTGCGCCCCATCGTTCGCTTCGAAGGTGTGGCCGGCGAATTCTCGCAGCACGACTTCGGGCACGTCGATGCGCACTACATCGATGGTCGGAAGCAGCGCGTGCACTTCTTCGCTTCGCGACTGAAGTACTCGCGCTGGGTCGAAGTGAAGCTCGTGCCCAACGAGCAGGTGGAAACGCTCGTCCGCGCGATGGTCGAGCACTTCGCCGAGTGGGGCGGCTTCCGCTGCTCCGGTCTTCGACCGGCCCAAGACGATCGCGACGTCGTGGAACCAGGACAGCGGTCATCGAGTGGAACCCGACCTTCGGGAACGTGATCCTCGATCTCGGTCTCGCCGTGGAGCTGTACTGGCCGCGAAGCCCCGAGCAGAAGGGCTCGGTCGAGAACCTCGTCGGCTGGGTGAAAGGCTCTTTCTTCAAGCAACGACGATTCGTCGACGAAGAGGACCTGCAACGCCAGCTTCGCGAATGGCACGACGAGGTCAACACGAAGCGGCCATCGCGCGCGACACGCGTCGTGCCGGCGGTGCGTCTCGTCGAAGAGCAAGCCCGCCTTCGACCGCTGCGCATTGCGCCGGCGGATCTCGCGCTGCGAATTCCTGTGCATGTCGGGCCGACTGGCTACGTCGTCCATGACACGCATCCGTACTCGATGCCAACCGAGGCACTGGGCTTGCCTGGAACGCTCTACCTGTATCGCCATCGCGTACGCATCGTCGCCGGTCGCTTCGAGGCGCAGCACGAGCGGCTGTTTGGCAAGGCGAGATGTCGACGCTCGCGGAGCACCGCGCGCCGCGCGTCGCCGCCGTTTCAGGACAACGCGCGAAGCGCTACATAAAGCGCGAGCACCTCACGCGGTTAGTGCGCGAGCGGGCCGGGCACTTCGCGCACTCCGATCAGACCGTGGCGTCGCCATCCCACGCGGAGTAGCCACGTTCGGGGCTCGGCCGAGGGCAATCGATCCCACGTCGGGACCTCGTCGAGATCGCGCCAGCCGTCGAACGATGCCGCCGTCGAGTACGGATCGATCGACACGTTCTCCGCGCCCGGTGTGGTCACGTCCTCGCTGTGCCGTCGCCAGTTGTTCAGCACGTAGGCGAGCGCGTTTCTCATCTGACGCGGCGTCGTGATGTCTACGCGGTGATACCGCCCGTCGAAGACCTTGCCGGTTCGCTTCAGCGACCTGTTGATCGCCTGCGCCATCGAGATCTCGAGCACGCGCATTCCCTCGGCGATCGCGTCTCTGTCGCGCGCCTCGACCAGCATGTGGATGTGGTTGCCCTGAATGGACGTGTGCACGACCCGAAACGTCGGCAGCAGCACGTACTTCACGAGCGCCTGCTTGATCGCATGGTGCACGTGGCGCTTGCGCAGACGCCCGACGCCCTTCCGCACACGACACGTGATGTGGACCGGATCGCGCTCGCAGTGCGCGGGACGCGTGCGGTGCGGCGAGTCGTGCTTGCCCTTGGTGCGCTTGCGCCCCGCGCCTTTGCGCTTGCCGCCCCATGTGCGTGGCCGCAGATCGAGCTCGATCTGGGGAGCCTCGTTCACGTGTTTGCGCCCCACCTTGCGACTCGCCTTCTTCTCCTGCGCCCGCGCCCTCGTCGTCATGATTGAGGCAATAGCAAACGGGTCTGACAGTTCAGCGTCGGTTTCTCGACGAGAATCGAGTAGCAAGATGTCCGAATGCCGGACAGCCACGTCCCGCTCACCAGGCTCGCCACGCTCGGCACGCTCGCCACGCTCGCTCGTCACACTCGTCACGCCGGTGGTGCGCGACGCATTCATCGCGGTCGTCCCGCTTGTCGGCCATGCATGCTCGTCGCGCCTTGCGCCTTGTCCTGCTTGCAACACTCAACACGCCCCGCAGTCCGGACGGCGACTCGTGCGACGCGCTCATCGCGAGCGTCACCCGCCGCACACGACGCACTCGTCGCGCGCATCGAGTGCGTCGCTGTCGTCTATTTCGTTTGGGTCCCCGGCTCGAAGACTCGCCACCCCAACATCCCTGCGAGCTCGATTGGTCGGATCGACACAACCGAGCTCTGGGTTAGATGGTCGAGCTTGTCTGCTTGTCGAAGTCCTTTCCCCACCACGGTTCGGGCAGGCGACGCGGAGAGACCTCGTAGAGCTCGTGCGGAGTCTTCTGCTCGAGTGCTTCGTGCGGCCGCTCCTGGTTGAAGCGAGCGCGAAACTGATCGAACAGGCGCTGCTGCTTCGCGAGCGTCGTCGCCGGCGGATCGGTGGTCTCGCG
>JAEYYV010000027.1 GCA_023428295.1 Pseudomonadota bacterium
CGCTGCGGCGATCGCCGCGATCTTCGTCACGCGCTGAGGCGAGTCCTGGTCAGCGCGAACGCGCGAGCTCGGTGAGCGTGCGCAGACGCCGGCGCGGCACGCGTCGCCTGGACACCTGGCGAGCGACGCTCTGAGCCGCGCTATCCACCGCCGCATCGACCGCACGCTCCGCGGTCGTGTCGGTTCGCTCGATGACGATCGCGGGGCCGATATCCGTGACCAGGCGAAGACGGCACGTCTTGTCCGGGCCGCCTTTGGGTCCGTTCTCGTCGGAGACGGTGACAAACACCTGGCGCACGACCCGCGTAAAGCGGGACAGCGCGACTCGCAGTTTGCGATCGAGAAGCTCCTCGAAACGTTCACCCACCTCCACACCCGGGGTTCGCAGTTCAAGACGCATGGGACCTCCGTTGTTGTCGACGTAAGAACGCTGTGTCCACGTCGCAACACGTGGCGACGAGATGGTCATTCCCGACGAAATGGAACGCGCAAATCGTGCGCGGGCGCTCGTCAGCCCCGCCCCGTGCAGTTACGCTTCGGTCGTGCGTGCGCTCGTTGCTTGTCTTGCAATCACGATCGCGCCGGCGACCGCCCGCGCGGAGGCTTGGTACGAAGGCGAGAACGGTCGCTCGCGCACCGTGAACCTGATCGTCGCATCGGGCCTGGGCGCGACCGTGCTCGCGAGCGTGATCTTTCGCGACTCGCTTCAACCCGAGCGCTGCCGCTGGTGCGAGCCTCCCGGCTTCGACGCGGATGTTCGCAACGCGCTCGTCTGGGACAACGTGAATGTTCCTCGCCGCATCTCGGACATCACCGCCACCTCGCTGCCGATCCTGGGCGTCGCGGTCAACGTGATCCCGATCATCGCCGACGGCGCCACGACCGCCGAGATCATGGATGTCGCGCTGCCGATCGCTGGCTCGCTCGCGATCAACCAGACGCTCACGCAGATCGCGAAGCTGGCAGCGGCACGCACCCGTCCCGGCGTCTACTTCGCCCCGACGCAGGGCGTGTGGGACGCCGAGGATCACGTGTCGTTCTTCTCGGGTCACACGTCGTTCGCGTTCGCCGCGGCGACGAGCGCCGGCATGGTCGCGCGCCAACGCGGCTCGCGCTACGAGACGGCGATCTGGGCCAGCGGCCTGACGCTCGCGTCGCTCGTCGGCTACATGCGCATCGCGGGCGACAAGCACTACTTCAGCGACGTGCTCGTCGGCGCCGCCGTGGGCTCTGCGACCGGGCTCCTCGTGCCGATCCTCATGGAGCACGACACGCGGTCGACGACCAGCACCACGTTGTCCGCGGACGCGCGAACGATCTCGCTCGGCGGAACGTTCTAACGACCGAACACGTACGTCTTGTCGCCGACTCGCGGACGGGTTGGTCTACTGGATCGGTCCGACGACCTCGGTCGTCCACTGCGCGATGTGGTTCGACGTCGTGATGTCCTGGAATGGGAGCGCGAACGCCGCGAAGCTCGGATCGGTGCCGGCCGGCGCATCGAGGTTCACGGCGGCCATCCAGATCAGCGTGCCGTTGCCGGGCGGGTTGCGCAGACCGTACTTGCGCGTCGACGCGAACGTCACCCACGCGAGGCGGCCGCCCTGCGCGTTCATCTCGCTGATGAACGGATTCCATTTCGGGAACGTGTTGGTCAGGTTCGTTTGCCCGTTGTCGGCGATGCCGGGCGCGTTGGCCTTGGTCATGTCCCAGACCTGACCGCCCGCGATGCCGTCGACGACTTTCAGCTTCGCTGTGGGGTTCGTGTCTGCATCGCACTCGCCGCCGGTGTTGCCGCTGTTGCAGATCGACTCGTTGAACACGAGCATCTTCCCGTCCGGCGCGTACGCCGGGTAGTACTTGTTCTTTCCGGCTTCGCGCGGAACGAGCACCTGATAGGGCTGCCACGCTCCATTCACCTTCGCGACGGAGCGGATCTCGCAGTTGTACATCATCTGCAGCGTGTTCATGACGCCGACGTTCGCGTACGCGATGCGATCACCGAGCGGCGACCAATCGGGGTGGTTCGTCGGGTTCTGCTGCGTTCCGCCGGCGTCGACGACCTCGTCGATCTGTCCCGTCGTGCCGTTGAACAGCATCAGGTTGAACTCGCTGCCGCTATCGGCCCACACGCCGGCGAACTGCGACCCATCGGGGCTCCAGCTCTCGAAGTTGCTCTTGGGCGTCGAGGCAAACGGCACGATCGGCGTGCGCGTCTCGACGTCGAGGAGAAGGATGCGACCATCGTGCTGGCCGCCCGCTTCCGCGACGAGCTTCTTGCCATCACGCGAGAGCGCATGGCAACCGACGCACGTGCCGCCGGTCATCGCGGGCGTCACGAACGCTTCGGCCGTCGTTTGCGTCGTCGACGCGAAGTCGAAGCGCATGATCGAACCCGTCGCCGTGGTCCAGTAGTAGATGCCGCCGCCGAGGTTTCGTGGCGCGAAGCCGATCGTCATCTCGCTCGACGCGCCGACCGCGGTGCCGGTGGTATCCGTTCCGCGCACGGACCAACGAACGGGATCCGTGCCGCGATGGCTCTCGGCGATCCACGACCACACCTGCGGATCCGGCAAGTAGACGCAGCCGCCATTCAGCGCGGTGCACGAGACGTACACGCGCAGATCGATCACGCTCGATTGGAACGCGACCTCGAACACCGTGTTGCCGGCGCCGGGCCGGAAGTGTAGCTCGAGCTTGCCGAGGTTCGGCGGAACGATCACGCCGTCGTTGGGATACACGAGCTGCGGCGCCTGGCCGTTCGTGGTGCCGCCGGTGAAGAGTGTCTCGGGGCTCGTCGGGAGGCCGGTCGATCCGGGATCCGTGTACGTCTGCTTGAGGATGATCGTCACGTTCGTCGAACCCTCGATGCCCGCGCCGTTCGCGATGATCTGCGTGCGGCCACCCTTGATGGTGTTCGTGGTGAAGTCCGGGCCGATGAAGCCGCCGAGCGTGGGCTCGACGAGCGCCCAGCTGACGAGCGTGCTGATGTCCTCGACGCGCCCGTCGTCGAACGTGCCGAGCGCCGTGTACGTGCTCGTGGCGGCGGTGCCGTGATCGATGACGAGCGTCTGATCGATCGGCTTCACCTCGATGCTGACCAGCCCCGAGAGATCGCCGCCTCCGTCCGCGTCGTCATCGCCGGTGTCTCGCTTCCCACATGCGACGACAAGGACCACAAACGAGACGACAAGAAGACGGCGCATCATCGGCCACGGAGCATACGGCGCGCCAACGCAGAGCCACAGTTATGGGTGGGTGTGCTGGCGTGCTAGTTTCTCGCCATGGCCAAGCCGCCCGAGAAGAAGCTGCGTTGGGGACGTGTGATCGCTGCGCTGGTCGTCGTGGGTGGAGGCGTCGCCGCGATCATCTATCTCGTCACGCAGTAGGGCGCTCTCGCTCGGGTCTTCGGTCCTAGGACATCTGACCCGGCGACGGCGTAGGTCAGCGTGTGCCGACGGGCAGGATCTGCCGCAGGTGCCACGCCTGCAGCTCCAGCTTGTGAGCTGCCTCTCGCTGGCGCACCGCGAGCACGCGCGTGAGGAGCGCGACCACGCTGACCAGCACGACGAGCAGGAGGGCGAACGCGAGCTGCACCGGCACCGCCGAGAACGTCAGGTGCGGTGACACGAGGTGGAGCTCGCCGTTCGCGGTGAACCGATACGTCGACGACAGAACACCCGCTGCCTCGAGCGCCCAGGGAATCGCGACGCCGGCGCCGAGGATCGCACCGACGATGCGGATCGATCCGAACGCGGGGTGCACCGCGAAGCCGATGAGCGTGGTGGTGACGAGCGTCGGCGCGATGATGAACGGACCGACGAGCCGGCACACGAGCGCGATCAACACCGCGTTGATGCACGCGTTGATGTAGATGCCGACCTTGGGGATCGCATCGCGCCGCGTGAGCGCGTAGACCTGCAGGCCGCTCGCGACCGCGAGTGCGGCGAACGCAGCGACGGTCCACAGATCGCGCATGCCGGTCCACAGGAGGATCGGCACGAACATCAAGTAGCCGAACATCGAGTACGCGGCGAGGCGGCCCTGCGAGCGCGCGGTCTCGGTGTCCATGCGCTCGAGTTGCTGCGCGACCTCGCGCGGCGTCTCCTTCGGTGCCTCGAGCATGAGCCCCGTGACCAGATCCGCGGCCTCCGATGCGGTGGGATCGAGCGCGAGTGCGCGACCTGCTGCCTGCATCGCGTCGCGGCGCGAGGCTTCGTCAGAGCCACGCGCGAGCGCGGCGCGTGCCGTTGCGATGTGATGAGCGGCGAGCTCGCGGCGCACGGCGATGTCACGGTCGCCGTCGAGATACGCCTGCACCGCGTCACCCATGGCGCGCGCCGACGCGAAGCGCTCCTTCGGCTCGAGCCTGGTCGCGCGCTCGCAGATCGTGTCGAGCTCGGGTGGCGAATCGGGACGCACGCGCGACGGGCGCGCGTCGAGCGGCGTGAGGATGCTCGTCACGCTGCGCCGGCCGGTGTGGAGCGGCTGTCCGCTCGTGATCTCGAACAGAATGCAGCCGAGCGCGTAGATATCCGCTGGAGGATCGGCGCGCTCGCCCGCGAGCTGCTCGGGCGCCATGTAGCCGGGCGTGCCGAGGATCGTGCCCGCCTGCGTCTGACCGCTATCGCTGTCGAGCGACAGCCCGTCCTTCATCACCGCGGGGACCTTGACCGGACTGACACCCGCATCCTCGGCGTCGTCGAACGCACGCGCGACGCCCCAATCGAGGATGTACACCTCGCCGAAATCGCCGAGCATGATGTTCGCGCGCTTGAGATCGCGATGCACGATGCCTTGCTCGTGCGCGAACTCGATCGCGAGGCAGACATCGGCGAACGCACGCAAGAGACGCCGTCGCGTGCCCGCCGGATCCTTGACCTTGCCGGTGCGAAGATCCTCGAGCATCTCGTGCATCGTCGTTCCGGACAGCCGCTTCATCACGAAGTACGGCTTGCCGCCGCGATCGAACGCGAGATCGTGCACCGGCACGACCGCGGGATGCTGCAAGCGCCCCTGCACGCGCGCCTCGCGGACGAAGCGCGACAGCTCCTCGCCCGACGGACGCTCTGCGCGGATCCGCTTCACGGCGACCTCGCGACCGATCTGCTCGTCGAAGGCGAGGACGACCTCGCCCATGCCGCCCTGCCCCAGTAGCGCCCCGAGCGTGTAGCGCGTGGACTCGAGCACGAGCGGCGACGTGGGTGGCAAGCGCTGGCCGAGTCGGACGGTCGCGCTGCTGCCGGTGCTCGACGCGGCCAGCGTTACCGCGATCTCGTCGTGGCTCGGCTTGGGGCTGGGGTTGGTCGGCGTCGGGCTCGTCGGCGGTGCGGCCATCGTGTTGGCGCTGCTGATGTCGCCGACCTCATCGCGCTCGGTGTCACCCTTCGGGAGGTTCTTTACCGTCTCGTCGTCGACCATCGCGCGCGACTGTATCGCGC
>JAEYYV010000146.1 GCA_023428295.1 Pseudomonadota bacterium
GACGATGACGATGACGATCACGATGACGATGACGATGACGATGACGATGACGACGCGACCGGTGTCCCCACCGATGGCGTGACGATCGATGTGCGCGAGGACGACGCGACCGGTGTCCTCACCGATGGCGTGACGATCGATGCGCGCGATGCGGCTACGGGTGTGCCCGATGGTGGCGTCGTCCGCGCAGCCGCGCGCCAGCTCGGCGGCACCGCGGTTGTCTCCGTGGGAGCCGCGGGCGCGATGGGCGAACCTGTCGGTGGCGTCTTCCGGCTCCACGAGTGCGTCGTGCTCTCGGGTGGCGTCGTCACCCGCACACCCGACGGCGGTGTGTTGCGCGTCGGCGGTGGCGCGGTGACGCCGCTCTCGACGACACGGCGCGCGTGCTCGACGACGTGCGGCTCGATCGTGACGGCCACGCCGTGATCGCCGAGCACCTGGAGCACCTTGCCACCCGAGGTCACGGTCGAGCCATCGGGCATCACGAGCTCGAGCACCACGGGCGTATCGAACGTGAGGCGCGCTGCCGCCGGATCCTTCACGAGCACGCCACCGTGCGCCATCTGCTTCACGTCCGCGGCGAGCTCGGCCTGCGTGGCGTACGTGATGCGAAGTCGCACGGAGACATCGTAGTGGATCCGACAACCCACGGGTACACGCCGGACGGGTACGCTCGGGTGTGCTCGAGTGGATCGCGGATGCATGTGGGTCAACACGCGTTCTGCGCGTCGAGCACGTGCAGCCCTTGTGGGGCGGCTACGGCGAGATCGTGCGCGTGTTGCTCGATGGAGATCCTCGTAGCGCGATCGTCAAACACGTCCGCCCGCCAGCGGTGCGTTCCTCGACGGGAGATGCGCGGAAACGCCGTTCGTACGAGGTCGAGCTCGCGTTCTATCGCGAGTACGCACCGCTGCTCGACGACACTTGCCGCGTCGCACGCCTGTATGGCCAGCGCGTTCTCGCGAACGAGTGGTGGTTCGTGTTCGAGGATCTCGACGCGGCGGGCTTCGCACTTCGTAACGAACACGTGCGTGGCGCGGATCTCGATGCGTGCCTGCAATGGCTCGCGCGTTTTCATGCGCGCTTCGTAGGTCACGACCCGCGCGGACTGTGGAAGACGGGAACGTACTGGCACCTCGCGACACGCAGGGACGAGCTCGCACGGATCCGCGATCCACGGATCCGCGCGAACGCAGCGACGCTCGATGCACAGCTCGAGCGCGCGACGTTTCAAACCTTCGTTCATGGTGATGCGAAGGAAGCGAACTTCTGCTTCTCGCGCGACCATCGCGTCGCCGCGGTCGACTTCCAGTACGTCGGTCGCGGTGTAGGTGTTCGCGACGTCGCCTATCTGCTCGATGGTCGCGCGGGCAAGGACCTCGACATCTACTTCCACCACTTGCGGCGAGCGCTCGCTACGCGCCCGGGGTCCGCCACGCTCGTCGACGGTGAGGCGCTGGAGCGCGAATGGCGCACCTTGTACCCCGTCGCACAGGAGGACTTTCAGCGGTTTCTCGCGGGATGGAGCCCGCAACGCGAGGAACCCGAATAGACCGACGTGCCACGTGTTACGTTGAATCGGGCATGCGTCGCGTACTGCTATTGCTCGCACTCACGGCCTGCACGAAGGCGGGTTCGGAATCGGTGTCCGAGGACGTTCCGATCGCGACCGCCGAGGTGAAGCGCGTGGACTCGATTCCCGCGGTGTCCCCCATCACGCCACCTGCTCCACCCGCCAAGACAGCACCGAAGCCCAGTGCGCGTGTCGAGCTCACCGCGGTGACGCTCGCGGATGACTGTGGTCCGCGCACCGCTCCGAAGGCAGCGCAGTCGGGTGCGCAAGCCGAGATGGGCGGGGGTGCACGCGCGCGCCATCGCTGCGAGCAACCGTCGATGCAGCTCTCGGTGACCGCGACCGACGCGATGAACTTGAAGGTGAAGTCGGTGAAGCTGTACGACGAGAAGGGGACGCTCGTCGGAACGCTGACGGCGGCGAGGCCGACGAAGTGGTCACAGGCCACCTCCGTCTACGAATCGTGGAACGAGGCCGTGCCCGCGAACACCACGATCAGCGTCAGCTACGTGCTCTCGCAGCCGAGCTGGGATCGCGTGGCGGATCGCTGGAACAAGACGTTCACGCTGAAGGCGGTGGTCACTGTCGGTGGCGTTGACAAGACAACGCAACGGGACGTCGCGCTCCATGCACCGACGAGCCTCCCTCCCAACGTGAGGACCTGATGTCGAAGCTAGGCATGATGATGATCGCGCTCGCGCTCGCGGGCTGCACCAAGGTATCTGGCACCGAGTCCGCTGACGACAAACGCGGACGCCAAGGTGTGGTCGCCCCCGCACCCGCACCAACACCCGCGCCCGCGGCGACGGTGACGCTCATGTCCGTGACGTTCGCCGACGACTGCGGTGGTACGCCGCCCGCGATCGCGCCACCGCCCGCAGCGCCCGTTCGCCCCGCGCCATCGGCGCCGTCGGCCGTCGCACCGCCTGGCGCGGCGCAGCGTCGCTGCGAGCAGACCTCGATGCAGCTATCGATCGCTGCGAGCCGCGACACCACCATCGACATCAAGAACGTGGAGGTGGTCGACGAGTCCGGCGCGTCGCTCGGAGCGCTCGTCGCGAGCAAGCCCACGCGGTGGTCGGACGCGAGCTCGTCCTACGAAGCGTGGGACCAGAAGGTCGCGGACAAGGAGACCGCGCGCGTCAGCTACGTGCTCTCGCAGCCGGGCTTCATCAACCGCTACGACAGTCACGATCGCATGTACACGGTGAAGGTCACCGCGTCCGTCGGTGGCGTCGCGCAGTCGCTGCAGACCACCGTGATGATGGTCGCGCAACACGCGCCCGTTCCGACGTGAAGTCCATCGCGCTCATCGCGGTGCTGGCCGCGTGCAGCACCTCGTCACCGTCGGCCTCCCCTGCGCCGACCGGATCGGCGAGCCCGACCGGATCCGCGAGCCCGACGGAGCGACCGGACAAGGAGTGGCCCGCGTGGAGCGACGAGTGGCTTCTCGCGCAAGGTGCTGGGTTTCTCGCCGAGGCGGCCGATGCGCGGCGCGCGGCGCTCGAGGCCGCGCTCACGAACCCCACGAACCTGTACTCGCGCATTCGCCTCGCTGCATACGGCCTCGGCGATCGCGGCTGGGATCTGTTGCCGGTGTGGAACCCTCGCTCGGCTCCCGTGGGTGCGGCCGAAGCGTTGGGCCTCGCACGCGGCCAGATCGCGCTGCCCGCCGATCGCGCGCCGCTGTGGAACGGCGTGCGACCGACGACGATGGAGGAGTGGGTCGCGCTCGGCCGCCGCGTGTTCTTCGAGTATCCGATGCGCGCCGAGGTGTTCATGGAGTACGCGCTGACGGAGCCCGCGCTCGCGGCCGACGTCGGCGTGCAGCGCACGAAGAGCGGCGACATCCCGGGCCTCGTCGTGTTCGCGAACGTCGATGGACAGACGCGCGTCGGCATCACCTGCGCGATCTGTCACTCGAACGTCGTGGACGGTGAGGTCACGCCCGGCCAAGCGCGCCGCTCGTTCAACTACGGCAAGCTTCGCGTCACCTACGATCGCGTGCACCAGACGCTGCGCAGCGAAGACGAGGCGACGCGCATGCTCGCGTGGGGCCCGGGGCGCGCCGATGTCACCGAGGATGACGACGAGGATCCCGTGGCGATTCCCGATCTGTGGGGCCTTCGCGATCAGCGCTGGCTCACGCAAGCGGGCACGATCAAGCACGACAGCCCGCTCGCGCTCGCGATCCGCCAGGAGACGCAGCTGACGGACTCGAACCACGCGCTCGTCCGGCCACCGCGCGAGCTCGCGTGGGCGCTCACGATGTTCATCTATTCGCTGAAGCCACCGCCGAGCACCGCGGTGGCATCGTCGAGGGGCAAGGCGCTGTTCGAGGACAACTGCGGCCGTTGCCACAACAACGCCGCGTACGGAGGCAACACCGTCGCCGCATCGACGATCGGCACCGACCCTGCCCTCGCGACCGGCAAGGGCCGCGGCACTGGCAAGTACCGCGTCCCCGCGCTGCTCGACGTTCGCAACGGCGCGCCGTATCTGCATCACGGTGCCGTCGCGTCGCTCGACGAGCTCTTGTCACCGACGCGCAACGAGCCCGGCCACACTGCCGGCACGAAGCTCTCCGCCGACGATCGCGCGCAGCTGATCGCGTTCTTGCAGACGCTGTGACCCCAACACCCTGGGAGCTCGATTGACCGGATCGACGCGACCTGGGTTAGGTCTGCATCGAGCACGTTCATCGGGCCCGTTTCGGGCCCGCATCGAGCCGCTTATCGCGCGCGGGCCTTGAGGAGCTTGCTGCCGCGCGCCATGCGTTGGCGGCGCGCGGTGATGCGATCGAGGATCTCTTTGGTGCGCAGCTTCGGAGCTTCCTCGGTTCCGCGCAGCGCGTTGTGATGCGCGAGGCGCGCGACGCGCGTGGCAGCTTCGCGCCGGCCGGTGTGATCGTAGAGCGCCGCGAGCACGCTCTCGAGACGCCACACCGACGGATCCTCCGAGCGCCGCAGCGTCGACAACGTCGTCTCGAGATCCTCGATCGCGCGGTCGACATCCTTCGCGTCGACATGCGCACGCACGCGCTCGAGCGTGCTCGTGATGAGGACGTTCGCCTCGAGTGGACGCGTCGGCGCTCCCTGCATGGCCACCCATGGAGCACGTCTCGTACCGATGTGCGGCCACGTCGGATCAACTACCTAGCCGCGCGCACGTACATCGTCCCCTGGGTACTTTGTCGGTCGGGTGGGTATCTGGAAACTCGGGTCTACCGAAGGATCAATCGGTCACGTTCGCCGCGATGAAGGTGCGCGTGGGGTAGCGTGCCGGCGACATGAGTGACCGCGCCATCCTCGTGCTCGGCATGCACCGCAGCGGCACGAGCTGCTTGGCCCGCATGCTCGCCGCGGGCGGGCTGGCCTCTGCTGGCGAGGCCGTTCGCAACTGGGACAACGCGCGTGGTCACTTCGAGATGCTGGACGCAGTTCGCTTGAACGAGGCGGTGCTGGCGCATAGCGGTGGACACTGGCTCTCGCCGCCCACCGATGTGCGTTGGACCGACGAGCACGCCGCCGCGCGCGATCGTCTACTCGCGGCGCGGATCGTTGATCGCTCGGCTGAGCGGTCGGTGGATCGCCCCGCGCTGATCAAGGACCCGCGCACGCTGCTCACGCTTCCGTTCTGGCGCGCCTCGCGCGTGCCGTTTCACGCGGTCGCGATCGTGCGTCACCCGCTCGCGGTCGCGCGATCGCTCGAGAGTTGGCGCGGGACGCCGATCGCCGAGGGCATCGCGCTGTGGACCGCGCACAACGAAGCGCTGCTCGCCGACCGCGCGACGCACGACTTCGCGCTTATCGACTTCGACGCGCCCCGCGAGGTGATGATCGTCGCAGCGCTGTCCGCCGCGCGCGCGTTCGCGAGCGACATCGACGAGGTCGCGTTCGCGAGCGCGTACGAAGATCAGCTCGTCCATCACGATGGCGCAGCGCTCGACGCCGATGACGTCGCGGGCGCCCCGGCGAGCGAGCCCGCGATTCGGCACATCGTCGGCGACGCGTATGCGTTGTATGCGCGACTCGTCGACACCGCCACGACGCACACGAGTGATACGCACGACCCGCGCGCCGCCATCGCCGGCGGCAAGATCGCGCGCCGCGGGAGCTATC
>JAEYYV010000041.1 GCA_023428295.1 Pseudomonadota bacterium
AACGTCGCACTACGACATCCTGTCGTCGCCGGTCCTGCTTCCTGTCGTCGAGTCCTGGCTCGCTACGCCATAGTCGCGCGTCACGTCCACATCGCGAGCACGGCGCTGGCATCGCGAACGTCCGATCCGTCGCCCGCTTCCGAGAAGTCAGGCTCGATGACCTGGACGTCACCCTCGAGCACTGCACGCCCCTTCACGCCGAAGAACCTGCAGCGCGTGAAGGTCACATCTCGCAACCGACGGTCGGTGAAGTCGGCGCCGCGGAAATCACAGTCCGTGAACTGCGTGCCGTAGCAGCGTCCGGAGGCCGGGCTGCCGTGCAGAACTGCGTCGCGAAAATCACAACGAGTGATCGTGCACTCGTCGAACATCGTCGCCGAGAAAGTTCCTCCTCGAAACGAGCATCCCTCGAGCTGCGCTGCGACGAACACGGCATTCGCGAACGACGAGCCATCGAGCTCTGACGCGTTCAGGCGCGCGCGGGTGAAGTGTCCCCACTGGAAGTCGATGCGCGGCAGTCGGCAATTGGTGAACACGGCGTCGTGAAAGCTGTTGTGCGAGAGGTTCGCGGTGATCGACCAACAGTCATCGAAGTGCGAACGATCGAAGTCCGAGTACTCGATACCCGCATCGGAGAAGAAGCAGTGGCGCAGCGTCGAGTAGGCAAAGCGCTCGCCGGATATTCGAGCCCGCTCGAACGTCACGTTCTCGACGAGCTCCATCGGCCCCGCCCCCTGACGTCCTCCGTTGAGCCAACGAGTGTGCTCGCGGGGCCGCTGTCCGTTGGCGCCAGCGTACTCGCGCCATGCCGTCAGGCTACTGGCGGACATCGTACTCATCTCCGACGGCAACATCGTGGGCGCGGCGTGCCGCAGTGGCGAGGAAGCGGTCGAGAGCGGTATCGATGTTCTGTTTCATCGCAGGCGGTAGTTCAGCGTAGCTGAGTTGGTACTCCGGCGTCCCCTCACCGCCCCAGGGACCTCGCACCGACTCGTAGACCTCGCGCGTGACGGGCATGGTCTTCCCCGACGGCCGTCCCTCGCCGCGAAACTCCTCGAGGATGCGCTTTGCGCGTCGGTGTTCGTTTCGAAGTCCCGTGTTCATCACGGATTGACCGTCCGTCGCGAGTACCGTGGAGGTTCCCGTTGCAGCGAGCGTGAGGAGCGAGTGGTCGTCCATGTGATGCAGGTGTCCAGAGCTCGACCGCCCCTGCGGAGTGGTCGCGCTGTCTTGTAGCGCTCCGGTGATCGCGTTCGATCCCAAGTTGGCCTCGACGACGATGCCGAGCTCCTTCATCTTCGCGGCGAGCTCTGGTGTCGCGTGCGTCGCGTGACCGAAGCGAATGTCCACCTTCGGGTTCGCCGGATCGTAGAGCGGGGTGCCGTCGGTGCCGGTGGTGCGGAGCCGATCGACCGCGTCGGCCATCGCCCACAAGTTCGACTGCGCGTTGCCGTAGTGATCTCGGTTGTGATCGGAATAGAAGCCCATCTTGTGCCCGTGGTCGCCATCGGGCATCTCGACGTACCCCTCACCCACGTGGGGCCGGAAGACAAGGTTCCGCCCCGCGGTCTCGCGTTGGTCGATGAGGATCTTCATGAGGTCGCCGACCCGGTTCTGCATCCGTACGCCACCCGCCTGCATGTTCGAGGTCTCTGGTGCCGCGACGTCGATGCCGATCACATCGCGACGCTGCAAGGCCGTCTTCACCAACGCGAGTTGCTTGGTCCAGGCATCGTCGCCGGTGCCGGGACCTGCCGCACCGAGATACTTGGTATCGACCATCGCGAGGAAGCGAACATCCATCGGCGGGAGCTCTTGTCCCCCACGTCGTTCGTTGATCACCGCGAGCTCGCGAGCCAACACCTCGGGCGGCATGCTGCCGTTCGTGAGCTTGTTCACGCTCTGCGACTGCTCGGAGTACAGGATGCCGTCGCGTTCGAGCGCGCCGAGCGTCATGCGGATGAAGTTGGTGTACGGCTGCTTGGGCCCGTTGGGATCTTGCTTGTCGATATAGCTCTTCACGAGCGTGTCGCGGATGGAGTACGCACCGTCGTACGGCGTCTGCTGCGTCGCGTTGAGAGCTGCGTTGAGCGCATCGTGCGCGATATGTCGGATCTGCGTATCCACGTCGGGGTCCGCGTTGGATCCGCCCGGTGAACGGAGACGCTCGATGGCGTCGAACCCCTTCTCGACCGCGAGAACGTTGTTGAACGCGGCGTTGCCCGTCCCTGCCGACTGCCCCTCTCCGCTGTCTAGGAAACGCTTGTCCTCGCCTTCCCCGCGATAGTGAGCTGCGTAGTCGCTGTCCTTGCGGATCTCACCGCGTATCATCTCCAAGAGCTGCACTTCCGAGACCCCCAAGAAGGTCTGGAAGTCTTCAACGGAGGCGGCGCCCATGAAGTGGCTGTGAAGGTCCGAGCCGCTGTGACCATCGCGTCTCGCGTGCGCTCCCATCGCCTCGTTCCGGGCCTCGTCGGGATGCCACCTCGCCGGCGTTGGCTCGACGGCTTCGATCGGCTCTGCCGTCTCCCGGTCGGCGCGATGAGGTGCCTCGGGTGGAGCCATGAAGTGCTGCGCGAGTCCACCCAGAAAGCCGATTCCGGTATCGAGCGCGGCGTCTCCGATGTCGGCACCGCCGCCGACAGCGAGGCCAAAGCTCGTCAGGCTCGAGACGGCGTTGCTCGCGAGGCCGCCTCCAGCCACGTCCCCGAGAGCACCCGGTAGGAACTGGCCGCCGACGCCGCGAGCGAAATCCTCGAAGCTCCCGCCCGAGGCGAGCGTATCGATGCTCGTGCCGAGGATGCCCGCGATCGCTTCGTGCCCCAGCAGATTGCCGCCGCCCGAAATCACATCGAGCCCGAGCTGCTTCGTCGCGTTGATCGCGTCGTCCTTGACGTCGTAGTCGTTGCCGCCCGCTTCGGCCTTGGCTGCCATCTGCAGCAGATTCGAGCCGCCGTTGATCGCGAGGACGAGCCACGGGTTCGCCGTGAGCGCACTCGCCACCTTGGCGACCATCGCGATCTTCTTTGCCTGGCGCTCGCCGAGTCGCTTCTTCGCGTCGAGCTGGGCGTCGAGCATCGAGCCGCCGCTCGCGGCGATCGCGGCCGCGTCTTCGGGCGCGACGCCGTCGCGCAGACCGTGATCGGCGTTCGGGCCGAGCATGTCGAGGTTCGCTTGCGCCATCGTCACGGTCATCTCGCGCATCGCCTTGTCGATGACCGGGTCGCCCGTGTGCACGGTGGGCAGCTGCGGATGCGCGAGCTTGTCGCCGAGCGCGTCGATGATCTCGCGCGCGCCGAGCTGCGTCCCGCCTCCTTCGCGTCCCGCTTCGTCGTGCTCGAGCGGCGCGCTGTGTTGCGTCGCTTGGAGCTGGCGCAGCACGTTGTACTGCACTCGCGCCGGGCGCTCCTCGGCCACGCCCAGCGTGCGGTTGTGCTCGATCTTCAGCTCGCTCGCGCTCATGTCCGCGAGGTCGTCGCGCGAGACCTCCGCGTACATGTCCGCGTAGCCGTGCTGCTGCGCGTACTTCGCGCGGTAGCCGGCCTCCATCGCGCGCAGCTGCTCGTTGGACGCGAGCTCCTCGGCGACGGCGGCCTTCTCGTCGGCGCCGTCCGCGCGGTGCCAACGCGTTTCGGCCGAGAGCTCGCCGTCCTCGAGCATCTCGTGCCCGCCGATGCGGTTGTCGTGCACTCCGTTGTGCAGGCGCTTGCCGAGCCGGTCTCCGAACGGCAACACGGTGGCCAGCGCAGCCGCTGTCTCGACGTCGCGCTCCTCGCGCGCGTAGTGCGCGTCGAGCTGCTGGCGCGTCGTACGAGCGCCCTCACCGCCTGCAAACATGTCGGCGCGCCAGCTGTCGATGGACGCGTTGTGGCGCAAGAACGACGCCTGCTCGTCACGCAGCGCTTCGGCGCGCGCCCGCCGTTTCGGATCGTCGGACTCGAGGTCGGCCGGATCGAACTGCTCGTGCGCGAGCGCTGCTTCGATCTTCGCTTGATCGCCGTCGGCCAGCGCGCGCTGGAACCGCAACGCCCGGTTCATGCCTTTGTCGCCCGCGAGCATCGCGAGCAGGCGATCGCGGACCTTCGGGTTATCGCCCCAGCGCATCGCGATCATGACGTGATACGGCTGGCCCGGGTTTTTCGCGGCCCATGCCTCCGCCGCGGCTTTGACCTGCTCGCCCGACATCGCCTCGACCTCGGCGAGCACGTTGTCCTCGTCGCGACGCTTGTTGTTGGCCTCGTCGATATCGCCGCGCAGCGCCGGCGGCACGTCACCGACGTGGGCGCCGAACAGGTTCGCGAGGCGCTCGGCGTCCGCGCCGGCTTCGTCGCCCGCGATCCGCCGCTCGAGCTCGGCGCGATCCGCTGGGTTCTCGATCTTCCAGAGCACGCCGTACTTGAATTCGCCGGTGTGTAGCTGGGCGAGCTCCTCTGGACCGAGCCTCCCGACGATCTCGCGGAGCCGTCCGGGGTTCGCCTCGTCACCCTTCTCCGACTCGTGCTCCAGCGCGAGCTTCGCGCTTTGCACGCGATCGCCCGCGAGCATTCCGATCGCGACGTCTTGCTCCTCGCTGTCGGCTTCGTCCATGCCGTCGTCGACGAGCTGATACAGGTTGCGCTTCCCCCCGAAGTTGCGACGGATCGCTGCGCGCACGAGCTCGGTCTCCACCGCGTCGCATCCACCGAGCTTCTTGTGGATGCTCGCCACGTTCGTCTCGGAGTCATCGTGTGCGAGGAGCGACGCCGCGAGGTCCGCCGCGATCCTGTCCGCCCGCGCCTGCTTCTGTTGCCGCTCCTCGGGCGAGAGCTCCGCGATCGTCGTTTGTGCGCGATCGCGCTCGGCGCTGATCAGCTGCATCGCCGCGGCGCGGTCGCGATTGTCGCCGTTGTCGTTCCAATCGTCCTTGCGGATGATCGTCGCCTCGAGCGATTCGCCCTGCATCGTCGCGTACTGCGCTTTGACCGCGGCGCGCAGCGCGGGGCTGTCGATGTCGTCGAGCTGCTGGATGAACGCACGGCTCGCGTAGTCGTTCCCCATCGCGTTCTGTCCGACGAGTGACGCGGCGATCGTCATCGCCCGCATCTCGATCAGCGGATCCGGCGCCGGCGTCTGCGTCTCGACCGTCGCATCGTCGTCGACGTACGGCAACATCGCGGTCTGATCCGCGGGCACGCTGGCCTGCAGCTCCTCCGAAGAGTAGCCACCGTACGAGAGCTCCTCGGGGTCGGGCGGGACGACTCGAGCCGCGGCTGGCTTCGCGATCGGCGCGGCCGGAACGAGCGGGAAGAAGAACATCGGTCCCGCACGACAGAGCAAACGGCGTGCGCCTCTCGCACGACGGCGTTACGCTCGGTTACGAAGCGGGACCCTAGGCAGAATCTGCTCACCGTCTCAGGCCGAGCAGTTTCTGCTCACTTCACGACGTACTTCTGCAGACCTTTGTAGATGTCGTGATGCAGCTGATCGACGCGGCCCGTGACCCAGCCGGGAAGGTTGGGATCGTCGGCCGCGAGCTCGCGCGGCTTGGGGCTGCCCGAGATGTGCTGCATCGTTCGCGGCGTCACCTGGATGACCGCGTGGTTCTCGGCCGTCGGCACGATGTCGACGATCATCTGCAGCATCACGCTTCGATCGACGAGCTGCACGAAGTCGTCTGCACCCGCCGACTGCCGTCCGCCTTCCGGGCTGTACCACTGTTCCGCCGTGATGATCCGGAACGCCTCGTCGGTACGTCCCACCTCGTCGACCTTGTACGTTTCAGCGACGACCAGCTGCGCCGCCTGCGCGATCTCGACCGCATCACCGACATAGGTCGTCGCCTTCGCCGTCTTGATCTCCGCCACCGAGGGACCGCACCCGACGAGCACCAACACCGACAACGCGATCAGCTTCACCATTCGCGTTGATATCACGAGCGTTCACCGCGCGAACGCGAGGAGACTGCGCGTGACGTGCCTGCCGCACAATGCGGCAGTGCGCGCGGTACCAGTTCGTGCTCGCGGCATTCGCGGTGCGATGTGCTGCCAATTGCCAGACTTGCGCAGTTGGCGGTCCGGCCAGTTCGACCAACAATGAGCGTCGATGAAACGCGTCGCTTTGGTCGCTCTGGCGCTGTCAGGTTGTTTCTTCGATTCAGACGAGCCGCTCCCGCCGCTCGAAGGCGACATCTATCAGTACGTCGTGAGCGATCTGTTCGTGCCGATCAACAACACGCAGGCCCGCGAGTTTGGCCTCGACCTCGATGGCAACACGACCATCGACAACCAGCTCGGCATGGTGTTCGGGACGCTCGAGAGCGTTGGCCTCGGCACCGCGAGCACGGCGCACGAAGCGCTCTTGCGCGGCGGCGTGGTCCTCCTCGCGGAGTTGCAGACCACCTCGCTCGACGATGCAGACGACGCGGGCCTCACCACGTTCCTCGGTGGGAACCCCGTGCCCGATGCATGCATCGACGAGGCAGACCTCTCGACGTGCGGGCAACACTTGAAGGGCACCGGACAGTTCACGGTCGATCTCGACAGCGCATCGCACCAGGCACGCGCTCCCATCGCCGATGGCCGCTTGGTCGGAGCCACCGGCATCATGCCCGTCGAGCTCGCGATCAGCATCGCCGGCATCATTCGACTCGATCTTCGCGGTGCGAAGGTGAAGCTCACCGACATCACTCCCGACGGTGCGCGCGGCGTTCTCGCCGGCGCGATCGCTCCCATCGATATCGAGAACGTCGTCATCCCCGAGGCCGCGCAGCAGATCGCTCGCATCGTCGCCGACGAATGCACGGGGCAGCCGATCGGCGACAGCCCGTGTGGCTGCCGCGACCGCAGCCGTGCGCTCGAGCGAGCGTTCGACACGAACAACGATTGTCGCGTCGACCTGCGCGAGGTCTCCGAGAGCTCGATCGCGAGCGCCCTACTCGCACCCGACGTGAAGGTGCACGGCCAGATGATGCTGTCGTTCGGCGTGGGCGTGGAGCTCGCGCGCGCGACGTTCTAGCTGTCGCGCCCGAACAGCTCGTGGAGACCGTAGTCGCGCATCTTGCCGACGAACGTCCGGCGCGGCATGCGCAGCAAGTCGGCCGCGCGCGTCTGCACGCCGCCCGTTACGGTGAGCGCTTGGATCATGCGGCGCCGCTCGAGCTCGCGAACCTCCTCGGCGATCGGGCGGAAGCGCGACGGTGACGACGGAGCGGCGGTGACCGCAGATGCGCCCGATGCGCCCGATGCGCCCGACGATACGCCCTGTGACACGATCGCCGTTGCGAGGGTTGCGGGTGCGGCTTCGGGCTCGGCGCTGGGCTCGTCGGCGATACTCGGTGGCAAGTGCCACGTCTCGACCTCGTCGCCATCGATCGACGCCGCGACGTACTCCATCGCGTGGCGAAGCTCGCGCACGTTTCCGGGCCACGGGTGACGCGCGAGTGTCTCCATCGCGCGAACGCCGATCGCGGGAACCTCGCGGCCTAGACGCTCGCTCGCACGAGCGAGGAGCTCGCGTGCGAGGACGAGAAGCTCGCGCGGGCGCTCGCGAAGCGGCGGCACGCGGACAACTGCACCGCCGAGGCGGAAGTAGAGATCCTCGCGGAAGCGACCGGCGGCGACCTCGGCGCGCAGATCGCGGTTGGTGGCAGCGACGACGCGTACGTCGACCTTCTGTTCGCGCGTGGCCCCGAGGCGCTGGATCGTCTTGCTATCGAGCGCGCGCAAGAGCTTTGCCTGGATGGCCAGCGACAGCTCGCCGACCTCGTCGAGGAACAACGTACCTTTGTCCGCCGCTTCGAACTGACCGATCTGCGTGGTCAGCGCACCGGAGAATGCGCCGCGCTCGTGACCGAACAGCACGCTCTCCGCGAGCGTCTCCGGCAGCGCCGCGCAGTTCACCGCGATGAACGAGTGCGCACGTCGCGGCGAGCGATCGTGAATCGCCGCGGCGACCGACTCCTTGCCCACGCCAGTCTCGCCCAGCACGAGGATCGGCAGGTCCGAGGGAGCGAGCCTCTCGACGAGCGCATACAGACGGAGCATCGATGGCTCGGCGAGCATGATGGTCGTGGCACCGAGCTCGACGCGGCGAACCGTGTGCGTGGCATTCGCGTGTCCGCCTGGCGCAGCGAGCGCGAGCGCGTCGCGCGCGGCGGCGACGAGGATCGCGAGGCTCGTGCCGTCATCGGGTGCGATGGCCCCGCCCGTTTGCGTGTCGGGGAGCGCGGCGTGGATCGCGGAGGCGCGTGCATCGAGCTCCGCGCTGTCCACCTCGGGGAAGGCGACGAGGATGCGATTCCCGTCGACGGCGAGCACGTCGTGACGGCGAAGCGCGGGCCCGAGCGATTCGGGCGAGCGCGCGGTCCGCGAATGCACGATGAGGATCCCGAGACGTCGACCCGATGCGAGCGCGCGATCGAGCTCGCCGCTCGCGTGCTCGTGGAACGCCTCGACGGACAACGCACGCGGCGCGGGACGGCGACGCGGAGGTGCATGGTACGCGAGCGTGGTGTTGCAGATCGTGATGACATCACCGGGCGCCAGTACGCGCTCGCCGAGGAGCCGCTCGCCGTTCACGTGCGTACCGTTGTGGCTCCCCAGATCGACGAGCGATGCTTTGCCGTCGGCGAGCCGCAGCTCGGCATGCTTGCGCGAGGCAGCGGGATCGCCGAGGTGAATCGCGCAGTCATCGCCGCGACCGATCGCGAGCGCGCCGTGTTGATCGGACAGGCGGTGACGCCACGACGTGCCTTCCTCGATCACCACGAGGAACGCCGCGGTGGAGTCCGCGTCGAACGTTCGCGTCGTCTCCCCCAAGGCACGCAGCATATCGTTATGCTGACACGGTGTCGTCCCTACCCAGCGAGATCGGCGAGTACCGCATCCTGCGGCCACTCGGCCGCGGTGGCATGGGTGAGGTGTTGCTCGCCGAGGATCGCACGCTCGAGCGCAAGGTCGCGATCAAGCTGATCGCGGGCGTCGATCACGCCGATGCGCGTGCGCGGTTCGCGCTCGAGGCCAAGGCGATCGCGCGGCTCAAGCATCCGAACGTCGTGACGGTGTATCGCAGCGGCGAGCTAGACGGACGTCCGTACCTCGTCTCCGAGTACGTCGAAGGCACGCCGCTCGATCAGCTGACACGTCCAGTTCCGCTCGCGCAGGCCATCGCGATCGCGACGGGACTCGTACGTGGTCTGGCGGCTGCGCACGCGCAGGGAATCTTGCATCGCGACATCAAGCTCGCGAACGCGATCCTCGACGTCGACGGCACCGTGAAGCTCCTCGATTTCGGACTCGCGAAGCTGGATGCGAGCGCCGACCCCGCGCCAGAGCCGGACGGAGGGACTGCCTCGATCGCACCGCGCCCGCTCGCGGCCAACCAAGCATCGACGATCACGTTCGATGGTGGCTCGCCTGCCCTGCCCGGCGCTCCCGCTGCGCTGACGATGGTCGGCAGCCAGCTCGGAACACCGCGCTACATGTCGCCCGAAGCGTGGCAAGGCCGTCGTCTGACCGCAGCGTCCGACGTGTATTCGCTCGGCGTCGTGCTGTGGGAGCTGTTCGCGGGCGTGCATCCGCTCGAGTCGCGCGGCGAGCTCGATGGCGAGCGCGTCACGGGCGAGGACGCTCCGTCGATCGCCACGATCGCGACCGCGCTCTCCCCGGCGCTCGTCGCGGTGATCGATCGCTGTGTGAAGCGCGATCCGGCGGCGCGCTTCGTCGACGCGCGCGAGCTGCTCCTCGCACTCGAGGCGGCGAGCGTTCCGCCCGTCCGATCGCGACGCTGGTGGTATGCGGGCGGCGGGGTCCTCGCCGCAGGTGCGGCCGTGGCGTTCGCCGGCGCGACCATGGGCGATCGCGACGCCCCCACGAGCACGCCACCCGCCACGCCATCGAGTCCGGCCGAACCACGACAGCTCACGTCGTTCGGCGGCTGCGCGAACACGCCCGTGTTTCTCGACGGCGCGAACATCGCGTTCACGATGAACGACGGCGCATCCGTCGACATCATGATGACGACGGGAGATGGTCGTGCGCAGAAGCTCGTCGCGAATCCGAAGTGGGACTGGCGTCCTGCGCCCGGCAGGAATCCGGGCGAGATGGTCTATCTGCGTGACGGCGCGGGTGGACTGTTCGATGTCGTCACGCGCGATCGTGCATCGGGTGTCGACCGCGTGATCGCGCCTGGCTGGTCGGCTCTCGCCGCGGGCGATGCGATCTACGCATTGCTCGAGGAGTTTCCCGACAAGCTGATGCGCGTCGACACCAACGGCACGACCCCCGTCGCGACGTTGCCCGCAAACGCCTCGCCGTACGTGCTCGTCGGATCGCCGACGGCGAGGCGCGTCGCCATGATCGTCTCGGATCGCGCGTCGCCGCCGGGCCTCTGTGTCGTCGAGCTCGCGAGCGGCGAGGTGCGCTGCCCCGCGACCTCGATGCTCATGAACACCGGCGCCGCGATGTCTGCCGACGGTCGCTACGTGTTCTACGGCTCACGCGACGGCATTCATCGGCTCGATCTCGACGGCACCGACGATCGCGTGGTCGTCCCCGACGTGCGCGCGAGTGGCGGTTTGGCGCTCTCGCCCGATCAGCGGCGGCTCGTCTACTCCGATTGCCGCACGTACGGAGCGATCGTCGTGGTGGGCAACACGCCGGAGATCCTCGTCGAGCGCGGGCTCGTCAATCATCCCGCCGGTGGTCCTGGCGGCCGGCTCGCGTGGCTATCCGCGGCGAAGGGCGGGGGCGTCGAGCTCTACGTGCGTGTCCCTGGCGAGCCCGACAAAGCCATCGCGAGCGACAGCTCGGCGCAGCTCGGTCGCCCCGCGTTCGATGCAAGTGGAACGCGCGTGGCGTACAGCGCGTACGAAGAGCCGGGCGGACTGCGCGTTGTCGAGGTCGCCGGGGGATCGCCTGTCGAGTGGACCCGCGATCGCAACGATCGCAATCCCGTGTTCACGCGCGATGGCGGTCTCGCCTTCACGCGCCTCGGCAAAGGCGGCGTGGGCACGGTGATGTACATGGCGGGTCCCGGCGCGACGCCGCGCGAGCTCGGCGAAGGATGGGTCGAGGACGCGGATCGCGCTCGCGATGGGATCCTCGTCAGTAATCGCGTCGAGATCGCGCTCGTGGATCTCGCGACCGGCACGCGTACGCCGTGGCCGCTCGGTGCCGCGAGCGGGTTCGAGCTCGTCGGCGCACGGCTCGCACACGATGGCGAGTGGCTCGCTGTTCTCGGCGGTCCTTCCGGCGGAACGTTCTACAAGGTCGATCGCGCCGGCACGGCGACCATCGTGTACGAGGTCCCCGAGGGCCAGACCGCAGGACCTCCCGCGGTGCTCTCCGACGGACGGATCGCGTTCCGTCCCGAGATCTGGATCGGCGAGCTCCACGCCATCGACGGCGCGTGGACGAGCCCCTGAGCAGAATCTGCTCACTGCCCTCGGCAGGTCCTGCGCCGTGAGCAAGTTCTGCTCGCACGCAGCGCGACAACCTCGCAGTACACCGTGGTGCGCCGTTGGAACGACGCGTGCTTCGGCCGAGCGCGGAGGGATCGATGTTCTACAGACTGCTCGTGCTCGCGCACTTTCTCTGTCTCGCTGTACCGCGCGCATCCGCTGCGCCCAAGATCGAACCAGGCAAGCTCAAGTTCTGCGACAGCCTGTCGTTCGAGAGTTGCTCCGACAAGGTCGACCCGCAGAAGCCGATGTACATGTGGTTCGAGTTCCCGAAGCCCGTGGGCGCGGTGTTTCAAGAGACGTTCTCGTCGCCGACGATGCCGCTCAACGGTCACTTCCTCGTGTTCGTGTCCAAGAACATCGATACGGATCCGATCGTCACGTACGCGGGCACGCTGCTCGTCAATCGCTGGAACCAGCTCAATAGCTTGGTGCTCACCGCACAAGCCGACGACGCGACGATGAACGCGCTCGCGAGCGGCAGTGGAGATGCCGGTAAGTTGCCGCAACCCGCGCTCGCACAGATGGCCGACGTGGGCTTCCGCGATCAGTTCCTCGAGGGATTCGCCGCGCAAGCGGACGGCACGCAGACCTGGGAGGTGTTCCTGTTCTTCAAGCCGTGGAACGGCGACGTGACGCCCAAGGAGGTGTTCCGCGGCAAGTTCGCGTACACGCTCACCACCGAGAACCGCGCCAAGCTCGCCACGTACATGAACGCCGACTCGCGCGCGAAGTTCGGCAAGGAGCCCGACGACGGGATGAAGACGGCGCTCCACAAGGCGAACGCCGGCAAGATCGTGTTCAGCGCGAAGAAGATCGCGGCCGACAGCGAGTCCACCGACGCGCTCGCCACGTCGTTCAAGGCGCTCGACGGGCTCAGCGCGCGGCTCTTCCTCAAGCAGTCGATCCGCAACACGCTCGCGACGATCGGCTGGGGCAAGGACGTGGGCACGCGCCCGTACACGATCAACTTCAGCGTCGACGGCAAAGAGTTTCGCGCGACGAGCGAGAAGCTAGAGGGCAACGACGCGCGCAAGAAGACCACGTGGGACGTGACGCTCGCACCGTCGACGAAGGCCGAGGAGAACGACAACCCGGTCATCACGCACAAGTTCGCGTACGTCATCTCGACGCTGACGCCGGGCAAGCACGAGATCAAGCTCGACGCGTACGTCGGCGGCAAGGGACCGCAACGCCTCCCGCTCGCCATGGGAAGCTTCTCGCTCGACATCACCGCGGCCAAGCGCGATGCGTTTGCCAAGGCGCACGGTCAGCAGCTCCCCGCCAAGGGCGACGCCGGCACCGACAAGACGTTGTTCAAGCAGCTCAAGGCGCTCGTCTCGAAGGACGTCGTGGCGCTTCGCACGCCGAAGGTGTGGGAGAACCGGTTCGACAAGTTCGATCGCCTCACCCATCGCGTCACGATCCTCGTCACCGGTTACAAGGACGCGAACGGCGAGTGCAAGATGGGCACGATGATGGTCGAGCAGCCGAAGACGGCGAGCGGCTGGGGCCCGGCGCAGATCTCGAGGAGCGAGAAGCACTGGTTCGAGATCGATCCCGATCTCCCGTGCCAGAATCTCGTGAAGGACTAGCCCCGCGTCGTCTTCTCGCCGGTGTCGTCGGTGTCCTTGGGCGCGGTGGGCGCGGCGGAATAGATGGCGACGCCACCGTCGTCGTCGGCATCGACCGGGGAGCCCTCGTCGACGAGCATGTCGACAGGAGGGGCATCGACGGGCGGACGGCGCCCCTCTTCGTCGCAGCCACCGAGCGCGAGCATGCCGAACGCGAACGTCGCGGCGCGGCCCAAGCGTACGCGCGGGGCGGCGCGCGCGACGACGTTGGTGAACGCGTCCGCGAGGGCATGCGCGCAGAACGGGCACGAGGTCTCGGTGATCCTCACGTGGCGATGGCAACGTGGACACGGCTCCAGCTGGCTCATGAGTCTCCGGTCGGAATGGGTTCAACGATCAACTCGAACACGCCGTGATCGAACGGCTCTCCCGGCGCGGGCGTCCTGAGAACGAGCCGCTCGCGCAGACCTTCGCGTTGACGCTCGAGCGCGCGATGGTGACAGTACGGATTGTCGCCGGGCCGGCCGAACAGCACCGACGCGGTCCACGTGCATCCAGCACGACACGCATCCGCGTAGTAGCAGGTGCGGCAGTACCCGGAGAGATCCTCGATGGTGCGGTCGCGCGTGTAGCGCAACGCGGACGCGCGCTCCCACAGATCGACGAGCGCGTGATCGCGAATCGTTCCACCCCCCCACGGCTCCGATGGCAACGAGGGACAGCCCTTCACGAGGCCATCCGACTCGATGCCGAGCGTGTTGCGCCCTGCCCCACACGACGCGCGATGACCACGCGGTGTGGTCCCGCGCAGCCGGTTCTCGTACGGGCCGAAGTAGCCGAGGTTGTTCCCCGGATACAGCTTGATGCCGCGCTCCTCGCAGCGCGCGGCGAGCGTGTCGAGCAGCGGAAACAGCTCGAGCAGATCGTAGGGCTGGAGCAGTACGTCGGGTTCGTCGGCAGCGCGTCCCATCGCGACGGTCAGCATGATCTGCCACGCTTCCGCGCCTTCGCTCGCGAGCAGATCGCAGACGTGTGGCAGGTCGCGAAGGCTCAGGCGGTTGATCTGCGTGTTCACGGTGACGCGCACGCCTGCACCTCGCAGCGCTCGGATCGCATCGAGCGCGCTGCGATACGAGCCCTTCACGCCGCGCAGCCGGTCGTGCGTCTCCTCGCCGCCATCGATCGAGATACTCGCGCTGCCGAGATCGGCGCTCGCGAGCTCGTGCGCGAGATCGTCGTCGATGCCGCGTCCGCCCGTCACCATCGTGCAGTACATGCCACGCGCGCGAATGGCGCGAACGATGTCGAGGAAGCCGGGATGCAGGTACGCCTCACCGCCGATCAACGTCACCTCCATCACGCCGAGCTCGGCCATCTGACGAACGAGATCGAGACACTCGTCGGTCGACAGCTCGTTCGGCCGCTCGATACCGGCGCGCGAGCCACAATGCCGGCACGCGTGATCGCAGCGAAGCGTGACTTCCCACACCGCGAGACGCGGTCGCGTGCGTTGATCGATCGGCCGCGCGTCCGGCGCGAGCGGTAGCGTACGCCGCGCCTTGGACACGATCGGCAACGCGACACGAGGCCGTTTGGCGGCCAGCAGCGCTTCTCGCTGGTCGGGGAGAAGTGGGTCGCGAACCACGGATGGATGAAACCACGGTTCCACGCCGAGCAAGCACCTTTCTCGCTGTCAGGCGATCGTCAGGATCTTTCGCTCGTCGACGACAGGCTCGGCGGTATACGCGAGCGATGCGCGCTTTGCGCGACGCGCGGCGACCGGAGCTTCGCCACCGACGATCGCGCTCGCGAGCTCGGCGTCGCTGATCGGCCCGGCAGGCTCGAGCTCGTCGCTGCGAGCGGTGCTCTGCGTGTCTTGCGGCCCCGGCTTCGTCACCCGGTCATGATGGACGAGCGCGGTGGGTTTGTCGTCGGAAAAATCCGGGCTACATGACCCCAGAACGCGGTCGATATAGCTCCGATCGCCCGCCTCAGTAGTAGAGGTGGATCATGAACGTGACGCTCGGGTTCCAGATCAACCCGAAGGACGTCGTGTCCGTCACGGTGATGAACTCCGGTCCCGTCACTTCGCGCAGGTGGTTGTACGAGACGATCGGGTTCGTCGCGGACAGGTTGAGCTCCAGGTTGTTCAGCACCCAGAAGCCCACCGCGAGACCGTAGTTCACGGTCACCGTGGTGGTCTCGGTCTCGTCGTCGCTGAACTGATCGTTCGGATCCTCGCTGAGACGGTTGATGTTGACCGCTCCGAGGAGCTGCAGCTCGGTGCGCTTGCGCGCGAACAGCCCGAATCGCGCGAGTGCGCCGACACCTACTTGCGTGGCGCTCTGCGCTTGCGTCGTGCCGACGTCGACCTCGCGCGACGCCGTGGCCAGCGTGAGCGCCGGCTCTAGCGTGAGCTTGTTCGGGAAGCGGAAGCGCACGCTCGTGGTGTTCGGCGTGGTGAGCGAGGTCGGGAACTGATAGCCCACGCCGATGCCGATCGAGAAGTCGATGGGACGATCCGGCTCGATCGCTGCCGGTGCGACGATCGGCTCCTCGCGAACGACCGGCGGCTGCGGCGGCTGCGGCGCGATCGGTGGTGGTGGCGGTGGGTCCAACGGGATGGCTGCCTCGGGCGGCGGCGGCGGATCCGTCGGTGCGGGTTGTGCGAACGCGACACTTGTCGCAAGCCCGCACGAGAGGAGAAGACCAAGGCGCATCAGAACGGCTCCGGATCGGGATTGGGAAACGAACATTCATCCTCGCAGTCGCGTTCGAGGTTCCCGCAGGACGAGTGACCGGCGATGCACACCAAACACCGGTCCGGGACATTCACGGCTTCGTCACTACACTCCGCGATGCAGCGATCCTGAAGCGCCGGAAGCGCCACCTCTTGGCATGCACAGATCGTCGTGCACGCGGAGATGACGCTTCCAGAGTCAGTGACCTCGCACGCGGTCAGTAGCGACGCCGCAATGACGAGACGCGAATACACGCCCACAGACTACGCCGATTACAGCGACTCGAGATACTGGACGAGATCGCTCAATTGCTCGGCCGACAGCTGTGAGGTGTCGCCGTGGACACCCGCAACCGCATTGCAGGAGCCGAAGCGATCCATCAGCGTCTTCGCGCAACCCGTGTGCAGGAACGGCGCGCGATCCGCGAGGCCGAGGAGGCTCGGCGTCTTGAAGTTTCCGCCGGTGCCCACGTTTGCCTTCTGGTTGTTCGTCAGCAGCGGGCCGCTGTGACACGCGACGCAGCCGACGTTGCCGTCCTCGAAGATCGCCTTGCCACGCTCGATCGCAGCGACATCACCCGGCGCCGCTTGCGGTGCGGGGACGCGATCGAGCCACGGGCCGAGCGACACCTTCTGCGCGGCCGTGAGCGTTCCACCCGACATGCGCTTCGCGAACACGTCGTCGAGGAGCACGGGCAGCGAGGTCTCGAGCGCGTCCCAGTGGTAGGGCGCGCGGTCGAGGATGTTGCCCGCGAGGCTCTGCGTGCGGCGCGGGCCCTCGAGGCCGAAGTTCCACACGATGCCGTCCTCGCGACCTTCCGGGTGGCACGACGCGCACGCGATGCCGAGCGCGGTCTGCGCGTGGAACACGTTGCGACCTTGATCGTTGCGCGCCTTGCCGGGGAGCGAGATGCGATGCGCGATCGGGCCGCCCGCTTCGCGAACGATGATCGCCGGAGCTTCCGGATAGAAGATGAGGAGATCGCCCGCCGGCGTCCACGCGACCGACGTCGGCGCACCGAGGCGCTGGCTGTCGTTGTCGTCGTCCTCGTCTTCATCCTCGTCATCGCAACGGCCGTTGCGATCCTTGTCCTCGCAGCATCCGCCCATCGCTTGATCGGGCGGTGGGAACGGAAGGTCCTCGCCGGAACCTCCGTTGGGCGGTGGCGATCCGGTCACGCCGTCTCCGTCGTCGTCCTCGCCACCACCGCACGGCTGCGGCTTGGGCGGCTCGCACCGATCCTCGTCGGGTGAGGACAGAATCGACGACGGGACGACGGTGACCGTGCGGCTGCCCGCGGTCACCACCGCGATCTTGTCGCCGGCCGCCGACGCAGCGATGTCGACGGGAAGAGCACCGTTGCCGATGCGCGATGCTGCCTGCCACGGCTGTCCGGGTGCGACCACGCTGACAGCGTCCTCGACCGGACCACCGCCGCAATCGCCGCCGTAACCGCCGGGCTGCTCGCTATCGAGCGTGCGCTTCACGCGGCGTTGGTGAGACATGACGATGCGACCATCGGGCATCGCGATCGTGCGCCACGCGACCGAGGCAGGCGCATCGAACTGACCGCCGCCTTGCTCGGGTGCACCGGCGTCGCCGGCGCCCGGGAAGGGTCCGCCGAAATCGAAGCGCGGCACCGTCGGAGGAGCGGTGCGCGAGACGATCGCGCCCGTGGCATCGATCGTCAGAACCTCCGCCGAGCGGAACTTGGTGAGCACGAGGTTCTCGCCCTGCACGACGACATCGCGAAGGTCGCGCTCGAGGCGAAGGCTGCGTACCGCGGCACCGCCCGCAGCGGGAAGCGTGACGAGATCGCCGGTCGAGCAAGCGACGTGGATCTGATCGCTGGCGCCGTCGTACGCGAGACCACGCGGCTCGACGCACGCGGGGCGGCGATCGACGATCGCGCCGGCCGGATCGATCGTCAGCAGCGCGTTGCCGCGACGAAGCGCGACGTGCACGCGATGCGCGGAGTCTTCGACGAGCCGACCGGGCTCGTCGCCCGTGTCGAGCGCGAGCTCGCTGACCGCTCGGGTCGCGAGATCGATCTGGAGGATCCGATCGCGATCCGGATCCGAGACCACAGCGCGCGCACCGTCACTCGTGACGAGCACGTTGCCACCGCTGATCGGGACACCGAAGGGCTCGGGCGTCTGCCCGCGTTCGTTACATCCAGCAACCAGGACAAGTGCCAGTAGCGTCTTCCTCATCGACACGATCACCTCCAACGAGAGCGGCGGTCTTACGACCCCGACGCCAGTGCATCGAGCATGCCGCGACTAGGGTCCCCAAAGACAGTCACTTTCTGGACGGACGACGCAGGATTGTTGCGATCCGGCCATTTCGAGCCTCAGAAATCTGAGACTCGAGCGTGATCGATTGCGCAAAAAGCAGCCATTTCGCGGGTCAGGAACGCGTGGCTGCCAGAACCAAGAGCGCGAGCGCCACCGCACACAAGGCAACGACGAGCCAGATCCGTCGCTGGGTCTCTCGCCGCTGGAGCATCGCATCGCCGAGCGCCGGGTTCATCGCGACCACGCTCTCGCGCCGGCGCTCCATCATGGCGGCCTCGAGCGCTGGCAGCGCTGGCACTTCTTCGACGTTGCTCTCGAGGATCTCCTCGAGCGCGGTGACCGCGCTGTCCTCGCGCCGCAGCGGCTCCTTCTGTGCGAACGCCCATTCGACCCAGCTCACGAACTGACGCTGCGTGAGGCGCCCGGCCGCGAGCGACCCGATCGCGTCGCGCATCGCACCGGCGCTTTGCCATCGCTTGTTCGGATCGCGCATCAGCGCGGTCAGCACGAGCTGATCGAGCGCGGGCGGCACGTCGGGGTTGGACGCGGACGGCGCGGGAACTGGCATCGTGCGAACGCGATCGAGGATCTCGCCTTGCTCGGGTGCATCGAACAGTCGCTTGCCGGTGAGCAGCTCGTACATCACCACGCCGAGCGCCCACAGATCGCACCGCGCGTCGAGCTTGCCGGACAGATACTCCGGCGCGACGTAGTTCAGCTTGCCCTTGATCACGCCGGCCTGACTCACCACCGACGACTGCTTGGTCTTCGCGAGCCCGAAGTCGATCAGCTTCACCTGCCCCGTGCTCGACAGGATCACGTTCGCGGGCGAGACGTCGCGATGCACGATGCCGAGCGGCAATCCGAGCTCGTCCTTCATGCTGTGCGCATGCTCGAGCGCGTCGCACAGCTGATACGCGATCTCGAGGACGACCATGTTCGGAATGCGTCCCACGTACTCGCGACAGTGTTCCTTCAGCTGGAGCAGCGTCGGCCCCGGCACGAACTCGAACGCGATGAAGTACGTCCCGCGCAGCTTGCCGAACTCGTAGACACGGGCGATGCCGGGATGCCGCAACTGTCGCGCGAGCCGCGCTTCGTCGACGAAAGCACCGACGAGTGCGCGATTGGTCCCGAGGTGTCCGTGCAAACGCTTCAGCGCGACCGGCCCCGAGGTGACGGCACGGGTCCTCGCGAGATGAACCGTGGCGATTCCGCCGGAGCCGAGCTCTTCATAGATCTCGTAGGATCCGAAGCGCTCGCGCATCCATTGACGAGACCAGCATCGCTAGGGGCTGTCAATCACGTCCTGCGGGCAGGAGGCTCGGCCCGACGATGACCTTGGACGGCGGCTCCGATCGCGCGATCTGCTGCCACGTCGTGGACCACCTCGCCCAGTACAGCGGCTCTCGTCCGTACAGCGCGTGGCGTCGGGCGAGATCGACGAGCGGCCCCTCGTAACGCGCGCCTCGGATCGTGGGTGCGAGTCGCGACGAGCGCAGCGCGTACACGATCTCGGTGTCGAACGCGTTGCCCGGCCACACCACGATGCCTTCGTCGGACACGTCGTACGGCGGCGCGGTCGCTCCCGGCGACGGAACGAGCGCGTGCTCGATCTGCTCGCGCACGAGATCGATCGCGGAGAGCTTGTAGAAGCCCGCGAGCGCGATCTCGAAGATCTCGCGCTGGTCCGAGGCGAGCTGACCGATCCATCCGAGCGATCGCATGCTCGCCACGAGCCACCCCGATTGCAGCTCGAAGCGAATCGTCGCCGGCTCCGGTGCCACGCTCGGACAGAGCAGCTCGATCTGGATGCGATTCGATCCGATCTCGACGTGTCCTGCCGCGACGTCGGTCGCGCGAAACGCGGCGCTCTCGTTGAGCATCGACACGAGCTGGCGATCGACGAACGTGACCACGGCTTCCTCGACGTGATGCAGGCCCTCGGTCGCGCGCGCCGCAGCGGCCGCATCGTTGCGCCACGCGGCGCGACGGAGCTTGGGGAACAGCTTCGGGATCGTGCCCGAGTGAAAGCCGGGACGGAGGAGACGAACCATCGTCTCGCCGTGATGACCGATCGCGAGCGGGCGCAGCGTCTTGGATCGAGTGCGGCGATACAGCCGCCAGTTCTCCTTGAGCTCCCACACGAGGAAGCCCGCGAGACCGGGCAGCACGAGCACGGTGAAGCCCGCGAAGCCCTTCGCGAGCTGTTCGCCCATCAGCACGGACGCGACGTTCGTGATTCCCTCGAGCATCGCGGGGATGAACGGGATGATGATCTTCGCGGCGACGGTGACGACGGGGAAATGCTTGATCGGGTTCGTCGTCGGCTCCACGAACAGGTTCACGTAGAGCCGGATGATGTACGTGATGATGAACCACAGCGTGCCGAACACGCCTTTGAACACCAGCTTGAGCGACGACTGACCTTGGCGAAAGCGCAGCCACTCGTCGACGCGATAGAGGAAGCGGTCGAGCGTCTCGACGAGCCGCGCGAACAGCTCGAGCGTGTACTTCACGAGGCCGGGCAGGATGTGTCCGGTGACCTGACGGCTCGAACGCACGAGCCAATCGATCGTGATCTCCTCCGCGCGGCGCCCGTAGCGCGAGTTCATCGCGAACGCCGTCACGACGAAGCTACCGCCGACGATGAACCAGCGCGCAGGCTCGACGACGTCGAACGTCGCGAGGAGCACGACGGCGGCGGGGAGCGCCGGCTTGACGATCCAGCGCACGAACTTGCTCGCGAGGAACCATTGCACCGCGCGCAGGCGAAGAATCGCGAGCGGCGCGTCGAACAGGAGGAACCGGATGACGCGCCAGAGCCCGCGCGCGAGGAGCGCCATCGCGCGGCGGAACAACGCGATGTGGATGAGCAGGAACAAGAAGCCCGCGCCGCCGAGCAGCGTCACGTTCGATGCGATCACGGGCTCGACGCCGCTGATCTTCTTCCACAGCGGGCCGACCATGTGCTGGAGGCCCTCGACGACGGCGAACGAGCCGAGCAGCGGCAGCATCGCGTACAGCGTGAGGAAGCGACCGACGGGCGTCCCGAACAGCACCGACGAGATCTTCTGCAGCGCTCGCATGTAGATCTCGCCGCGGCGATACACACCGTCGAGCGACGTGGACAGCTGCTTGTCGGCGCGCAGGAGCTGATCACCGCGACCGAGATCCGCGAGCGCGAGATCGGGCAGCTTCAGATCGTTGCGCGAGATAGCGTCGCGCAGGTCGCCGAGCGTGAATCGCCCGAGCGTGACCGCGCGATCGAGCAGCTCGTCGACGAGCTTCTTCTCGCCCACGCGCTCCGGCAAGCTGTGCGGATGCACGTCGACCGCATCCAGCGCGGCTTCGATCGCGGGACGAAGCGTCGCGCGCAGCTGATCGTCCGCGGCCTCGGCGATGTCGTGCAGCGCCTCGGCGAGCCGCGCGTGCTCCTCGGGAGACGCCAGCTCGCACGCGACGAGCTTGTGCACCGCGGCATGCACGTGCTTCGCGATGCGGACCTCGCGTGTCGCCGGGAGCGAACGCACGAGAGGCTGCTTGCCGCGCGAGATCGCCCAGCCGAGCACGTCGACGGCCTTGACGTCGTGCTCGGTGACCATGCCCGCCTTCTGCAGATCGTGAAGCAAGCGAGCGCCCGGATTGAACCGCGTCGAGCGCTGCTGGGCCGCGAACGTGGCAACGGGAAGGAGCGCCTTGGACCAAGGCGGCTTCGCGACGGTGCCGAGCACGCGCGAGAGCTGCGCGATGATCGTGTCGAGCTCGTCGAGCGCGTTGTGATCGTCGCCCGCACGCGCGTAGAGGATCGCGGCACGCGCGTGGTTGCCCTTCTTCGCGCTCTTCTGCGCGAGCGGTCGCGCGAGCGGCGTGGTGACCTCGGGCTCGACATCGGTCGCCGGCGCTTCGATCGCCACGACGAGCGGCGCCTCGGGACCACGCGGCGGTCGCGTCGCGGCGAGCAGCGCGGCGGCGTCGATATCGAGCGCGATCGTGGCGTCGACGGCCGCGCGATCGAACACCGCCGGAAACGTGCGCGCCACGGCGTGCGGCGCGAAGTGCACGAGCTCGAGGTACAGCGCGACGAACTCGACGTAGGTGCTCGTGTCGTCGGTGGGCGGCAGCAAGAGATCCTCTTGGCGCAGCACCGTGCGGATCTCGTCGAACTCCGTCTGGCCGACGCGATGGATGCGCTGGCGGATCGCGGGGAGCGCGAGCTGCTTCTTCTCGAGCAGCTCGTCGAACGTCAGGTGAACGCGCGCGTGAAACAGATGGCGCCACAGAAGCGACGACTCTTCGGGCGAGCCATCCGCGAGCGCGGGACGATCCCCGCTCACGACGAGGACGCGGTCCGGCAGCGAATCGATCGCGACCTTGGCATCGTCCGGCTCGAGCAACTTCGCGAGCGCGACGCGCGGGATCGCGTAGCACTGCTCGTGCGGCACCTGCAGGCCAAAGCCACGCACCTTGCGGTGGTGCTTGATCACGCGGCGGAGGACGCGCTCCTCGACCAGGATCGCGCCGACCGTTGCGAGCTCCTGATCGAAATCCACTCGACCGTTGTGTACCAGCGTTGCCGAGTGTCAGCCACCGGGTGGAGGCGTCGCGAACATCACGCAATTGTCATCGGCCGCGTACGCCGTGTACGCCTTGTCGACAGGCCACGCGTAGCCGAAGATCATGCACATCTCGTTGTCGCCGATCCCTTCGCGGATCGTGCGGTTCAGCGTGTTCTCCCAGGTGCACGAGAACGTGATGCCCGTCGCCTCGGTGAGATCCACGGGCGGCTCGTAGAACGTGAGCACGCCGTTGTCCGGATCGTAGCCCTTCGAGTCGAGGAACGCGTAGCCGTCGAGCGGTCCGCCGACCGCGGTCGCCTGCATCGCCTTGCCGAGCTTGTGCATGTGCGGAAGCAGCGACACGACCTGCATCGGATGCTGGCCTGGGAGCACACAGTCCGCGGTCACGGTCTTCGTCGACAGCGGTGGGATCGTGAAGTTCTGGTACATCCAGATGAACGCACCGATCTCCCGCTCCAGCTTGGACTCGTCGATCGTGAACCACTCGTACGTAGGCGCGACGACGACCTCCTCGTCGCTAGGATTCAGGTAGTGCATCCGCGCCACGATCTCGTACGTGTCGAGGATGCGATACGCCTCGCCGTCGGCGAACCGGTACCACTCCTCGCCGGACACCTGCGTCGACGATCCGAACAGCACGTTGCCGCCCTGGGTGACGTCGGTCGCCGGATCGCTGTTGTCGTCGGGACAGCGGCGGATGCCCTCCCCCGTCTTGGGCCGCGTCGTGATGTTGCCGTGATGCATGCCCGGGCCGGTGCGCAGGACCGCGCCGCCGACGAAGTGCGACGGCCCGATCAGCTCGAGCGGGAAGATCCAGCACGGCTCGATCTCTTGCCCTGGCGCGAGCGTCGTGTCGGGAACGGCGATCGTGAAGCCACCGACGGTGTGAGCGGGAGGTGAGCGCGTCGGATCGGTTCCGATGGGCGGCTCCTTCATCTCGGGCGACGCATCCTGGCCGCACGCGACCACCACCACCGTGCAGAACAACCAGGCTCTCGACATCACCGTGACGCTACTACGGTCCGTGTCCGAGATCCTCCCCGCTTGTCAGCGGCGCGCGGCGGGGACCGTCGTCGACGAGGTCTCGGGCCGATGCTCGTGACGCGGTTGCAGCCGTCTCTCGCGGCGTATCCCGACGTCCCGCCCGATCTCGATCGAAGACCCTAGCCGCCGAGAAACGCGATCGAGATCGAGACGGCAGCGTCGAGCGAGGTGCACTCGTGCATCGATCGCTTGTCGCCATCGATGCATGTCACCGCCGAGCCGACGAACGTGCAGCGACGCGTTCCGTGGACCACACCGAGATCCGTCCATTGCTGGCGGCGCAAGAGTCGCGGCGTGTGATGGCTGCCGGCGCGCTGGAACGCGGCCGCGAGCACGGGCAACTCGTGATCCGCGGCGCAGCCAAAGAACGGCGTGATGGGGGAGGCGGACAGCGCGGCTTCGATCTTCGCGACGGCGTGCGCTAGATCGATCGCCGGTTCGTCGCCGACGAGGATCGCGCCGCCGTCTGTGGGCGTGACGATCGGGTAGTCGCCCACCCACGGGAAGTGCGAGCTGGCCGAGAAGCGGAGTCGGTGCAGGCTCGAGTACGTGTAGAAGCGCGTGACGATCGGGCTCTTCGCGAGGAGCGCGATCAGCGGGGCGAGCGGAACCAGCACATCCTCTGGATCGGCGATGCGATCGACGACGCAGAGCCAGTGCCACCGCGCAGGATCCTCTTCGAGCACCTCGGCGTGGCGCTCGAGCGTGACTCCTCGCGCGGCGAGCGCGGCCACCGGTGCCGCCTCGTACACCCACGCGGAGATGGCGCCGCGAACATCGGAGAGCTCGAGTCCGCTCGCGACCTGAACCTGACCGACGAAGAACGTGACCTCGCTGCCGAGCACGCGACACGCGCGCATGCCTTCGGCGTAGATCCACAGCTCGTACATCGGCTCGGGACCGAGGTGCCACGTGACGCGGTCCAGCTCGCGCTCCACGAAGGCCGCGATCGCACGAGCCGCTCGCTTGCGAGCGTCGACGAACGGAGCGACCACGACGAGCTCGTCGAGCTTCGAGCCGCCGATCCAGTGGCGAACCGCGACGAGGAAGGGCTCGACCGAGCGCGTGCGTCCATGTGCGGCGGTCACGCGATCGTCGATGAAGTCGACGGAGAGCTCGAGTCCGGTGTCGTCCTCGTGCCAGAGACAGCGCGCGACGATCGAGCGCGTGTCCGCATCACCGGCGGTGACCCGCCAGTGAACGCCCTCCCCTTTCGCGATCGCATCGATCCCCACCGCCCGCAGCTCGCTCGCCACGTCGTGTGCCACCCGCTCCTCGTCCCGCATAGAACCAATCGTATCGCGTCAAGACATCGCTGCGGCCTCGGCGGCAACGATCGCGCGCCAGACCGGGAGCATGGGGCCGAAGTTCGCTGCCTCGATCGCTGCGAGGTCGAGGCGATCGTCGGGAGCACCTTGCGTCTGGATGTCGTGCAGCGCTTCGGCGGCGTGTACCGCGACGAGCAACGAGCGATCACCGTCGGAGATCGCGCTCGGCTCGGCGTGGAACGCGACCGCCTCCACCACGCCAAACGGAACGCCCCACAGCGCGAGAAGGAACGCGCCGATCGCGCCGTGCGTGATGCCCAGGCACTCGCGCTCGATCTCGTGCAGCGGCTGCTCCGTCGCGGCCGAGAGCTCGTTGATGCGCGTGTACTCCTGCGGCAAGCGCAGGCCGATGATCATGCGGCCGATGTCGTGCAAGAGGCCCGCGGCGAACGCGTCGTCCGCGCGATCGGGCAAGAAGCGACGGACGATGCGTGCGACGCGCAGCGACGACGCTTGGAAGCGATCGAGGGAGAAGTGACGCGACGGCGCGCCGAGCGACGAGATCACGTGCGACGACAGGACGAGCGCCTTCAGCACCTCGAGCCCGAGGACGATCACCGCGCCGCGGATCGAGGTCATGCGGCGCGTGAGCCCGAAGAAGGCAGAGTTCGCGAGCTGGAGCACTTTCACGCTCATGCCCGGATCCGTCTCGATGATGCGCGCGATGTCGGCGGCGCCGGTCGTCGCACTCTCCGTGGCGCGCGTGAGCTGCGTGTACACGCGCGGCACCGACGGCAAGCGATCGAGGTTGCCGACCACGCGTTGGATCGCGGGGTTCGCGGTGAGCTCGCGGAGCATCGACATGCGAGAGATCGCCGCAGCGAGGACGTCTTCGCTCGCGCTCGCGAGCATCACTTGTTGTGCGGCGGTCGTCGCAGCGAGCGCGGCCGTGCGCCGAGGATCGCTCACCACGAGCAAGCGGCCGGTCGCGGGATACCGCTCGCGGACCCAATCCAGGAAGCCGGCATCGGTGCCGTTCGTCGCGGGCTCGCTCACGGCGACCGTGACGCCGGAGGTGGGCCACTGTGCCTTTGCCTCGTCATACGTCGCCGCCGTGGCGAGCGACCATGCCGGCAAGCGCTTCGCGATGCGCTCGATGTGCTCGTGCTTCGAGCGATCGGAGCCTACCCAGAGAAGCGTGTGCGCCATCTCGGGATCGAGTCGGCCATCTGCGGCCTCTATTCAGGGTGCTTTCGTAAAGGTCCCGCCAGACGAGTTGCAGGCCATCTCCAGCTCGTTCGCGGGGATCGGATAGCTCGCGTAGTAGACGTCGGTGTGCTCCGTCTTCGCACACCGGCCGGTCATGTTCGCGGTCGGGCACGGAACCATCGCGAACGTGGCGGTCTTGGCAATGGAGCAGAGCTCGGCGAGGTGGTCGCTTCCGGCGGCGAGGTTCGCGGCGCTGTACTCGCGGCAGTTGCCGGCCACCCCGAGGTTGCACGAAGCCACGTCACCACTCGCGCGTCCGCTCTGCTTGCTGCACGCACTCACGACGATCACGAGAAGCCCCAGAGAAGCGAAGCGGCGCATGGGTGCATTATGCTCCGAGCATGAGCGCGCCGGAGCACCTGGATGTCGTCATCGTCGGCGCAGGTCTGTCTGGAATTGGCGCCGCCTATCACTTGCAGTCCAAGTGTCCGCACAAGACCTATGCGGTGCTCGAAGGTCGCGAGCGACTCGGCGGCACGTGGGACCTGTTCACGTACCCGGGCATTCGCTCGGACTCGGACATGTACACGCTCGGCTATCGCTTCCGACCGTGGTCCTCGCCCAAGGCGATCGCCGACGGTCCGTCGATCCTCGCGTACGTGCGCGAGACGGCCGAGGCCTACGGCATCGACAAGAAGATTCGCTATCGCCATCGCGTCGAGCACGCGAGCTGGTCGCGCGATCGGTGGACGCTGACGATCTCCGGGGGCCGCACGCTGACGTGCTCCTTCCTCTATCTCTGCGTCGGCTACTACGACTACGCGAAGGGCTACACGCCCGAGCTCGAGGGGCGCGAGACGTTCGCCGGGCGCATCGTGCATCCGCAGTTCTGGCCCGACGACCTCGACTACACGAACAAGCGCGTGATCGTCGTCGGCAGCGGCGCCACCGCGGTGACGCTCGTGCCCGAGCTCGCGAAGAAGGCCGCCCACGTGACCATGCTGCAGCGCTCGCCGACGTACGTCGTCACGGTGCCCGGCAAGGATCCGATCGCGGAGATGATGCGCGGCAAGCTGCCACCAAGCGCCGCGTACGGCATCACGCGCTGGAAGAACGTGCTGTTCGGGATGGCCTTCTTCCAGTACAGCCGCCGATTCCCGGCGCACGCGAAGAAGTTCCTCATCAACCAGGTGAAGAAGTCGCTCGGCGATGCGTTCGACGCCACGCACTTCACGCCGAAGTACGGCCCGTGGGATCAGCGTCTGTGCCTGGTACCGGATAACGATCTGTTCGCGTCGATCCGCGATGGCAGCGCGAGCGTCGTCACCGATCACATCGCGCGGCTGACACCCACGGGCATCGCGCTGCGCTCGGGCACGCACCTCGACGCGGACATCGTGGTCACGGCGACCGGGCTCGTACTCCAGATCTTCGGCGGCATGACGCTCGACGTCGAGGGCACGCGTATCGTCCCTCGCGATGTCCTCGTCTACAAAGGCATGATGTGCAGCGACGTGCCGAACCTCGCGTTCGCGGCGGGCTACACGAACGCGTCGTGGACGCTCAAGGCGGACCTCACCAGCGAGTACGTCTGCCGCTTGATCAACTTCATGGACGAGCGCCACTACACGTCGTGCCGCCCTCGGCGCCCGGCGAACATGGGCGAGCTGCCGCTTCTCGATTTCTCGTCGGGGTATGTCACGCGCGCCGCGGACTATCTGCCGCGCCAAGGCGTCGAACGGCCGTGGCGCCTCTATCAGAACTACGCGCTCGATCTCGTCACGCTTCGCTATCTCGGCCTGACCGATCCAGCGATGGAATTTGCGTGAACGCGATCGTCGTCGAGGGCGGAGCGATGCGTGGCATCTATGCCGCAGGCGTGCTCGACGTGTTCCTCGAGCGCGACTTCCATCCGTTCGACATCGCGATCGGCGCATCCGCCGGCGCGTGCAACCTCGCCTCGCACCTCGCCGGCCAACACGGCAGGAATCGTCGCTGCTACACGACGCAGATGTCGCGCGCGGAGTTCGTCGATCCGCGGCGCTTCTTCCGCGGCGGCCACTGGATCGACATCGACTACTTGTGGGACGCGTTCGCGCGCGAAGACCCGCTCGACGCGCCCGCTGCCGCCGCGCACCCCACGAAGCTCGTCGTCGCCGCCACCTCCGTCGAGTCCGGCGATCCGCACTTCTTCGAGCCCAGCGCCGACTCGCTGATCGAGGTGCTTCGCGCGTCCTCCGCCGTGCCCGTGCTGTTCCGCAAGACCGTGGAGATCGAGGGCAAGCGCTTCGTCGACGGCGGCGTGAGCGCGCCGATTCCCGTCGAGGAAGCGTACCGCCGCGGCGCGCGCAGGATCGTGGTCATCCGCTCGCGCCCCGAGCGCTTCGGCGGTCCTTCACGCGTCGAGTCGATGCTCGCGTCCGTCGCGTTCCGCAAGCAGCCCGGGCTCGCGCGTGCGTTCCGCGTCTATCGCGATCGCTACGCGCGCGCGGTCGCGTTCCTGCGCCGCCCGCCCGCCGGCTGTACCATCATCGAGGTCGTTCCCTCGCGCCACCTGCGCACGGGCCGCACCACGCGCGATCCGCGCGCGCTCGCCGAGGATTACGCCGCCGGTCGTGCTGCCGGGCTGCGCGCGATCCAGCGCTGGAGCTAGCGATACGGCCGGCGCCCCGCGCCGTCGATCACGATCGTCATCGGCGCGACGTCTACCGCCGCGCGCGGCGCGCTCTCCTTCGTCGACGTGCCGAGATGGATCCAGCCGAACATCTGCTCGGCGTCCGACATCGCGAACAGCTCGGCCAGCGCCTTGCCGCGCGTGAACGGCACGCTCTTCCACACCGCGCCGATCGACATGGCGCGCGCGGCGAGGACGATCGCGTAGCCAGCGCATGCGGCGGTGGCGTGTTGCTCCCATGTCTCGATCTTTCCGGGCTTGGGCGACGCGATCAGCACGATGCTCGCCGGCGATCGAAACGCCTTCGCGCTCATCTTCTCGAGCGCCGACTCGCTCGCCGACGGAGCGTGCTCGCGCGCCGCCGCCGCCAGCGCGCTGCCGAACGCGGCCCGCCCCTCGGGCTCTACGACGGCGAGCCGAAACGGAAGCAGCTTGCCGTGATCGGGAACCATCGTAGCTGCCTGCAGCAGCCGCTCGAACTGCTCGGACGTTGGGCCGGGCGCCTCCAGCGTGCTCGCGCTGCGACCGACAAGGAGCTCGAAGGGATCTGTCATTAGGTGTCCTGCACTTCTACCGTGGGTTAGCCGAGCGGCAAGGTCACGCGAAATGTCGATCCGATGCCCGGCGAGCTCGTGACCTCGACGCGCCCATTGTGGGCTTCGACGATCTGACGCGCGATGAACAGCCCGAGGCCGAGGCCGCCGTAGTGCGAAGGCACTGCGCGCTCGAACTTTCCAAAGATGCGCTGCACGTCGTCGTCGGCGACTCCGATGCCTTGATCGGTGACCTCGAGACGCGCCACGTGCGAGTCGCGCGTAACGGTGACGCGCACCGGGCGACCTCGGCCGAACTTGAACGCGTTGCTAAGGAGGTTCGTCAGCACTTGATCCATGCGCAGGCGATCCCAACGACCGCGAATCGCTTGCACCTCGAGGACGAGCTCGGAGCCCACGGCTTCGGCGCGCGCGCGCAAGCGCTCGGCCACGTCCGTGACGAGGTCGGCCAGGTCGAGGTCGGCCAGGTCGAGCTTGATGTAACCCTTGGCAGCTTGCGCATCGAGGAGCGTGTCGATGAGCGTGGTCAGCCGACCCGATTCGCGGACGGCGGCGTCGGCGAGGACACGCAGGTGTGCTCGCGTGGCGCCGCGATCGAGGAGGCGCTGGAGGTTCTGAAGCTGGAGGCTGACGTTCGTCAGGGGAGCGCGCAGCTCGTGAGACGCGATCATGAGGAAGTCATCGCGCAGCGAGAGCGCGTGCTGCGTGGTGGCGAGCAGATCCTCGCGCTCGGACTCGAAGCGCTTGCGCTCGGAGATGTCGCGGATGATCGAGAACAAGCAGCGGCGCCCCGACATCGTCTCGCCGCGCGAGGAGACCTCGACCGGGAACACCGAGCCGTCGCGACGCTTGTGATGCGTGTCGAACAGGATCCCCTGCGCGTCTGCGATGCGCATCTGCTGGCTGACGATCGTGGGATCCGGACGCAGATCGAAGATGGTACGTGCGAGGAGCTCCTCGCGGCAGTAGCCGTACGCGCGCTCGGCGGCGGCATTGACGTCGATGATGCACCCGTCGTCCGCATCGATCACCAAGATGATGTCGCGTGCGTGCTCGAACAGGTATGCCGTGATGTCGGGGTCGTGGTGCATTGACCGGGACTGGCCGCCACGTTACAGCGCGGCATGCACCTGCGCACACTCTTCGTGACGATGATCCTCGTTGCCGCCTGCGGGAAATCCAAGGACGGCGATGGCGGCGACAAACCGGCCAAAGGTAGGACCGATCGCCCCACGAACACGGATGTCGCGTCGCTGTTCACCGGCAAGTCCGTGACGCTTCCGCCCGAGGTGGCGAAGGCGACGTTCGACACGAAGAAGGCAGACGTCGAGAAAGCGCTCGGCGGCGAAGCGAGCTACCTCTCGTCGAAGACGCACGCGGATGTCTCGTACGACCTGGACTACTCGAACGCAGAGAACCTCGAGAAGATCTCGGTGACCACGCGTAACAACAAGCTCGAGCCGATCCTCACGAAGCAGTGGGGACCACCGATCAAGCTCGAGAAAGGTCAGCTGTTCTGGTTCAACCCCGAAGCCTCGATCCGCGCGTGGATCCCCGAGCGCGGCAACGGCGAGCGCGTGGTGTTCTCGAAGTACGAGCCACCGACGGTTCTCCTCGGCGGCAAGGGGTTCGACCTCGCCTTCGCGAAGGACAAGGCGCTGCTCGGCGCCACGCTCGACGAGCTCCACGCGGCGTGGGGCGCGAAGCTGTGCGATTGGGAGCGTCAGTCCGAGGCGATGAAGAAGGCCTTCGCGGAGAACGCGAAAGACAGCCTGTATCAACTCGAGCCATCGCGCCTGCAGCTGCGCTTCTGCCCCGCGTGGTCGCGTACGATCGAGGAGTACTCTCCGGCGGCCGACACGATCTCCATGGGCCGCGACGGCAAGGTGTTCGCGGTGCGCATGTCGTTCCCCACGGGCGGCTCGCCGGAGCTGGCCGCGCAACTGGTGAAGACGTTCGACGACAAGTTCGGCGACGCGACGGAGCTCACCGAGAACGAGACCACGAAAGCGCGGTTCTACTTCGACACGGACAAGAAGATGCGAGCGATCGCGACGGTCAGCAAAGACTACGTGAACCTCTCCGTCGGTCCGTACATGCCCATCGCCGACATCATCGGTGATGCGAGCACGGCAGGCTTCGCGATCGAAACACCGAGCATGGTGGGCGGCACCGTCGAGCAGATCAGCAAGGAGAACGAGGCCACGATCCATCACATGGGCACGCTGCACGAGCTCGTGCTGCCGCCGACCGAATGGTCCTCCTGGCAGACGGAGGTCGACCTGCACTGGATGGCGCACGCGACCAAGAGCGATGGCTACCGCATCGTCGTGCACCACACCAACAACGAGCCCGGTGGGGATGTCGTGTTCGAGCTGCTGAAGGCGAAGTACGGCGAGCCGAAGAAGACGGAGACCGACGACAAGGGCAAGACCTTCACGTTCAAGAAGGGGAACCGCACGGTGCGCGCGTGGCGCGTGAACCAGCAGTGGCAGCTGAACGTCACGAAGTGATCATTCGATCGTGACCGGCGCGCGAAAGACGACGTTCGCCGTCTTCTTCGGATAGTTCGCGTGGAGCCGCACTTCGTAGCGGCCAGGCGTTGTCGGTGCAGGGAGCGAGGCGGTGCGCGCGTCGGGTGCGACGTACGCCCACGCTTGATAGGACGAGTCCGCGGCCGTCGGCGCCACCACCGTGACCCAGTACTTCTCGCTCGGCTGCGCGACCATCGGCCCCGGAAATCGGATCGCGATCGTCCCGCCAGGCGCGACCTTCGCATCGGCGAGCTGGAAGCGCTCGATGGTGGCCACGCGCACGGGCTGCTCGGCCGGTGGCGTGACGGTGAACCGGACACGGTGCACCACGTTGTACGCGGTCTTCGGATAGTGCGCGTGCAGCCGCACTTCGTACGCGCCGGGCGCGTCCGGAGCCCGCAGCGACGCCGAGCTCGCCTTGTCGGTGACGAAGACCCACGAGAGGTACGAGGTGTCCTTGCTGTTTGCTTCCGCGATGGCGACCCACGACTGATCCGTGGAGGGCGACGCGACGCGCGCGGGGAACTTGACGACGATGTCGTCGCCAGGCGTCACGGTCGTGCTCGCGAGCGTGAAGCTCGTGACGGCTTGCACCCGGATGTTGGGCGTCACGACCTCGCTCGCGGGCGCGCGCAGCCTCGCGGCGGGCGTGCAGCTCTCGCCGTTCTTCTCGGTGCCGTACGGACAGCGCGGCACGCCGATGCAGCGGTTCTTCGCGCTCGACCACGCTTGATCGCGCCAGCAGCAATGACCGGCGGTGTCGGCGGTGCGCTCCTGCCCGTCGGGACACGGATCATCGGGCGCAGCGCTCGCGATCTCGGTGCCCGCGTCGATCGCGTTCGTCACGCTGGGCGCGTCGGCCACGCTGGTCGCCGCGGCGGCATCGGCCACGACGGCTACCGACGATGCTGGCCGCGCAGGCTCGGAGGTCTCGCGCATCGCGAGGAAGACGCCCGCTCCGACGAGCACGGCGAGCGCGAGCGCGACGCCGATGATCACGGGCGCCGCGGATCTCGGCTCGTGCGCCGGCGCGTGGACCACTTGCGCGGCCGCGCTGCGATGCGTGGTGCGATCGCCGGTGGGCGCGATGGTCTGGCCGTATGCATCGGCGTCCGTGAAGCGTTGGCTCGGCGGCGGCGTGCGCGGCACGGACTGGCCCGGCTGTGTCGGCGAGTGCGCGCCCGCCTCGACGAGCGCGTGGCGCAGCTCGAGCGCCGTCTGGAAGCGCGCCGTCTTCTCCTTCTGTAGACAGCGAGCAACGATCATCGCGAGCGATGCTGGGATGCTCGGATCGATCGAGCGAACATCCGGCGGCTCGTCGCGCAGGTGCGCCGCGATCAGCATGCCGGTACCGTGCTCGGACGTGAATGGCGTCCGTCCCGTCAGCGCGTGAAACAGGATGCAGCCGAGCGAGTAGATGTCCGTGCGGTGATCGAGATCCGACGCGCCCATGCACTGCTCGGGGCTCATGTACGCGGGCGTTCCGATCAGCGCGCCTGTCTGCGTCTTGAACGACGACTGATCGTTGGCGAGCTTCGCGATGCCAAAGTCGAGCAGCTTGATCTGCAGGCCGTCGGGCATCATCTCGTTCGGCACGAGGAAGATGTTGTCGGGCTTGAGATCGCGGTGAACGATGCCGCGCGCGTGCGCCGCCGCGAGTGCGCTCACGACCTGCGCGAGCAGTGATGCACCGAGCAGCGGCGGCAGCGGGCCTTTGCGGCGAAGTCGTCCCTCCAGGCTCTCGCCTTGGAGCAGCGCCATCGCGATGTACGCGCGTCCGTCGGTATGCGTGCCGAAATCAAATACCTCGACGATGCCCGGGTGGTCGATCGCAGAGGCCGCGCGCGCCTCGTTGAAGAAGCGCTGGACCATCGCCGCGTCGCTGCCGATGCTCGGCTGCAACATCTTCACCGCGACCGCGCGCCCGAGCGTCACGTGCTCGGCGCGATACACGACACCCATGCCGCCCTGACCGAGAACCGCCTCGATCCGGTAGTTGCCGATGACCTCCCCGATCACTCGGCTAGTTTGTCAGAAGATCTGACCGACGCAGCTGGCGATGTCGAACAGCATGAAGGCGAGCGCCTTCTCTTGCGGCGTCATCGGCTGGCTGTCGCAGTTGTCCGGGAACGGCGTGCCCGGCGAGCTTCCCGAACCGCTGACGTGCATGTCGGTGAACACCACCTTGCCGCAGCGCTGCTCCTTGGGCTGCTCGATCGGAGTAGTGAACTGGATCGTCTGCGGCTTGTTCGTGCTGCTCGCATACAGCCACTGCTCGGCGATGGTCTTGTCGACGGAGTCGCACATCTGCCGAGGCGAGCTGATCGGCACGACGCCGAGCGAGGTGGAGCCCATCACGTTCTGCATCCACTGCGCGAACGCCGCCCCCTTGGGGTTCGACATCTGATCGATGATCGCCGTCGACGGGCCGCTGGTCTCGCTCGGACACGATGCGACGCGCGTCCACTCGGACGAGGGCGAGGGACCACCACCGCCCGTTCTTCCGTCGATCCAGATGTTGTGATAGTGCGAGCCGAACACGCGACCGCCGAGGTCAGCGTACGCCTTGATGTTGTCCATCATCGCTTGCGTCTTCTCGTCTGCGCGTTGGCCGCACTCGCACGACATGAACACCGCGTCGTACTGCTTCAGCTTGTCGAGATCGCCCCACAGCGACGACATGCGGCTCAGCGTTTGTCCACCGCTGATCGTGTTCCAGCCGTTGCTCGAGTAGAGGTGAATCGCACCCGTGCCGGTGTCGCTCGTGAACTCGGAGTCGGCGATGCCGATCTTGCGCATGAGGCACTCGAGCTCGTCGCAGTTGCCGGAGACGAGCGCCATCTTCGGGATATCACCTTGCAGCTTGGTGCGCGGCAGCGACGTGTCAGCAGCGACGAGCGGGTTGTCCGAGCACTCGGTGACGTTGGGCACCGTGATCTGACGGCGCCACTTGCCGACCTGGATCACGATCGGGATGTTCAGACCCGACGGTGCGTTCGGCAGCGTGAACTGTCCCTTGTCGTCGGTGACGACGTGAACGAGCGCGCCACCTTGCAGCGTGTCCGTGCACCGCGAGCATTGCAGACCGGGCTGGAGCGGCCCCGGATCACCGAGCGGGATGTAGACGTTCACGCCGTAGAGCGCGAGCGTTCCGTTCGGCGCGTAGACCGTTCCGGAGATGGTCGTCGGTGGCCTGCCCTGCTCTTCGCATTTGACGATGCGGCACTCGAGTCCCTCGCACTGCTCCTCGCCGCCACCATCACCACCGTTGCGTTCAGCGGGGCCACAGCCGACGACGGTCATTACAAGCAAAGACGCGATCACGAAGCGCATGGACGCGCTTATACACCAACGGCATCCCATCGAGATCGAGGATCCTCACGGGTCCACGCCCGCGTAGGTCCGCTCAGCGCTTGAGGATCCGGCGGAGGAACCCGGGGCGCGTGGGCTTGGCGGTCACGCGCTTGGCCCCCTCGAGCGCCTCGCGCATCTCGTTTGCCGACGCGAACCGGGTCTCGCGCGAGTGCGACAGCGCCTTGGCCACGATGAGATCGAGCCAGCCCGGCAGCTCGGGACGGAGCTTGGCCGGATGGCGCTCGAGCTCGCCCTTCAGGACCTTGGGCAACAGATCGCCCTTGGACGAGAACGTGTAGGGCCACTTGCCCGTGAGGATCTCGAACATGACCACGCCGAGCGAGAACACGTCTGCGCGACCATCGACGGCCGTGGGATCCGCGGCCTGCTCCGGCGAGATGTACAGCGGCGTTCCGAGGAGCTGGTTGCGCGTGGTGAGCTTGCCGAGATCGTCGTCGACCTTCGCGAAGCCGAGATCGAGCAGCTTCACCTGATCCTCCCCGGTCGGTCCGATGACGAGATAGATGTTGGCGCTCTTCAGGTCGCGATGGACGACGCCGCGATCGTGAAGCGCCTGCAGGCCGCCGAGCACCTCGATCGCGATCTGGATGACGCGGCCCGGGCTGATCGTTCCCTCGTCCTTGCGGATCGAGTACAGGTCGCGACCTTCGAGACGATCCATCTCGATGAACGCGCAGCCGTCGTCGGTGGTCCCCGCGTTGTGCACGGCGACGAACGCGGGATGCCCCATGCCCGCCGTCTCGCGCGCCTCGCGAACGAAGCGAGCGCCGAGCTCCTGATCGACGGCGAACCGCTTGTGCAACACCTTCAGCGCGATCTCGCGCTCGAGCACGCGGTGGTGCGCCGCGTACACGGCCGCGATGCCACCGCAACCGAGGAGCTGCCCGATCTCGTACTTGCCCTGGATCGTTTCGCCTGTCCGGTGCTCCGGACAGTGCTGGATGCCCCCCGCATGGGAGCTCTCGCACATCTCGCAACGCGCCATGGGCCTCGCGCCATTGTAGCCCTTCCATGCGCGAGTTGGGCACACCGCAAGATCGTGCTTCCGCAGCGACGAGGTTCGCGATAAGTCCAGCGAGCGTGCGCCGCTTCTATATCGAGTACCTCGGTGACTTCGTCGAGCTGCCGCTCGGCGAGACGATCATCGGACGCGATATCGGTTGCATGTTGCGCTTCAACGATCCCGCCGTGTCGCGGCGGCACCTGCGCTTCGTGCGTCACACGCACGAGGTCCTCGTCGAGGATCTCCACTCGAGCAACGGCACGCTGTTCAACGACGAGCGCCTGCGGCACCCGCGTGCAGTCGCCGATGGCGACTCGATCCGCGTCGGCAGCCGCGAGCTCACGATTCGCACCGCCGATCACGCGTACCCGCTACCGTCGACGCTCGTGCTCGACGAGGACGGCCCGCCTGCGTCGCGCCGCGCGGCCACGTCGAAGCTACCGACCACCGCACCGCCGCCCTTCCGCGTGCAGCGCTGTCCCGCGTGCGGATCGGCGGTGAGCCCGTCCGACGAGAAGTGCGGAAAGTGCGGGCACGTGTGGGACGAGTTCCGTCCGAAGCAGCGCACGGACGTGAGGCGAAACCCGCTCCTGGACCGCCGCGCTGGCGAGCGCAAGTTCATCGAGATGACCGTGCTCTACGTGAGCCGCGAGCTCGAGCTCGAAGCGACCACGCAGGATCTCTCGACGAGCGGCGTGTTCGTTTGCACGCAGGTGCTCGACCCGATCGGAACGCGTTGTCAGCTGACGCTGCTCGTCGACGGTGGACCGCCGCTCGCGATCGCGGGTCACGTGCGCCGCGTCGTCGAGATCCCCAACGAGAGCGAGCCGGTTGGCCTCGGCGTGGAGTTTCTCGATCTCGGTCCGGCTGCGCTGTCGTGGCTCGAGGTCGTGCTCGAGCGCGCTACGACGGTCAGCAAAGAAGAGCCGGTCCTTGTCGACTAGAGTCGACGAGGACCCTTAGCCACCCTTACCCATCGACGATCCGACAGCGACCGTCCATCGCGTCCGGCTTGTAGAGCGACGTGCCGAGCAAGAGCCGCGCGGCTTCGAGCACGCCTTCCGTGACCGCCGGGTGCGGGTGCACGCAGCGATCGACGGCGTCGAGTGTTCCGCCCTGCCCGATGAGCAGCGCCACGCCCTGGATGCACGTGCCCGCCTGCGGCCCCACGACGCGAAGACCGAGCAAGCGCCCATCGGGACGGGCGAGGAGCTTCACGAAGCCCGCGGTCGCGCGCATCGCGAGGTTGCGGCGGTTGAGCGAGTTCGACACGATCGCCGCGCGATAGCGGATGCCCTTCGCGCGCGCCATCTGCTCGTCGAGACCGACGGCCGCGACCTCCGGCGACAGGAAGTAGATCGCCGATTGCGCCTCGTGAATGATCGGCGGCGGATCCAGCCCGTACATGTCCTCGACGCAGTGACGCGCCTCGAGCTCCGCGAGGTTCGCGAGCATGAGATCCGGCGTGACATCGCCGGCGGCCCAGATGTGCGAGGCCGACGTCCGGCACGACTCGACGATGATGCCGCCCGTGCGCGGATCGACGGCAACGCCGGGGTGCTCGAGACCGAGGCCCGTGGTCGATGGCGCGCGTCCGGTCGCGACGAGCACGCGGTCGTAGCGCTCCGTGCGCTGCGCACCAGTCTCGTCGAGCCACGTGACCTCGGCGGCGCCGTCGCTCTCGGTGCCGATCACTTTCACCGCCTGGATCTGCGCTTTGCGATGCACGCAGACGCCGATCTCGGAGAAGCGCGCGGCCACGACGGCGGAGACGTCTTCGTCCTCGAACGGCAAGATGCGCGGTTGGCGATCGAACAGCTCGACGCGCGTCGATCCGAAGTGAGCGAAGATCGTCGCGTACTCGCACCCGACCACGCCGGCGCCGATGATCGCAAGTCGTCCCGGCAGCTCGGCCACATGCTCGATGTGATCGCTCGTGAGCACGCGCACGCCGTCGACGGGAATGTTCGGCGGCACGCGCGGCTTGGAGCCCACGGTGATGAGGAAGCGATCGGCGGCGATCGTGCGGTCACCGACGCGGATCGCGTCGTGCGCGACGAACTGACCGCGCCCACGGATGCGCTCGATCGAGCCGCGCGATCCATCGGCGGAGCGATCAGCGAGCGCGCGCAGCTGCTGCTCGAGGAGCGCTTGCGCTTCGCCGCACGCAGATGCGACCTGGGCGCGGATCTCGCTCCAGCTCGCGGTGAGCGCGCCACCGTCGTACCCGCGATCGCAGCGGCGTGCGCGCGCGAAGTCTCCCGAGAGGTGCCACAGCGTCTTCGAAGACAACGCGCCGTCGAAGATGCCGGCACCGCCGAGCGGCCCGCCATCGACGAGAGCGACGCGCTTGCCGAGATCCGTCGCGCGGATCGCGCCCGCGAAGCCACCCGGGCCTGCACCGACTACGCAGAGGTCGTAACGATCCACGTCGCGATCCTATGGCACCCTGTGCTCGTGATCGAGTATCTGCTGCTCGGAGGCGCAGCGCTGACCGCCGTCGGCTGGGAGCGACTGCGCCGGCGACGCTACGAGCGCCAGTACAGGGCGTTCCTCGACACGCTCTCGACGGAGATGCAGGTCGTGCTGCACGTCGCGAATCACGAGGCCACACAGCGCCGCCAGCAGCTCGCGCCGATGCACCTCGCGTATGGCCTGTTGCAGGACGACACCTTCGTCGAGGCCGTGAAGGCGCTCGATGGTGACGCCGAAGCGCTCGAAGCACGCGTGCTCGCCGAGCTGGATCGCGGCGTGATGGATCTCATGGGCTTCGGTGTCCCCGAAGCCGTCCTGGCGGTCGCGCACGCATCCGCGACGGCGCAGATGGCCGGACGCGCCGCGACGTGCGCCGATCTGTTCGGCCACTTGCTCCGCACGCACGGCGGACCACTGTTCGACGAGCCTCCGCTCACGGCGCACGCGTTGTTGTTCCTGCTCGTGCATGGCGAGCGGATGCCACGGTCGACGATCGACGGAGCGCGCGATGTTCTGGTGGTGCTGCGAAATGACGACCTGACCACCCGCGAGTTCGTCGTGGATGTACTGAAAGATGTGTTTTCTCTCTCACCCGACGAAGCCGAACGCGTGATGACGAGCGCGCACGAGGGCGGCCGTGGCGTCATCGCGAGGCTTCCGTCGGAGATCGCGCGCGACCGGATCATCTCCGTACGAGAACGCGCTGTGTCAGAGCACTTTCCCTTGTGGATCGGCGTCGAGCCCGTTTGATACGTTGGGCTCGTGACGAGAGGGATCGTTCTAGTCGCAGCCGTCTGCTCTGCGTGCAGTGATCCGGTGGAGCCGCTGGCAACGGCAGAGCCGGGCGTCGTGTTCACCTATCCGATGGACGAGCAGCTCGATGTTCCCACCGGCGCGCGCGTGCTCGTCACGTTCTCCGAAGCGGTCGACGCGAGCGCGCTCGGCCCGTGCACGGAGACGAGCGGCGCGGTGTGTCTCGTCGGACCGTCGGGCGTTGTCGATGCGATGCCGATCGTCGTCGGCGAGCGCACCGTCGAGCTGACGAACCTGTCGCTCGAGGCGGGCACCGCGTACCAGCTGTTCGTGCGCCCGGAGATCGATCCGGTCGCGACCAACCTTCCCGCCTCGGGACCGCTCGTGACGTTCACGACACGCTCGTCGCGCCCGCGTGCGGCGGCACCCACGCTCGTCGCGGTCAACGGCTCGCCGGTGGACACGCCCACGTCGTTCCGCCCGATGTTCGAGACATCGACGATTCGCCTCGTGTTCAGCGAGCCGCTCGATCCGCGAACCGTGACCATGACCGCCGGCGCCATCGAGCTCGTCGATAGCAGCGGTGGCACGGTGCCGGCGACGCTGCTCGCGAACGGCATCCACGTCTCGATCGATCCGATCGCCGATCTCACGCCGGGCATGTCGTACTCGCTCAAGATCGGCAACGCGGTCCGCGACCTCGGTGGGCAGCAAGTCTCGCCGCAGACCATCGCGCTCGTTCCCGAGAGCTCGCGAGGGACCGCGCCGGTCACGCAGGTGCTGCGGACGCGCGGCCAAGGTGATCCGGGGCCGAAGCTCTCGCGCGCAGGCGGCGTCACCAACGTCATCGCCATCGACAAGCCGCTCATCGGCAAAGAGACCTCCACGCTGTTGCCCGTCGCGCTCGAGGCAGAGATGGGCGACGCGACGATCCTCGGCGGACCGATCGCGTTCGTGCTGCGCAAAGGCCAGCGCCTGTCCGCGACCGGCCTCGACATCAAGCTGGGCGGCGAGCTCCCCTCCGGCCTCGAGACCGGCGACATCCAGATCGAGCTGCTGAGCGACGCGGGCGGACGGCTGTACCGCAATCCGCATCAGCTGCCGGACCAGCGCCCCGAGAACGAGCGCGCGCCGCTGTACGTCGATCTCAGCCTCGACGTCGCGGTCTACGCGAAGGATCCCACAGGCAACGCCGTCATGGCGCAGACCATCCTCGGCGTGCAGAGCATCGGCACCGCGCAGGCCACCGAGGGCGTGCTCGCGATCGAGAACGTCGCGACGATGGAGATCGCGCTGCTCGGTGTGACCGTCGCGCCGAGCAACCTCACGCTCGAGCTGATCACGGATCCGTCTGCGTCGATCATCGCGGACACCGAGCCACCGACGATCGTCGCCACGTCGCCCGATCTCGGCGACACGCAGCCTGTCGATGGCGGCATCGAGGTCATCTTCAGCGAGCCGGTCGACATCGATCGCGTGCGCGCAGGCGGTATGCGTCTCGAGACCGGAACGAACACCGTGGTGCCTGTCGTGTTCGAGAGCCACGGCTCGACGATCGTCGTGCGGCCGCTCGCGAAGCTCGCGTACTCCACGAGCTATCGCCTCGTGATGGGCGACATCGCGGACCTCGCCGGCAACGAGCTCGCCATGGGTCAGACGATGGCGTTCTCGACGCCGCGCCTCGCCAACACCGGCGCCCCCATGGTGGTGACCGGTATGTATCCCGGCGTTCCGTGCTCGCTCACCGGCGCCACGGCGACGAGCCCGGGCCGCTGCTCGAGCGGCAGGAGCAACGACGACCTCTATCACCCGTTCACGATCGGCAGAGACGACAACGTGCAGGTCACGTTCAGCCAATCGATCACGCCCTCGTCGATCACGCTCGGCACCGCGTGTGGTCAAGGTAGCGTTCGCATCGAAGCGCTCGACGCCGCGGGCGCGTGCACGAACGTCGTTCCCGGCACGCTGCTTCGCCGCGATCGCATGCTCGAGTTCGTCCCCGACGTGCCATGGACCGAGGGCGCGCGGTATCGCTTCTCGCTGATCTCTGGCGACAACGACGGCTGCAGCGCGAACGAGCTGTGCGGCAACGGCTCCGCCGCGAGCTTCGATCCGCTCGGCGGCATGAAGGACAATGATGGCGGCGGACCGAACCTCGTCATTCCATTCACGGGTGCCGCGCCCACGAAGGGCACGTACATGCTCGTGAGCTCCGGTCCGTACACCGACGTGAACGGCTCGGGGTATGTCGATAGCGTCGAGGTGCTCGCCGACGACAACCGCGCTGCCATGGCCATCCTCGGCACGGAAGGCGCCATCTCCGCCGCGAGCTTCTCTGGTGACGACTGCATTCCCGGCATGCCCGGCAAGCAAGCGTGCATGTATCTCCGCGGCGACATGCCGGTCACGATGGGCGAGCTCGCGCAGAACTGCGCCCTGCCCGGCGGACTGTCCGCGCCGTCGTGCATCCCGGTCACGATGTCGCCGCAGGCCATGCTCGCGACGAACATCTCGATGAGCGCCACGGTGCTCCTCTCGATCAACACCGACACCGGCACCTCGGTGATGCGCATCCGCGAGCCGGCCAACGGGCCCGTGATGGGCTACATCGTCGACGATGGCGGCACGCCCACGCTGATCGCGCAGCTCGATCTCTACATGGACGCGCCGGACATGTCCGTCGCGCTCGATCTCGCGAACCACGATCTGCACAGCAAGCCGCTGTCGCTCGTGCTCGAGGGACCGGTGACGTTCTTGCCCGACGGACGCATCGCGATCACCGCGGCCAACAAGGCAGACCTGCCAGTGACCGTGAACATCACGTCGCTCGTCGCCGACGGTGCCGTGAAGATGGTCGTTCCAGCCGGTGAGATGAAGCTGCGGCTCGTCTCGCCGACGCTGCGAGGAGTGTCGCGATGAAGTCTCTCCTCCTGCTCCTGCTCCTCGCACCGGCTGCGCTCGCGGAGCCGAAATCAGTCGCTGTCGTCGAGCCCGCGAGCACGACGTCCGTCGACGCAACACCGGCCGCGCCTGCATCTCCCAGACCGCGTCGCTTCTACTTTCGCCTCGGCGGTGTTCACATCGCTCCGCTCGCCACGTCGCGCGAGATGGAGCTCGCCGACGTCGACGGTCCCGCGAGCCTCGCGCTGCAGAACGGGCCGATCGCGGGCTCGGGCGCCACGGTCACGTCGGCCACCGTTCCCGGCGCGATCGTCGGCTACGTGTTGCCGTGGCTCGGGGGCAAGCTCTCCGTCGAAGCGATCCTCGGCATCCCGTTCGACGTGAGGTTCGAAGCGACGGGCTCGCTGCGCGACGAGTCGATCGCACCCGACGCGCTCGGCATTCCGACCGGCGTGGGAGCGCTCGGTCCCCAGCTCGGCAAAGCGACCGCGATCCCGATCGTCGTCACCGCCGTGTACGCGCCGCTCGGCGTCGATCGCCGCATCGTTCCGCTCGTCGGGATCGGACCGTCGATCATGTTCACGACGGGTGGCGAGATCACGAACCCGACGCTGACCGAGGTGAGCAAGCCCTCGTTCGAGATCGCGCCGGCGCCCGGCCTCGTGCTGCAAGGCGGTCTCGACGTGACGATCTACAAGCGCATCAAGGCGCGCCTCGACATCAAGTACATCGTGGGCATGCTCGCGCGCGGCACCGTCGAGCACGTGCAGGTGCGAACGCCGGGGCTGCCGCTGTTCGATACCGTCGAGGTCGGCACCGCGAAGATGTCCGTGTGGGTCAACCCACTCGTCGTGCAGCTCGGCATCGGCGCCGACTTCTAGAGCCTTTCTAGAGCACGAGCGCATGCGGGGCGCGTCAGGTTCGCTTGGTTGCTGCCCACAGAGACGAGCAAGGGCGGCGTAGACTGCCTGCCGTGAAGCGCCTCTGTTGTCTCCTCCTCATCACCGCGGCATGCGGTGACAACCTGAAGATCGTCGGTCCGCAGCCGCTCACACCGGATCCGGACGTCGAGACCGGTTGCACGCAGCCGATCACCAGCGCGAAGGCGCGCGCCAAGGTGATCGAATGCGCGGACGAGCTCGCCCCCGGACGCCTCGCCGCTGGACGCGCGGGCGACTTCCTGCTCGAGAACGAGCGCATCCGCGTGATCCTTCGCGGCCCCGGTGCCGGCTACTACCTGCACGGCGGATCGGGCGGCGGCATCATCGACGCCGTTCGTCGTACGGAGACCGGCTGGAGCGAGGACCTCGTGAAGGAGATCCTGCCCGCCGTCGATCTCACCGTCGGCGCCTTCGACGAGCTCGTGATCACCAAGTCCGGCAAGGACGGCTTCGCCGAGATCGTCGTTCGCGGGCCGGCCTCGCAGCTCGAGCTCATCGCCGCCGCGGGCTCGCGCGAAGTGCCCGACGTGATCTTCGAACGACGCTATCGCCTCTATCCCGGCTCGACCGAGCTCGAGATGGAGTCCAAGGTGTTCACCTCCGACGGCGAGAACGTCGAGACCTCCCACGATCTCTACGATGCGATGTTCCTCGGCGGCCGAGCGCCGTCCTTTGTCCCCGGCAGAGGAGCGGTCGACGGCCAGGCCTCCGGCCAGTTCGTCGCGACCTCGGGAACGACAACCTCCTATGGCCTCGTGTACGGCGAGAACCTGACGATGATCGATCTCGCGGGCATCCGCCTCGTGCAAGGTGCATCGGTGGACTCCACGGGCACCACGCACTACTTCCTCGTCGGCGATGGCTCGATCGAGAGCATCACGAAGCAAGGCTGGGCGCACCGCGGCACGGCGACGCTCTCGTACGACGTGAGCGCCACGCCGGGCGTGGAGATCCTCGTCACCGACGATGGTGACAAGCCCATCACCATCGCGCGGCCGAACGGCAACACCGCGACGATCACCCTGCCCGCCGTCGGCTCGTTCTCGATGCAAGCGATCGCCGCGGGTGCAGCTCCCGGCCCCGTCGTTCCGATCTCGAACGGCGCGATCGCCGAGCGCGGCCCCAGCGGCACGCTCGAGATCACCGTGCGCGACGACGCGACGAGCACACCACTCCCCGCGCGCATTCTCGTGGAGCAAGGCAACGATCGCCGCATCCTGTGGGCCGATGCCACGGGCAACCTCTCCGTTCCGGTCGTGCCCGGAGCGCATCGCGTGACCGTCTCGCGCGGACTCGAGTACGACCTGTTCGTCGCGAGCTCGGTGCAGGTGGACGACGGCGCCACGGTCCCGATCGACGCGCGCCTCGAGCGAGTCGTCGATACCGCGGGCTGGATCTCGCTCGACACGCACCTCCACTCCGAGATGTCGACCGACTCGACGCTCCCCGTCGACGATCGCATTCGCGCTGTTGCCGCCGAAGGCGTGGAGGTCCCGGTCTCCACGGATCACGACATGATCACCGACTACGCGCCGGTCATTCGCGAGATCGGCCTCGACGACTGGCTCGGCACGCTGATCGGCGCGGAGGTGTCGTCGCTGATCTGGGGCCACATCAACGGCTTCCCGTTCATTCCCAAGCCGGACCGCACGGGCAACGGCGCGCCGTCGTGGCTCGGGCGCTCGCCCGCGCAGGTGTTCCAAGCGATGCACGACACCGGCAACAACGCGATCGTGCAGATCAACCATCCACGCGACGGCAGCTCGAGCCTGTTCGACGCGATCGATCTCGATCCCTCGACGGGCATCGCGCACGCCAACCCGGTGACGCTCGGTCTGCCGTCCGACACGGATCTGTCCGACATCTCGGGCGCCGACGCGATCGAGGTCGCGAACTCGTCGTCGGCGGGCGACTTCGAGATGGTGTTCGACGACTGGATGAAGCTCGTCAAGCTCGGCTCGCGCACGTGCGCGACGGGCTCGTCGGATTCACACGGAGCGTCGCGCTACGCGGGCGAAGCGCGCACGTACGTCTACGTCGGCCCGGGCAACGACAACCCCGCCACCGTCGATCCGGACGCGATCGTCGCCGCGATCCGCGCGCGCCACGTCGTCGTCAGCACGAGCTCGTTCGTCACCGCGAGCATCGGCAGCGCGATGCCCGGCGATACGGCGCAGGTCAGCGGCACGTTCGATCTGCACATCAAGGTGCAAGCCGCACCGTGGCGCCCGCTGTCGCGCATTCGCATCTATCAAGGCGGGCAAGAGCTGCAATCGATCATGCTCGATCCGCAGGACACCAGCGCTGTCCGCTACGACGGGACGGTGACGCTGACCGCGCCCGCCGCGGACACGTTCTACGTGGTGCGCGTGGACAACGCGGGCTCGGGCGCGCCGGTCAACGACAACTCGATGCCGAGCTTCACGAACCCGATCTTCGTCGACGTTCCGTAGCTCAGATCCCGAGCTTCGCGCCACGGCGAGCGGCGAGCGGAAGCAGCGCGTACATCGTCACGCGCTCGACGAGGCCGGGGAAGTCGCGCCACGTCACGTTCGTCGGCAGCGTCGACACACCTGTCCAGTTCGTGGGACGCAGGCGATCCGCGCCGGTGGGAACGACAAGCGAGCCGACGTAGTCGCCCTTGCCGTAGACCTTCTTGATCTGCGCGGCCATCGCTTTGATGTTCGCGTTGCCGACGACGCCGTTCGACGTCGCCTGATAGAACTGCAGCGTCACGCGAACGGGGAACCGCGTGTCGCGCGCGATCGTCAGACCGTCGAGCTCCGTGTACGGGCCTTCCGTCGGGCCGTGACCGAGGACCGCGACATCGATATCCGGCGCCTCGCTGCGCGTACGGCGCGCCGACTTCTCCTCCTTCGGCGCCGCGCTGGCTCCCGAGGCGGCGTAGCCCGCGGAGAGGGCCAACGACGAGAAGGCCGCCTTGCGACGCGGTGGCTCGCGATACTGGAGCGGCACCTGGATCAGCATGAGGACGTTCGCATCGTCATTGAGGTCCTGTGCGTTCTCGCCGTTGGCGGTGACACCCTTCTCCTTCACGTCGCTCATGCGCTCGGCGATGAGCGGCGCCTTCTCGCCGCCCTGGTTGAAGTAGAGACGCTGCCCCCACGAGTCTCCGCCGCTCACCGTGTCGCGGTTGTTGTCGATGATCGTGATCGACGTTCCTTGTCGCGTGACGAGGATCGTCAGCACGGCAGGGTTCTTCTTGGTCGATTGATAGTTGAAGATCACGGGCCAGAACGTCGCCTGCCCTTCTTTCGGCACGGGCAAGAACGCGTGTTGTGCGCTGACGAGCGCGTGCGAATCGCGCTTCGCCCACAGCGTTCCACCCTTGATCTTTCCTTTGTCCGCGTTCGAGAGGTACGGCGTCGGATCCTTCAGCAGCTCGGCGAGCGAGATCAGCGCGAGCTGTCCGTTCGGTGCTTGGTTGCCGACCGGAATGAGGATCTTGTCCATCTTCACGTCGGCCGTCTTGTCGGTGAAGTTGTCGTGGCGCAGCACCGGCATCAGGTACGTGCGGGCCTTCTTGCCGACCTTCGCACCCTCGACCTCGATCGTGACGTCGCTGATGTTGGGACCGACGCTCGATCCTTCCCACCGCCCCGTGTCCTCCCACAGAACGTTCAGCAGCGAGAGGCCATACGCACTCGCGACGTTGTACGCGCGCTCGTCGTCGACCATGTTGGCGACCTTCTGCACCATCCGGTCGTAGACGCGGCGAGGATCGGGCGCCTTCGCCGGCTTGGTTTCGGCGCCGGCGAGCGGGGCCAGCAGAGACACGGCGAGAGCGGCAGCGAGGCAGCGAGATCGCATGTGGATGACACGCGCGACCCGCCGTTACGGTTTACGGAGGTTCGCGACGCGATGCGCTGCAGGCCACTTGCCGCACTGCCGGAGCGACGGGCGGTGCTTGGAGAGCCGTGCCCACATCCGCGCCAACCACTTCCACCGCCAGATCGGCCCTCCCAGGACGTCCACTCTATCGATCGGACGAGCGCGCCATCGCGACCGTCGCGCGTCTGGTGACGAATACGTCATGCACGGGCGAAGTGCATCGTGCGGGCCACGACGTGCACAGATCTCGGCGCGATCGAGGCGAACAGTTGCGCCTTGTTAACGACGCACTGCGTGGTGAGGCCTCCACGAGGAGACCCACTACGAATGCCAATCGGGTCTGCGCCCACCCGACTAGACAAGCGCGCATGCATCGCACTACGACACCTGCATGGACGTATTCGGAAAGCTCGCCGCGCACGACTTCGGCGAGGTTCACTTCAAGTTCGACAAGGCGACGCAGCTGAAAGCGATCGTGGCGATCCATGACTCGCGCATGGGACCGGCCCTCGGTGGCTGTCGATTTATCGAATACGACACGGACGATGCGGCGTTCGTGGATGCCCTTCGCCTCGCGCGCGGCATGACGTACAAGGCCGCGCTCGCTGGCCTGGGTCACGGTGGCGGCAAGAGCGTCATCATTCGCCCGAAACACAAGTTCGATCGCGTCGCGCTGTTTCGCGCGTTCGGTCGCTTCATCGAGGACCTTCGCGGTCACTACATCACCGCGGAGGACAGCGGCACCGGTCTCGAGGATATGGAGATCATCCGCACGCAGACCAAGCACGTCACGGGCATCGATCCGTCACACGGCGGCTCGGGCGATCCGTCACCGTTCACCGCACTCGGCGTTCGCCGCGGCATCGAAGCCGCCGTGAAGTTCAAGCTCGGCAAGCCCGACCTGAAGGGCGTGCACGTCGCGGTGCAAGGCGTCGGTCACGTCGGCTACTATCTGTGCAAAGAGCTCCACGCGGCGGGCGCGAAGCTCACGGTCGCCGATGTCGACAAGCTCAAGAGCGAGCGTGCGAAGCGCGAGTTCGGCGCTGCGATCACCGACATCGACAAGGTGCAAGAGGTCGATTGCGAGGTGTTTGCGCCGTGCGCTCTCGGCGCCGGTCTCAACGACACCACGATCCCGCACCTGAAGGCCGCGATCGTGGCGGGCGCTGCGAACAACCAGCTCGCCGAGCCGCGCCACGGCGACGACCTTCACGCGCGCGGCATCCTCTACGCGCCCGACTACGCGATCAACGCGGGCGGCCTCGTCAACGTCGCGCAAGAAGTGAAGGGCTACGACGCGGCGAAGGCGCGCGAGAACACGATGAAGATCTACGACACGATGTGGGACATCTTCGAGCGCAGCAAGAAGCTGAACGCTCCGACCCACAAGGTCAGCGACATCATCGTCGAAGAGAAGCTCGCGGCCGTCGGCCAGAAGCACTAGCGAATCGATCGCGGGTAGCGGCCATCGTGCGTCGATCCGCAGTAGGATCGACGACATGCGAGGCAAGGCCGCCACGCTCGGGTCCGTGGACATCCTCGTCCGCGCGGTGCTCGAGGAGTTTCCAGAGCTCGATGGCGCGCGTGTACGGGCCGCCGTGGAGCGCGGCGTTGCACGTGCGGCGAGCGCCTCTCTCGACACCGAGGGCTACCGCGTCGTCGACCTGCACCTCGCGAAGGTGGAAGCCACCGAGGAGAGCAGCGAGCGCGCGAGGATCTTGCGCGACCTCTCGGCCACTCTCGAAGAGCGCGACGATGCGGACCGCGCCCTCGTCGTGCGCCTCTCCGCGTTCGGTGAAGCGGCCGAGCCCGGCGATGTCGAGGTGCTGCTGCGGCTCGCGCGGATCACCGAACGCTACGACGAGCTTCCACTCGACACGATGAACGCGCTGATCGACATCCACGAGGACGGCGCTGCGGACCGGCTGTCGGCGATGGCGACGGCGTGGCAGAAAGTCGGCCGCCCGTACTACGCCGCGGATTGCCTCGAGCGCGTGCTGCTCGTGAAGCCCGACGACGATCACGCGCACGAGACGCTCGAGCTGTTCTATCGCTCGACGAGCGAGTGGCCCGTGCTCGTGGACCTGCTCCACCGGCGCACCATCCACGTGCACTCCGACAAACAGCGCGCGGAGCTGTTCCGCGAGATCGGCGTCATCTACGAGCGCGAGCTCGGCGATCCAGGCGGCGCGCTCGACGCGTATCGCGAAGCGGACAGACTCGCACCCGGTCATCCCGACGCTCTCGCCGCGATGGCGCGGCTCTCCGTCGGTGAAGGCGCTCCCGAGGAGGAGGCGCTCGACGCGCTCGAGCGCCTCGCGAAGGTCACCACGGATCAGAAGCAGCGCGCGGACGTGCTGCGCCGTGCAGCCGAGCACGCGAAGCTAACGGACTGGGATCGCGCGGCGCGGCTGTTCGAACAATCGCGCGCGGACGATCCGGATCTGCCCGCGACCGTCGACGGATTCGTGCAGCTGCTGCGCGATCAGGGCAAGGATCGGGAGGTCATCGCGCTCTTGCTCGAGGCAGCCGCGCGTCCGGCGATGGCGAAGGAGCGGTCGCGGTGGCTCACCGAGGCGGCGGACTACACCGTCGGTCTCGGCGACACGACAGGCGCGGTGCAGCTGTATCTGCAAGCGCGCAAGGCCGATCCCGACAACCACAAAGCAGGCGTCGCGCTCGTCGAGCTGTGCATCGATACGGGCGCGCTCGTGGATCTCGCGCCGATCCTCGACAAGATCATCCGCACCACCGACGATCCCGCTCGCCTGCGTCGCTACCTCATGACGCGCTCGAAGATCGCGATGGAGCTCGGCGACAAGACGGGTGCGCGCTCGGCGCTGTCGCGCGCTGTCGATCTCGATCCCGCCGACACCGGCGCGCGTAAAGAGCTCGCGGACATGCTGTTCGAGGCGGGCCAGTGGGCCAAGGCGCGCCCGATGCTGGAGAGCCTCCTCGAGGACGAGGATCTTCTCTCGCCCGAGCGCCGCGTGGAGGTTCACTTCCGCATCGCGAAGTGCGCGCACCACGTGGGCGACAAGGACAGCGCCGACAAGCATCTCGACATCGCACTCGCGATCGAGCCGACGCACCGCGAGTCGCTCCAGCTCAAGACCGAGCTCGCCGGCGCCGACCCGTTCGCGTACGCGGCGTCGCAGCTCGCGCTCGCGAACCTCGCACCTCCCGAGGAGAAAGCGCAGCGCTTCGCCGACCTCGGCGATCGCTACACGGAGCTCGGCGACAACGCGACGGCGCGCGAGATGTATCGCGAAGCGCTCGCGCACCGGCCCGGCGATCACCTGCTGCTCACGAAGTTCTTGGGGCTCGTGACGAGCGACGGCGATTGGAGCTACTCGCTCGACGTCATCCAGCGCCTCGTCGACACCGAGAAGGATCCGAAGGTGCGCGCCCGCTATCGCCACCTCGGCGGCATGATCGCGCGCGACGAGCTCGACGATCACGAGCAAGCGGTCGCGCTGTTTCAAGACGCGCTGCACGACGATCCGTTCGCGTTCAACGTCGCCGACGAGCTCGAGCAGCTCCTCGCGTCCGTGCCGGATGTCGAGCCGCTCGTTCGCTTCTATTACAAGCGCCTCAAGGACGTGCAGAACGAAGAGGGCCGCCCGAACGAGCGGCTGCGCCTCTGGGATCAGCTCGGCGAGCTGTGCCTGCAGAGCGATCGCAACGACGACGCCGTGACGGCGTTCGAGGTCGCGTTGACGCTCGCGCCCGATGATGCGGATCGAGACGCTCGGCGCCAGCGGCTGGCGGATCTGTACTTTGGAAACGCCAAGTACGATCAGAAAGCGATCGCGCAGCACCAAGCGGTCCTCCGCGGCGACAAGCGGCGCATCGAGTCGTACAAAGCGCTTCGCGATCTGTACGAGCGCACGAAGCAGCCCGAGAAGATGCGCGCCGTCGAGGAAGCGCTCGAGATCGTCAACTCCGATCCCAGCGACAAGCTCGACAAGCTGTTCGCCCCCGGTGCTTCGCACAGCATGACGGCTGGCCAGGTAAAGCGAGCGCCGCTGACCAACGAGGACTTCGTCGCGATCTCGAAGATCGATGTCGACCTGGCGCTCACCGCGCTGTTCTCCGTGGTCGCGCCGCCGTTCGGCGTGGAGCGCGCGCGCATGCGTCCACCAGCGCCGGTTCCCACGAAGGAGCACGAGCCGCCCGCGACCGCTGCGGCGGTGCTCGCGCGCGTGGTCACCGCGCTCGGCGTGAAGAAGCCGCCGGTCTACCTCGATCGCGAGCTGAGCGCTGCGTGCACGATCGCGATGCGCGCACGCGATGGCGTGCTGACCCCGGTGCTCACGCTCGGCCGTGCTGCGCTCGACAAGACGGTGGACGAGAACGAGCTCGCGTTCCACATCGCGCGCGCGCTCGCCGATCTGCGCAACGAGCGCATCGCGCGCTTGCTCGTTCCCCGCGCGGGCGAGCTCGCGCAGATCATCGAGCTCGCTTCGGCTCCCGCCAACGATGCGTCGCATGCCAATCGCTGGCTCGCGACATCGCTGCATCCGGTGGAGCTCGCGCAGGCCCGCGCGATCGGTGCGCGACTTCGCGAGAAGACCGTGCACCCGATGACCGCCGCGCTCGGCTGGCTCGCAGCGACCGACCGCGCCGCTGATCGAATCGCGTTCGCGGTGGTCGGCGACCTCGGCGCGTGTGCGCGGCTCCTCGAGAAGGAGACCGTCGCGAGCAGCACGGACACGAACCGCACGCTCGAGCTCGCGTGGTCGAGCATCACCGAGGAGATGTTGGCCGTGCGCGGTCGCATCGAGGGATGGCTCACTCCCGCGAGCGAGCCACGACGCAAGACCACGACCTTCGGCGCCGTCGAACCCCGCTAAAAAGCTGCAAATCCCCTTGCGTGAGAGGGACTCGCAGGTCGAAAACCACGGCACTTATGAAGCGCGTCGCCGCAAGTGTCCTGGCCTTGGTCGCAGCCCCGTCGCTCGCCCTTGCCGAAGTCGAAGTCGGCGGTATCGCCGGCCTTCACGTGTTTAGTAAGGAAGGTGATATCGGCGTTCCCGACCGTGCCACCGACTCCGATCGCGAGAGCCTCAAGAACTCTGCGTTGTTCGGGCTGCGGTTGGGCGTGTACTTCGCCAACGACTCGATCGGCGTCGAGGCCGAGGCTGGCGTCATCCCGACCGAGCCGCGCAAGCTCGTGTTCGACGTGTACTCGCTCGCGTACCGCGGCAGCCTCGTCTACCAGCTCCGCGCCGCCGATCCGACGAACCGCATCCTGCCGTTCGTGATCGCGGGTGCGGGTCAGATCCGCATCTTCGACTCTGCCGAGCCCAACATCGTCAACGAGTCGTCCATCCTCGCGATTCACGCTGGCGCCGGCGCGAAGTACCGCGCCGCCAACGATTGGGGCGTTCGCCTCGATCTCCGCGGCCTCCTCGTTCCCAAGTACGACAGCGGTCAGGCGTTCGACTTCGAAGCGCTCGTCTCCGTCTACAAGGAGTTCGGCCGCAAGAAGAAGGCGGTCGAGCCCGTGATCGAGCAGCCTCCGGTCGCCGACGATCCGGACAAGGACGGGATCATCGGCGCGAACGACAAGTGCCCGAACGAAGCCGAGGACATGGACGGCTTCCAGGACGATGACGGCTGCCCCGACCTCGACAACGATGGCGATGGTGTCGCGGACAGCGACGACAAGTGCCCCGCCGAGCCCGAGGACAAGGACGGCTTCCAAGACGAAGACGGCTGCCCCGATCCGGACAACGACGGTGACGGCGTGCCCGATGCGGCCGACAAGTGCGGCGATCAGCCCGAGACGCGCAACGGCTTCCAGGATGACGACGGTTGCCCCGACGAGATTCCGCAGCAGCTGAAGCAGTTCACGGGTGTCATCCAGGGCATCACGTTCAAGACGGGTGACGCGACGCTGCTCGCCGCGTCGAACAAGACGCTCGACAAGGCCGTCGCCGTGCTCCAGGAGTTCAAGGACGTGAAGCTCGAGATCCAGGGCCACACGGATGACGTCGCGCTCAAGCCGAAGAAGGGCGCCACCTACCAGGACAACCTCTCGCTCTCGCAGGGTCGCGCTGACGCGGTGAAGGCCTACTTCTTGAGCAAAGGCATCGAAGAGTCGCGCCTCCTCTCGAAGGGCTATGGCGACACCATGCCCGCCGAGAGCCCGACCGACCTCAAGGGTGCCAAGCTGACCGCCGCGCGCGCGAAGAACCGCCGCGTCGAGTTCAAGCTCATCACCGACGGCGAAGGATCGGCCGAAGCGCCGAAGACCGAGCCCGAGGCTGCGCCCGCGCAGTAGCTCTCGCGTTCACGCGATGAACACGGGCTCGCTTCGGCGGGCCCGTTTCGTTTTCGGCTATCGTGATCGAGATGGGTGGACGACGGATCGCGGTCATCGGGTCGGGACAGGCAGGACTACTCGCAGCGCATGGCCTCGCGCGCGCCAAGCACGAGGTGACGCTGTATTCGGATCGCACGGCCGAGAAGTGGCTCGAGTCGCGACCGACGGGAACGGCAGTACGCTACGCAGCGGCGCTCGCGTTCGAGAAGGAGCTCGGCCTCGCTCACTGGGACGACGCCGCGCCCAGGATGCACGGCGTGCACCTGACGTTCTCGCCGGTCGTGGGCAATCGCCTGGCGACGCTGACGGGACGCACGCCGCCGGGCTCGCTGAACCTCGCGATCGATCTGCGGCTTCAGAGCCATCGCTGGATGACGGATCTCCCGTCGGTGGGCGGGCGCGTCGTCGTCGAGAGCGTGACCGTCGATCGTCTCGACGAGATCGCGAAGGAGAACGAGCTGACGATCGTCGCCGCGGGACGCGGCCCACTCGCCGAGCTGTTCCCGCGCAACGCCGAGCGCAGCGTCTACGACGAGCCGCAGCGCAAGCTCGCGATGGTGATCGCGAAAGGGGCGCCGCTCACCATCGACGGCGTGCCGTTTCAGTGCGCGAAGTTCAATCTGTTCGCCGACGCGGGCGAAGCGTTCTGGATCCCGTACTTCTTGAAAGACGGGACACCATGCTGGTGCCTCTTGTTCGAGGCCAAAGCCGGCGGACGCATGGATCGCTTCGACGGATGCACGTCCGCCGTCGACGTCCTCGCGCGCGCGAAGGAGATCATCGTGGACATGATCCCGTGGGACGCCGCGTGGGCCAAGGATCTCGTCGCGTGCGATCCGCTCGGCTGGATCGTCGGCGCCGTCTTACCGTCGGTGCGCTCCCCGGTGGGTCGCTTGCCGTCGGGCCGCGTCGTGATGCCGCTCGGCGACACGGCGATCTCGATGGATCCGATCGGCGGCCAAGGAGCGAACCTCGGCAACAAGTACGCGCGCTGCCTCGTCGAGGCGATCGCCGCGCACCCCGACGCGACGTTCGATGCGACGTGGATGGAGGCGTTGTTCGAGCACTTCTGGGCCGATCACGGCGCGCGCACCGTGCAGTTCAACAACATCCTCCTCGAGCCGATGACGGCGGCGGGCAAGCTGCTCCTCATCGCGCAGTACGGCACGAACGGCGTCGGCGACACCGCGCAGCAGCGCATCGCGGACGCGATCGTCGAGAACTTCACGGACCCGCGAAAGCACACCGAGGCGTTCGTCGACAAGCGCGTCGCGCGCGAGCTGATCGCCAAGGCGACCGGCGGAGGATGGCGCTCGGCAGTTCTCGGCGGAGCGCTCCGCATCGGCGGCAAGCAGCTCGGGCGCGTGTTCGGCATCGCGCCGAAGCATCCCGCCGCACCAGCGAACTAGTCGTCCGAGCCCGTACGGCGCGCGGACTCCGACGTGGGCGACTCGAGCTCGACGCGCTTCAGCTCGTCGACGCTGCGACTCCAACCGAGAAAGCGAGCGAGGCCGTTCCAGTTCACCGTTACTTCGGTGGTGGTGGGAACGTCCTTCTTCTTGCCTTCGCTCATTTCGTCATCAGCTCTTCGCGTAGCCGATACAACCGTGACAGACCGACTCCGAAAGCTTGGGCCCACCGTCCGAGGATGTCAATCATCTCCTCGGCGCGGCTCCCCTCGACGGGGACGACCTTGCTGCCCCACGTGAAGCACAGCGCGCCGACAGCGCGGAACTTTCGGCGGAGAAGCACGACCGCGATGCCCTCGGCGGGACGCTTTGCCGCGGGGTTTGGCAAGAACCACGGATGGGCGTGGAGCCCTTCCGCGACCAAGTAGACATCGCCGTCGTGACGCGTGGTCGCGAGCTCGGGCGTCTCGGCGCCCGCAGCGAGATTGGCGACCATGCCGCCGCCCACCGACGCATCGGTGACCACGCGCTGCCGGAACGATTGCTGATGTGGAGGCGTGGTCGCCGCGCAGATGAACCACTCGTTGTTCTCGTCGTCGAGCGCCCACAGGCTCGCTTGATCGACCGCGCGCGGCAGAAGCGTCAGATGGACCGCGAGCTGCAACATGCTGCCGAGACCCTCGCTGAGATCGGCCAGTGTCTTCGCGCAACGCGCGCGCTCGGCCGCCTCGACGACAGGCGCCGAGAGCACCGCGATGCGCAGATCCGAAACCTCGCGCAACGCCGCGCTCGTCTCGGTGCGCGTTTGCGCCGAGCGAAACACGGCGAGCAGTCCGCCCACGTTGGTCGCGGTGAGCAGCCAGATCGGGATCCACACCTCGGCGCCCGCGCCGTCCGCCGCGAACGCCGCGTAGAGCAGCGCGAACAGCATCGCGGTGGTCCACGTGACCGTCAGCGACGCGGCCGCGGTGAGCCACGCGATGCGGCTCGCGTTGTGACGATGCGCCGCCGGCAGCGAACCGAAGAACAGCCACGCCACCGCGGACACCGCGCCCGCGATCGCGACGAGCGGATACCCCCGCACGCCGAGGACGACTGCTCCTGCGAGGAGCACCGCGCCGACCCCCATGCTCCACGCTTGCGGCCTGACTCGCTCGACCTTCTTCACCGCTCGATTGTACGGAAGCGGTCTGATCGCAAGGCTCAGCTCCCGCAGAGGCGCGTGCTGATGTAGATGTCGAAGTCTCCTGGGTTCATGCGATCGGAGGCGAAGAGCATCAGGCCGCCATCGAACGATGGGGCGGGATCGCCATGCGAGCCGGTCGCGTCGAGCTCCGTGACAGGCGAGATCGGACCGAAGGGTTGCGTCAGGCTCTCGCGCGTGGTGCGCCCGATGAAGAAGCCGCCCGGTCGTTGGATCTCGAAGTACAGCGTCAGGCCGTCGCTGGTGATCCCCGGGTATCCGTGCTCGAGAGAATCGACGAGCTCGGGCACGTTGCCCATCGGCGTCCACGCGCTCGTCCTCGTGGGACGCGTCGCGTACTCGATGCGGCTCGGCGACAACCGTGACGAGAAGAACATCTCGAGCTCGTCGCCGCGCACCGTCGGAGCGAGCGACTCCACGAGGCTCTCGAGCCCCGCGACGCGTACGGGCTCGCCGAACGCGCCGTTCGCGAACGACACTTCGTAGAGGCGCAACGGACCGGAGCGAAAGCTCGAGAAGTAGAGCCGCGTCCCGGCGGCGTTCCACGACGGTCCGCCATCGCCGCTCCCACTGTTCAGCGCGCTGATCACGGTGGGCGCCGACCATCCGCTCTGCGACCTCGTGCTCGTATAGAGGCGATCGGTCCCGCCGTTGCGATCCGACGCGAAGACCAGCGTCGTTCCGTCGGGGTGCAGCGCCGGCTCCGACTCCTCGCGGTTGGTGTTGAGCTCCGTGATCGGCCGGGGTGCGTCCCACCGGCAATCACCGAGAGGCGCGTCGCCGGTGACCTGCGAATCCGTCGGTGACGCGGGGAGCACGTCGAAGTCCATCCGCCCGCAGCACGCGAGCGCGAGGAAGAGTGCCCACCGCATCAGCCGAATTGTATGCCCTGTGCCAGCGGCAAGTCTGTCGAGTAGTTGACCGTGTTCGTGGCGCGCCGCATGTACGAGCGCCACGCGTCCGAGCCCGACTCTCGACCACCGCCGGTCTCCTTCTCGCCACCGAAGGCTCCGCCGATCTCGGCGCCCGACGGGCCGATGTTGACGTTGGCGATGCCGCAGTCGGAGCCGCTCGCCGAGAGGAACTTCTCCGCTTCGCGCAGATCGTTCGTGAAGATGCACGACGAGAGTCCCTGCGGGACGTCGTTGTGCATCGCGATCGCGTCGTCGAGCGACGAGTAGCCGATGACGTAGAGGATCGGCGCGAACGTCTCGTCGCGGACCACGTCGGTCTGCGCCGGCATGCGCACGATCGCGGGTCGCACGTAGTAGCCGCCCTCGCCCACCGTGACGCGCTCACCGCCGACGACCTCGCCGCCGTCCTTGCGCGCGCGAACGAGCGCCGCTTGCATCGCGTCGTACGCCGCGCCATCGATCAGCGGGCCGACCAGCGTTGACGGATCGCGCGGATCGCCCACGCGGATCTGCGCGTACGCGCGCTCGATGCGAGCGACGAGGTCCCCCTTGATCGACTCGTGCACGAACAAGCGGCGCAGCGTGGTGCATCGCTGTCCACACGTGCCCGCCGCGCTGAACAGGATCGCGCGCGTCGCGAGCTCGAGATCCGCCGTGGGCGCCACGATCATCGCGTTGTTGCCGCCGAGCTCGAGCAAGCAGCGACCGAAGCGCGCGGCCACGCGAGGCGCGACGATGCGGCCCATGCGCGTCGAGCCCGTCGCGCTGACGAGCAGCACGCGCGGATCGTCGACGAGCGCGGCCCCCGCGTCCGCTCCACCGATGACGACCTCGGACAGGCCGGCGGGCGCGGGTGCTCCCGTCGCCGCGAAGCGGTCCAGCGCGCGCGAAAAGATCGACTGGCACGCGAGCGCGGTCAGCGGCGTCTTCTCCGACGGCTTCCACACCACGGGTTCACCGCACACGATCGCGAGCGCGAAGTTCCACGCCCACACCGCGACCGGAAAGTTGAACGCGCTGATCACGCCGACCACACCGAGCGGATGCCACGTCTCTGCCATGCGATGGCCCGGGCGCTCCGACGCGATCGTGAGCCCGTAGAGCTGGCGCGACAGGCCGCACGCGAAGTCGCAGATATCGATCATCTCCTGCACCTCGCCGCGCGCCTCCGCGATGATCTTTCCCGCTTCCGCGGTGACGAGCTCCGCGAGCGCGTCCTTGTGCGCGCGCAGCTCCTCGCCGAACAGGCGGATCAGCTCGCCGCGACGAGGCGCGGGCACGGAGCGCCACGCGTGAAACGCCGCGTGTGCACGCGTGATGGACGCGGTGACCGCTTGCACGTCGTCGACGGCGACGTGCGCGGTGATCGATCCGTCGATCGGCGAATGCGCGACCAGCTCTCCCTCCGCGAACATGCCGGGAGGAACACCGAGGGTCGCGAGCTTCTGTCCTAGATCCATGCGCGTTCCTACCGCATGGACCGACGAGCTTCTAGTGGCCGTGACCCGCGTGCGAATCCGCGCCGGCCGGCGGCGTCGCCTCGGTCGGCTGACCGGGCATGCCGTCGACGCGCTGGATGATGTGGATGCCGAAGTCCGTCTTCACCACGCCCACCTCCCCCGTCTTGAGGCGCAGCGAGAGGTTCTTGAACGGCGGCACGAGGCCCGCGTCCGGCGTGACGTCGTACGACTGGCCCGACTTCGCGGAGCCCGGATCCTCCGACAGCTCGGCCATGAGCGCCTCGATCTTCGCGCCGCCCTTGAGCTTGGCCACCGTGTCCTTGACCAGCCGCTCGAGCGCCGCGCGATCACGCGTCTTGCCGCGCTCGTCCTCCGCGTGCACTTCCTTCCAGCCGAGGAGGATGTGCTTCACCTTGGCCGACTGGGTGGTGGGCTCGCGCTTCAGGATGTCCGCGCTCTCGAGCGAGTCGGGCGGCGGCGGCGGAACGCGCTTGATGATGTGGAAGCCGAACGGCGACTTCACGACACCCGACTCGTTCTCCTTGAGGCGCAGCGAGAGGTTCTTGAACGGCTCGACCATCGGCGTGTCCGGCGAGACGTCGTAGATGCGCGCGTTGTCTTTGGAGCCCGGATCCTCCGAGTACTCCTTCATGAGGTCCGCCATCGGCGTTCCGGACTTCACGAGCTCGAACACCTTCTTCGTCAGCTCGTCGGCCTCTTGCTTGCTGCGCGTAGCGGCGCGTGCACCCGGCGCGCCCTTCCAGCCGATCAGCACGTGCTGCACCTTCACCTCCGACGTGGACACGTCGGTGCGCGCGAGGATCTCCGCCGACTCGAGCGGATCCGGCGGCGGCGGCGGGGTGCGCATGATGACGTGGTAGCCGTAGTTCGTCTTCACGATGCCCGCCTCGTTGACCTTGAGGCGCAGCGCGAGGTTCTTGAACTCGGGGACGAACGCGGTGTCGGCGTTGACCTCGTACGGATCGCCGCCCTTGCTGCCCGGATCCTCCGAGAGCTCGGCGACGAGCTTGTCGAGCTGCGACGGATCCGCCTTCATCTTCGCGAGCGTGTCTTGCGCGAGCGCGGCGGCCTCCTCGTTGGTGCGCTTCTCGGCGCGCGGATCCATGCGACCGCGATACGTCGCGGCGAGATCCTTCCAGCCGAGCAACACGTGCTTCACGGACACCGCGGACGACGTCTCCGTGCGCGCGAGGATGTCCTTCGAATCGATGTCTTTGCCCGGCGTGGGGATGTCGTGCGGATTGGCCACGGCAGCCGAGCCCGCCGTGGAGTTTGTCGCGGTCGCGGGCATCTTGCCCCGCTCCATCGTCGTATCGAGCTTGGACTTGGCCTTCTCGCAGCTGGCCAGGAGCGGGAGGCCGAGCAGCACCAACAGGGCGATTCGCTTCATCGCGCGCATCCTACTCGATATGCATGCCAACCGCTTGGAGCTGGCTCGCGATCGAGGGGAGCTTCGCGAAGCTCTCTTTATCGAGAGCTTTCTCGAGTGCCTCCGTCGCCTTGATCGTTCCCGCCGCGACGTGGCGCTCGAGGGAGGCGTCCATCGTCTGCATACCCTCGGCGCCGCCCGCTTGGATGAAGCTCGGGATCTGCTGGGTCTTGCCCTCGCGGATCAGCGACGCCAACGCGAGCCCGCCGAGCAGGATCTCGTGCGCGGCGACGCGACCCTTGCCATCCGCCTTGGGGATCAGCTGCTGCGCGACCACACCGACGAGCGAGTCCGCGAGGAGCCCGCGCACCTGCGGCTGCTGCTCCGCCGGGAACGCGTTCACGTAGCGATCGATCGTCGCCGCCGCGCTGTTCGTGTGAACGGTCGCGTAGATCAAGATGCCGAAGCTCGCGAGCTGGAGCGCCGCCTTCATGGTCTCCGCGCCGCGAAGCTCGCCGACGAGGATCACGTCCGCGTTCTCGCGACCCGCGCTGCGAATCGCGTCGAGGAACGTGGGCACGTGGTCGCCGACTTCTTTGTGCGTGATGAGGCACTTCTGCGGCGTGTGCACGAACTCCACGGGATCCTCGATCGTGAGGATGTGTCCCGGGCGCGACTTGTTGATGTGATCGATCATCGCCGCGAGCGTCGTCGACTTGCCCGAGCCGGTCGGTCCCGTGACCAGCACCAACCCCGAGCGCAGCTCCGCGAGCTTGGTGATCCCCGGCGGCACGCCGAGCTGATCGAGCGCGAGGATCTTCGTCGGAATCGCGCGAAACACGGCGCCCGTGCCGCTGATCTTCTTCAGGTAGTTCGCGCGGAATCGCGCCTTGGTCCCGTGCGCGTGCGCGAAGTCGAGATCGCCGGTCGACGTGAACTGCTCGAGCTGCGCCTTGGACAGCAGCGGGAACAGCATCGCCTCGATGTCCTCGCTCGACAGCGGCAGATCTCCATCCGCGACGAGCGAGCCACGCACGCGCAGCATCGGCGGATAGCCCGGCGAGAGGTGCAGGTCGGAGCCGCCGCGCTCGAGCAGGCGATCGAACAGTGGATCGATGGACTTCATCGCGAGCCGTCTTTCTTGCCGCCGAAGAAGCTCGCGATGCGGCTCGTCTTGGAGGGCGCGGCCTCCTCCAGCTTCGGGATCGACTGCGTCGCGACACGCAACGTGGACGCGAGCTCCTTCTTGTTCTCGCTCGCCGCGATCGCGGTCTCTGCCGTGATGCGTCCAGCGCGCACCAGCTCGACGAGCGTGTCGTCGAGACGGATCATGCCGAACGCCTTGCCGCGCTGGAGAAGACTCGGCAGCTGGTAGAGCTTGTCGTCGCGGATCATGTTCGCGAGTGCGAGCACGCCGGTGACGAGCTCGATCGCGGCGACGACGCCCTGCCCGTCCGCGCGCGCGAGCAGGCGCTGCGAGACGATCGCGCGCAACGCACCCGCGATCGACGCGCGCACTTGCGATTGATCGTCGGGCGGGAACATGTCGACGAGGCGATCGATCGTCTTGGCCGCCGACGGCGTCGACATCGTCGCGATCACGAGGTGACCGGTCTCCGCCGCGGTGAGCGCGATCTCCACGGTCTCGCGATCGCGAAGCTCGCCGATGACGATCACGTCCGGATCCTCGCGCAGCGAGCCTTTCAGCGCCGCCGCGAAGCTCCGCGTGTGCGGGCCGACCTCGCGCTGGGAGACCACGGCCGCCTTGCGCGGATACACGATCTCGATCGGATCCTCGACAGTGATGATGTGATGCGGTCGCGCTGCGTTTACGAGATCCACGAGCGCGGACAGCGTGGTGGTCTTGCCGTGTCCGCTCGGTCCCGTGATCACCACGAGCCCTTGGTGATGATTGACGACCTTCGCGAGATCCTTGGGCAGGCCGAGCTCGTCGAGCGTCGCGGGCTCCGCGCGCGCGATGCGGAACGTGCCTTTGATCCCGCCCGCCGCGCGCGAGATGTTCGTGCGCAGCCGCCCGCCCGTCGGGGCCGAGATCGCGAGATCGACGTAGCCCACCTCGTCGAGCTTCTTGGTCTGCGCCGCATCGAGCAGCGGCATCAGCAGCGCCTCGACGTCCGCATGCGTGCTCGGACCTCGATCGTCGATCGGGACGAGCTGACCAAGGACGCGGATCGATGTCACGCGACCACTCGCGATGTGCAGATCCGTCGCGCCGCGCTCGATCGCGTGCGCGAGCACCTGTGCGAACCCGCTCGGGCGCGGAGCGGCGCGCGTCAGCTCGTCGCCCACGCGCGGGCGCTGCGGGAGCTCGTAGTCGAAGCCGGCCGACGCGTACGGCGACGCCGGCGGTGGCGTGTCGCTCAGATCGATCGCGATGCCCGCGGGAGGCGTGAGCTTGGGCACCTTTGTGCGACTGCGCGTGCGCGATTCGCTCGGCTCTCCAGGCTTGGTCTTCGTCCGCGGCTCGACGGGAGAGCGCGACGGCGTCTTCGTGCGCGAGTCCGGCGGCTTCGACGCGCCACGTGTGCGGTTTCCGATCGACTTGCTCTGCGTTCGTGAGCGCCGAGGGAGATCGTCGGGATCGATCTCGAGATCGATCGGCTGCGTCACGGACGACGCGGCGACGGGCGTCGCGCCGAACTTCACCTGGACTTGCGCGGGCGGTGGCGTCGCAGTCGCGCCCGGCGGTGACTTCTCGATGCGCAGGATGATGTCCTCGCCGCGCCTCGACGCGATCACGCGAATCATGCGTGAGCCGACCACAACGTCCGCGCGTGGCGTGGCGCCGTCCTTCTCGGGGACCAGCGCCATCAGCGTCGTGCCGTGCAGCAGGATATCCAGCTGCTTCCGCGTCACCGGCGTGTTCGTGATCTTGATCAGCTGCCCTCGTCGACGGAGCGACGCGGGCGCGCCCATCCCGATCATGATCTCGGTGACACCTTCTTTATCCAGATAGGAGAGGATCTGATCGAGCTGAGCGCTCACGTTGCGCAATCCTACGCCACTTTGCACGTAGCTCGACCGCCCAGGTGTGTCGCCAAAGACCAGTGCCGAGACGCAACGTCGTGCGGCTCTACCGAGCTACATGGCACGAGGGTTGTACGACGTTCCTTCATGCCGCCTAGCCTCGCTCTCGTCACTACTCCTCCTCCCGCTATGACGAAGCGGCACTCGAGCTTGTCCTACATCCGCGGCGCTGTTGCGAGCCCGGTGTGTGTGGCGGTCTCGATCTTTGCCGCCTGCGTCGGTCTCGGTTACGCCGGACTCGTCGGCTCGATGCTCGCGATGATCGCGATCGTCGGCGCGGGCATCGCGTCGACACGCTTCGAGCTCATCCGCAACTACCTCGATCGACAGTCGGAGAACCAAGTCCGCGCGCTTCGTGAGGGCGCTCGCATGCGCGCACTGCGTCCATCGGGGCCCGTGCGCCAGACGCAGTACATCGAGCTCCGCTCGCTCGTCGAGGAGCTCGAGAAGAGCTCGCCCGAGGACGCGGCCCGCTACGAGCTGCAGGACCTGCTCGATCACTTCGTGCGCCTCGCGGTGGGTCACCAGAAGTGCATCGACGCGCTTCGCCTTGCCGGCGCGGGAGATCTCTCGCCGATTCCGATCACCGGTAGCCGCCGCTCCAAGCGCCGCCGCGAGATCCAGACGCGCCGCGCGAAGCATCGGGACGAGTGCATCGCTCGCATCGAGCGCATCACGGACGAGCTCGAGGCGACCGACGAGCTGATCCGCCTGATCGCCCAGCGCGCCGCCTGCCCCGCGCTCGAGAGCGACCTCGACCGCGAGCTCGATCGTCGCCTGTGGGAGATCGACGAGGTCGACGCCGCGATGTCCCAGCTGTCCGCCTGAGCGCTTGATACGTTTCTTCACGAACGCGAGAAGGTTCTCTACAGCCGCGCGTGCTCGGCGGCTCTACAACGGTGTTCATGGAACACCTCGCCGAGCACCGAGACCGCGTGATCGAACAGCTGTCGTCGGGCTTTGCCATCGATCGCCTGGAGGTCGACGAGTACGAGCGGCGCGTTGCCCTCGCCCACGACGCAGGCTCCCGAGCCGCCCTCGATGCGCTCGTGACCGACCTGGCGCCGAGGTCCCTGGTGCCGATCTCCTCCACCGCGCTGGTGCCCGCAAAGCGTCTGCGCGTGGTGTTTGGCTCGCTCGAGCGCGTCGGCCCGTGGACCGTGCCCTCGCGGCTCGCGGCCCGCGTGTTCTGCGGCAGCGTGCTGCTCGACTTGCGCGACGCACACCTGCCGCCGGTCACGACAATCGAGGTCAGCGTCACCATGGGCAACGTCGAGATCGTGGTGCCGCCCGGCGTCGCGGTCGAGATGGACGCGTCGCCGCTCCTCGGCAACGTCGAAGACCGGACCGTGCCAGGCGCAGCGACGAACCTCGTGCGGATCACGGGGCGCGTGAAGCTCGGCAACGTCGAGGCCTCGACGCGGCGCCGCAGCTAGAAGAACACTATTGACTCTTTTTCAATAGCAGCTACGTTCGGGGCATGGCGCGAGAGCTGACCGCCGTCATCGTGGGAGCTGGATTCTCGGGGCTGGCCGCGGGCGTCCACCTGAAGAAGGCGGGGATCGACGACTTCGTGATCCTCGAGAAGGACGACGGCGTCGGCGGGACGTGGCGCGCGAACACGTATCCGGGAGCGGCGTGCGATATCCCGTCGCACCTCTACTCGTACTCGTTCGCACCGAACCCGAGCTGGTCGCGCGCGTACGGTGGACAGAAGGAGATCCTCGCGTACCTCGAGCGCGTCGCCGATGACTTCGAGCTTCGCCCGCACCTGCGCTTCGGCACCAAGGTGATCGGCGCGAGCTTCGACGAAGCGACGGCGACGTGGACGGTGATGATCGAGGGCGGCGAGACGCTGGTCGCGCGTGCGCTGATCCTCGGCAACGGCGCGCTGCACTTGCCGGCGGTTCCGGATCTGCCGGGGCTCTCGTCGTTCGAAGGCACGACGTTTCATTCGGCGCGCTGGAATCACGCACACGATCTGTCCGGCAAGCGCGTCGCGGTGATCGGAACGGGCGCCAGCGCGATCCAGTTCGTGCCGCAGATCGCGCCGCAGGTCGCACAGCTCGACGTGTTTCAGCGAACGCCGCCGTGGATCGTGCCCAAAGCCGATCGCCCGATCAGCGAGCGCGAGAAGTGGGCGTTCGAGAACATTCCGGGCGCGCACTGGCTGCGCCGCACGGGTCTCTACTGGCTGTTCGAGAGTCGCGTGCTCGGCTTCGCGTTTGCCCCGAAAGTGAACGCGCTCGCCGAGAAGCTCGTGATGAAGCACCTCGCGGCGCAGGTCCCCGATCGCGAGCTGCGCCAGAAGCTCACGCCCGCGTACCGCATGGGCTGCAAGCGTGTGCTGATCTCGAACGACTATTACCCTGCGCTGTGTCGCCCGAACGTCGAGCTGGTGACCGACGGGATCGCCGCGATCGAGCCACGCGGCATTCGCACGGACCGTGGACAGTTCCATGCCGTGGACACGCTGATCTTCGGCACGGGCTTCAAGGTCGTCGATTACGTGTCGTCGATGCGAATCACGGGGCGCGCCGGCGCGGACCTCAATGACGTGTGGAAGCAGTCGGTGCGCAACTATCTCGGCATCACCGTCAGCGGCTTCCCGAACCTGTTCTTGCTGATGGGACCCAACACGGGCCTCGGACACAACTCGATGATCTTCATGATCGAGGCGCAGGCGCGTTACATCGTCGACGCGATCACGCGCATGCGCCGCCTCCGGCTCGCGTCGATCGAAGTGCGTCCGGATGTGGAGCAATCGTTCCGCGCAGAAATGTCACACCGCATGAAGGACACCGTGTGGACGTCCGGATGCAACAGCTGGTACATGGCGCCCGACGGCGGCGTCCTGCTGTGGCCGGGGTTCACGTTCGACTACTGGTGGCGTACGCGCACAGCGAAGCTGTCCGAATTCCGCACGGTGGATCAGGCAGACTTGGACAACGTGGGATACACGCCTCGCGCAATTCTCACACACGCGAGCACTGCGACGATCTAGAGTCGCGGTGTGAGCCAAGACCTCGACACTCTTCGTCGAGAAATCGAGCGGCTCGGAGCACAGCTGACCGAGACCGAACACGAGCGGGACACGCTCGCGAAGCTTCATGCGATCACCCCTACGATCGCCGCGGAGCTCGATACGACGAAGCTCGTGCGAGACATCACCGCGCACGCGACCGAGCTGATCGGCGCGGAGCTCGGAGCGTGGGTCGCATCGATGGACGAGCAAGGCGTGCGCTATCCGGTGCTCGCCGCCGCAGGTGCACCGCGCGAGATCGCCGCGCGGCTGACGATTCCCTATCGCTCGACGGTGTTCGAGGGCAAGTCCGTGGTGCGCGTCGACGACATGATGAAAGAGCCGGCGCAAAAGCGCATCACGTCGCAGTTCGCGCCCATCTCGCCTCTCGAGCGCGAGCTCGCCCTCCGCAGCTACCTCGCGATTCCCGTCATCGTGCGCGCGGGGACCGTCGTCGGCGCGCTCGTGTTCGGTCACACGAAGCCCGCCATCTTCACGCCGCTGACGGAGCGGCTCATGGTGGGCCTCGCCGCCCAGGCCGCCACCGCCCTCGACAACGCACGCCTCTACGGTGACGCGCAGCGCTTGATCACGGAGCTCGAGCGCACGAACGCCGAGCTCGATCAGTTCACCTACGTCACCTCGCACGACCTGCGCGCGCCGCTGCGTGGCATCTCCAACCTCGCGCAATGGATCGAGGAGGACCTGGGCGACGACTTGCCGCCCAAGGTCGCCGAGCAGCTGCAGCTCCTTCGCGGCCGCGCGCAGCGCATGGACAAGCTGATCCACAGTCTGCTCGAGCTCGCGCGCATCGGTCGCGCGCGCCAGCGTCCCGAGCGCGTCGACGTGACCGAGCTCCTCCACGAGACGATCGACATGCTCGGCCCGGAGCACCCGGCCCGCGTGCTCATCGTAGGCGCGATGCCGACCCTCACCGCGGAGCGCGTCGCCTTGCAGCAAGTGCTGCTGAACCTGATCGGGAACTCGCTACGCCACGCGGGTCGCGAGGACGTCGAGGTGCGCGTCACCGCCGCCGAGCGGGCGAACGAGGTGGAGCTCGCGATCGTCGACAACGGCGTAGGCATCCCCGCCGAGCATCGCGAGCGCGTGTGGCAGATCTTCCAAACGCTCGACGCGCGCGACCCTGTCGATGCCTCGGGCACCGGCCTCGCGATCGTGAAGAAGCACGTGGACGCGAATGGCGGACGTGCGTGGATCGACGAGCCTCCCCCCGGGACCGCCGGCGCCACCGTGCGCTTCACGTGGCCGCGTCGCCCCGCCACGATGCGGTAGCGACCGGGGCATCGCGCCGTCGGACCTCTACAGCTGCGCGAGCGCCGCGAGCGTCTCCTTCACACCGGGATAGCCGAGCTGATAGCAGCGCCACCACGCGATCATCATCGTCAGATGCCCGATGAAGATGCCGACGTGGCTCCACATCTCGACCGTGTCCGCCTTGTCGCTGACATAGCGCCGCCAGTGGAACGCTTCGTCGACGAGCGAGTACACGAACGACAGCACGGTGAACACCATCGCCGGCACGGCGAGCGACGGATGATCGTAAGCGAGCACGAGCAGGACGCAGCTCGCGACGCCGCACACGATGGTGATGTGATGGACGAGCTGCTCTCCGCCCTTCAGCACCTCCTTGTAGATCGTGCGATGTCCGATGGTGTCGATCGCGATCGAGATGGTGAACACGATCGCGCCGATCGGCACCATCACCGCCTCGGCGGGCCATGGCGCGTCGTGCAGGCGACCGAGGAGCCAGAAGCCGCCCGTGGAGAAGCACAGGCCGAGCATCATGCCGATCCACGAGATGTAGACGAGCCAGTCGGTTCGATCGAACTGACGGATGCGACCGACGTAGACCGCGAGCTTGTTCGGATCAGGGTTCGGGGACATCGGCGAGCTCCAGCGATTGAGTGGGAACACGCGCCCCTCGCGCGTTGCGCATGAACGTGATGCGCGCCGCGGCGGCGAGCACGCGCGCGAGCTTGCCGCTCGTCGAGACGACGGCGCGACCCGCGCTGACATCGCGAATGCGCGTGCCGATGGCGCGGTAGACGTTGCTCGCGGACTTCACCGCGAGGGCCGCGCGCCATGGCAGCGCGCGCAGGCCGCGATCGCCGGAGGCGTAGTAGCGATCGGCGATCACGAGGAGCTCGCGGACGGTGGCGTTGATCGGCGCGAGGGCCGATGCGGGAAGCGGGCGCCCGAGGTCGCTCGCGAGGTCGTGTGCGCCGTGCGCTGCGAGGAGGTCGCCGGGCAGATAGAGGCGGCCGCGGTCCCAATCCTCGACGGTGTCGCGGCAGATGTTCGTGAGCTGCATGCCGATGCCGAGGTGCGCAGCGTTGACGAGCGCGCGGTCGTCGTCGATGCCGAACACGTGGGTCATCATGAGGCCCACCACGCCAGCGACGCGCCAGCAGTAGAGGCGTAGGTCGTCGAGCGTCGCGTAGCGTGTGTCGGCGACGTCCATCGCCATGCCCGCGAGGAGCGCGGCGGGGTACGCGATGGGGATCGCGCGATCGATCGCGACGCGACCGAAGGCAGCGAGCACCGGATCTGAGGCGGCGCCGTCGTACGCGAGCGCGAGCTCGTCATGAAGGCGGGCGAGCTCGGCCTCGCGGGTCGACAGAACGCGCGTGTCGTCGATGGCGTCGTCGGCGCGGCGGCACCACGTGTAGACGATCGCGGTTTGATCGCGCGTGCGCGGATCGAGGAGCTTGCTCGCGAGCGCGAAGCTCTTCGAGTGCGCGGCGATCGTGGTGCGCGCGATCTGAGCGGGTGCTGTCGAGACGAGCGCGAGCGACGAGGTCATAGCGTGCCTGCGGCGAGCAGCAGCTGCGCGGCGGGACCGTCGAGGAGCTGGCGGTCGAGCGAGTAGTCCTTGGCGATCGACGCGTAGGTCGCCTTGGCGCCGTTGATCACGCCGGGCACGCCGGCGCCCGGGTGCGTTCCCGCACCGACGATGTAGAGGCCGGGGATCCGGTCGTCCTTGTTGTGCGGGCGGAAGTAGGCGCTCTGCGTCAGCTTCGGCGCGACGGAGAATGCAGACCCGACGTGCGAGCCGAGCTGCGTCTTGAAGTCCTCGGGCGTGAAGTGGCGACGCGTCACGACGTGCGAGCGAAGGCGCGGCAGCAGGCGCTCGAGTGACTCGAGGATGCGATCGCCATAGGCCGTCGCGAACTGCGACCAATCGAGCGGTGCGTTGCCGAGGTGCGGCACTGGCGACAGGACGTAGAAGGCGCCGCCGCCGGGAGGCGCGAGCGAGGGATCGGTGACGTGGGGCGCGTGGAGGTAGAGCGAGAAATCGTCGGGGAGCTCGTTGCCGTGGAAGATGTCGTGGAGGAGCTCGCGATAGCGCGGCCCGAACACCACGGTGTGATGCGCGATCTGATCGCGATACGAGATGTCCGTGCCGAAGTAGAGAACGAACAGCGACATCGACCAGTCCATCTTGGACAGGCGCTTGACCATCGGCTTGGCGCGCGGCTCCTCGGCATAGAGGCGCGCATAGGTCGCGTGCAGGTCGGCGTTGGACACGACGAAGTCGAACGCCTCGGTTCCCGCGTGCGTGGTGACGTGGTGCTGCGTGCGGCCCGCCTCGGTCTCGACACGGATCGACTGCACCGGCGACGACAAGCGCAGCGTTCCACCTTGCTCGCCGAGGAGCTTCACGAGGGCTTGCACGAGCGCGCCCGTGCCGCCGCGCGGGAAGTACACGCCCCACTTGCGCTCGAGGAAATGGATGAGCGTGTAGATCGACGACGTCTCGAACGGGTTCCCGCCGACGAGCAGCGAATGGAACGACAGCGCCTCGCGCACGTGTTCGTCGCGAACGTAGTTGGCGACCGTCGCGTACACGGAGCGATCGGCGCGCAGCCACGCGAGCTTCGGTGCGCACTTCACCATGTCGGAGAAGCGCGGGAACGGCGTGGCCGCGAGCTTGGTGTAGCCCGTATCGAAGACTTGCTTCGAGTACGCGACGAAGCGCTCGTACCCGGCGGCGTCGTCGGGGTTCAGCGCACGGATCTGCGAGAGCATGTGATCGCCGTCGCCGTCGTAGTCGAACGTGGTGCCGTCGGCGGTCCAGAACAGCCGATAGAACGGATTCACGGGCAAGAGCTCGCAGTAGTCCGCGAGGTTCTTGCCGCACAGCGTGAACAGCTCTTCGATGCAATGCGGTGCGGTGATCACCGTCGGGCCGGCGTCGAACGTGAAGCCATCTTGCTTGTAGACGTACGCGCGACCGCCGGGCAGATCGCGCGCTTCGAACACGGTGACAGTCACGCCAGCGGCGGCGAGTCGAATCGCGGCAGCGAGCCCGCCGAAGCCGGAGCCGATGACAGCAGCGCGAAGGGGACGGTTATCCATAGCTGGCCTCCATACGCCGCAGCTCTGCGGCGATCGTGTCGAGAGCGGGGCTCGCGCCGACGGCGGCGCGTAGATCGACGAGCGCGGTTTGCAACAGCGAACGAACGCGTGCGCGACCGATGCTCGCTGTCGCAGCAGCGAGGGCGTCTGCGAGCTCGTCGATACGAGCGTCGTCTGCATTCTCTGCCGCGATCGTGCGCTCGAGGCTCGCGAGGCGAGACCACGCGAACGGGCCCTGCTCGGCGAGCCAGGCCCAGGGCCACGTCGGTCGCCCCGCGCGCAGATCCTCGCGGCCCTTCTCGCGGCGGGTAGCCGACAGCGAGCCCACGTCGTCGAGCATCTGTAGCCCGGTGCCCATGGCGAGCGCGAAGCGACCGATCGCGGCGCGCGTCTCGGCATCTGCGCCCGCGGCCATCGCGCCGAGCTCTGCGGCGAACGTGCACAGCGCGCCGGTCTTGAGTCGCGTCGTGGCGGCGACCACCGCCGGCACGTCGGCGACGTCGAGATCCGCGATGCGCGTCGCGAGATCGAGCGCTTGTCCTTGATGGCAGCGCACGAGCGTGTGCGCCGCGAGTGGCAGCGCCGCGGGCGCGAGCTCGGCCAGCTCGGCGAGCGCCCAGAAGTACATCCACGATCCCGTGTTGATCGCGAGCGGCGCGCCGACGAGCCGGTGCAGCGCGGGTGCGCCGCGCCGCTCGAGCGAGTCGTCCTCGACGTCGTCGACGATGAGCGAGCCCGCATGGAGCAGCTCGATGACGAGCGGTAGCTCGTCGGGCATCGCGGTCGGTGCGCCGCCACCCAGGATCCATCCCGCGCGGACGATCGTGGTGCGCAGCTCCTTGCCTGGTCGCGCGAGGAAGTCCGCCGCAGGTCCCGCCAAGGCGCGCCGCCAGATCGCGGCGGGCACGCTCGGATCGAGCGAGCTCGCACCACTCGGCGACAGCGCGCGATCGAGCGCGCCGACGAGCGAGGGCAACGCTGCGGGGATCGCGAGCTGCTTCACGGAGCCTCCTGTGCGAGCTGATTGGACGCGTGCGGGCCGATCGGCGAGACGCCAAGCGCCGCACGGATCGACATCCCGCGCGGCGGGCGTCCGACGAAGATTCGCGCCTTGTCGAGCGCGGTGAGCTCGAGCGCATAGAACCGACGAACGAGCGCCTCGGGCAAGCGATAGAACCGCTCGAGCACGCGGAACCGCTGCGCCGGCGGAAACCAGCCGAACAGCATGCGGTTGAGCCGCAGCGCGAACGTCATTTGCTTGGCCTGCGCGCGCGCCATCGCGCGAAGGTCAGCGCCGCCGACGAGGCTCGGGGCCGGAACGCGCGCGACGAGAGCCGCCAGCCGCGCCGCGATCGGAAACGAGTAGCCGGTCACGGGATGAAACCAGCCGCCCGCATAGCCCGCGACCAGCGGCGCACTCGGTGACGGCGGCGCGCAGCGAAGCGGAAGCGGCAAGAGTCCCACTTCTTCGCGAACGATCTCGGCGACGCGCCATCCGCGACTCGCGACGTACGCCGCGATGCGCTCGCGCAGCACGGTCGCGTCGATGCGCGTGCCGTCGCAGAAGTACGTGTCCTCGACGAGGACGCGATCCTCGGACAGCGGCAGCACATAGAGAAAGCGAAAGCCCTCACCCGTCTCGGCCGCGTCGAGCTGCGCGACGGTCGCGTCCATGAGCATCGGGCGCGCGAGGCCGTGCGGTGCGTCGAGGCGGAGCTCTTGGCCGAGAAACTTTTGCCAGCCGCTCGCGGCGCTGGCGTCGTTCGCGCTGCGGGGATCGGGACCGCGCGCGTCGATCACCACGTGCGCGTGAATCTCCTCGAGCGTGTTGTCCGCGTGTCGAACGAGGACACGCTGCGCGCCGACCTCGACCGCGGTGGCGCGGCGGAGCAGACGACATCCCGGACGGCGGAGCGACATCGTCACCTCGTCGGCGAAGCGATCACTGGACACGCACGCGTACGGCGATGCGAGCGTCCGCGCGTGCGCCGGGAACGCGACGTCGTAGCTGTCCCAGCGCGCGACGATCAGTCGCTCGATCCATGACGGGATCGAGTCGAGGGCCGTGTCGTTCGCACGCTCGGTCGAGGATGCAGCCGAGGGTGCAGCCGACGGTGCGGTCGACGATCCGATCGACGCGAGGTCGCCAGCGTGAAAGCACCACGTGTGATTCCCGCCCGGGGCATCACCCCGTTCGATCATCACGATGCGCGCAGCGGGCCGAACGGCCTCGAGCGCGAGCGCGATCAAGCCATTCTGGAGCCCGCCGCCCACGAGGGCGTAGTCGGCGTCCACGGGAGCTTCGATGCCCCCGCGCAGGCGTGGTTACGCGAAGGACGGTAAAAACGTTCACGGCCGAACCGCGCCATCGCGACCCGTGCGCATACGCGCACTACTGCGCGCGTGCTCAGCGCTCGAAGCGGAACAGCGCGACTCCGAGGCCCGCGAAGACGGCGCCGAACGCCAGTAGCACGAACAACGAGGGGGCGATGGCGGCGAGCCCCGTGCCTTCGCGAACGAGGATCGCGTAGTAGCCATCGAGCGCCCAGCCGTGCGGCACGCCCAAGCCGAGCGTCTTCATGAACGGTGGCATCACCAAGCGCGGCACCATGCAGCCGCCGAGCATGCCCATCACCAAGAGCAACACGGAGCCGATGCCGCCGAGCTGCTTCTCGGTCGTCGCCAGCGACGCGAACAAGAGACCGAGCGACACGGCGCAGAACACCACGCACAGCGAGAGCACGACGAGCGCGATGATCGATCCCGCGACCTGCATGCCGAAGAACACCGCGCCGACGGTGAACAGGAACGCGAGCTGACAGCACCCGACGAGGAAGTACGGCACGAGCGTCGCGAGGAGCGCCGTCGAGCGGCGCACGGGTGCCGCGAGGAGGCGCCGCCACGTGCCGCTCTTGCGCTCGCCGAGAAACGCCATCGCGGTGGTGAGCGCGATGAAGAAGCCGAACAGCACCGCGTTGCCCGGCACGGTGACCTGAAAGCTCGAGATGCCCGCGAGCGGCTTGGCGATGCCCGGCGGTGTTCGCACCTCGACGACAGCCGGCAACGCCTGCGCCGCGGGAAACACCGCGCGGGTGACGAGCCCGGTGAGCCCGTACTCGAGCGGCGCGCGAGCCTGCGCCGGCGCGCCTTGATCGATGACGAGCTCGACAGGACCGCTCGCCGGGATCACGAGCCCCGCGGATGCGTCCTCGCTCGCGACGCGTGCACGAACGTCGTCGGCGCTCGCGACGCGCGCGGGTGCGAAGCCGGGTGCCTCGTCGAGCGCCTTCACGATGCGCTCGGCGCGCGCGTCGCCATCCGCGTAGTGCACGGGCACCTCGCGTTCGCGTGCGTTGTCGCCGCCGAACTTGAACATCGAGCCGAACGCCACGATGAAGATGATCGGAAGCGCGAACAGCGAGATGAGCGCGCCGCGATCCCGCAACAGCAGCCACGCGTCCTTCTTGATCGCCGCGCCGATCACGATGCATCTCGCAGTGCGTGTCCCGTCAACGCGAGGAACGCGGTCTCGAGGTTTGCCTCGCGTGACTCGATGCGAGTGATCCGCGCCCCCGCAGCTTCGATCGCGGCGATCACCGGAGCGAGTCCGTCGCGCGGCTCGACGCGAATCGAGGTGCCATCACGCGTCACCGAGCCGTGCGCGCTCGCGGCTGCGATCGCCGCGTCGATGGCCGAGGACGACGGTCCGCCCGACGACGATGCGTCCGATGACGATGCTGCCGCCGCGAGCTCGATGCGAATGCCCTTGCCCGCGTGCTTCGCGACGAGGTCGCCGATCGTGCCGTCGGCGATGATCGCTCCGTGATCGATGATCGCGACGCGATCGCAGAGCTCCTCCACCTCTTCCATGTAGTGCGACGTATAGACGATGGTGGTCCCCGCAGCGTGCAGACGCTTCACGGTCTCGAAGATGTGGTTGCGCGACTGGGGATCCACGCCGACCGTGGGCTCGTCGAGGATCAGCAGCCCGGGCTCGTGGAGCAGGCCGGCAGCGAGGTTCAGGCGTCGCTTCATGCCGCCGGAGAAGTTCTTGGCGGGTTCGCGCGCGCGATCGAGAAGACCGACGACGTCGAGCGCCCACGCGATGCGCTTGTCGAGCAGCGCACCGGGCAGGCCATAGAGCGCGCCGACGTAGCGCAGGTTCTGGGTCGCCGCGAGGTCCTCGTAGATCGCGAGATCCTGCGGGACGAGGCCAAGCGTGGCCTTCGCCGCGAACGGCGCGCTCGCGAGATCGTGACCACCCACGGTGATCGTCCCGCGCGATGGCGTGACGACGCCCGAGATCATCGAGATCGTCGTGGTCTTGCCCGCGCCGTTGGGACCGAGGAGACCGACGCACTCGCCGGCGGCGATGTCGAGGTCGATCGCGTGCACGGCGATGCGCTCGCCGTAGTCCTTGCCGAGGCCGCGCACCGAGAGCATGGGTGCACGGTAGCGCGGAGTGGTCGCGAGGAGGTGGGAGCGTGCGCCGTGGAGCACTCCGTGACCGAGATCGGACCGTGGCGACCTTCGATGCGCGCGTTGTGGCATGGTGGCGAAGCGATTGTTTCGTATCGAGGAGCGCGTATGAAGATCCGCGGGCTGCACCACAACGCCTATCGCTGCCGCGATGCCGAGGAGACGCGACGGTTCTACGAGGACTTCCTCGGGCTGCCGCTCGTCAACGCGTTTCCGATCGAGGAGACCAAGTCAGGCCGCGAGACGCACGCGTTCCACTTGTTCTTTCAGATGACGGACGGCTCGTGCCTCGCCTTCTTCGAGGTTCCCGGCGAGGACGGCAAGAACTTCGAGTTCAAGCAGCAGCACGATTACGACCTGCACATCGCGCTCGACGTTCCGCGCGCGGATCTCGAGCCGTGGATGGACAAGGCGAAGGCTGCGAACATCCCCGTGCGAGGGATCGCGGATCACCGCTTCATCGATTCGATCTACTTCCGCGATCCGAACGGGTACGTCGTGGAGCTCACGGCAAAGCGTCCGGATCATGACGAGCAGGTCGCACAGGCCACCCGCGAAGCGCACGGTGTGCTCGCGAAGTGGCAGTCCGACAAGCAGGCATGGAAGTGATCACAGCGCAGCGCGCGCGATATCGCCCAGCAGCTCCGGGCGCGTCGCGAGGATCTCGTCGAGCGCGGCGCGCGTGACGCCGAGCTCGCCGAGCGTGGTGGGTGCACCAGCGCGCGCGAGGAGCTGCACGATGTCCACCGACGGTGCGATCTGATCGCGCACGTCGGGCCGCGCTGCGAGGAAGCACGGCAGGAGGATCGAGTGCAGCGCGGCGTGATCGATCCCGAACGCGCCGCCGAGCAAGTGCGCGAAGGCGTGCTGCACGCCGGGCTTGCCAGCATCGAGCATCGCTGCGCACTCGCTCGCCTCGCGCAAGGCGATCGTGCGCGCCTCGCGATCGCGTGGCGATGTGACGAGCGTCTCGCTCACGTCGAGCACGGCGCGCGCATGACTCGCGGCGCTCGGCGGGACCGAGCCCGTCGACAGTGCGCTCGCGACGTGAGCGACCGCGTTGCACAAGCTCTGCGCGGTGAGCGGGATCGGGAGACCGAGCGTCAGCTCCACGTCGTAGAGGACAATGTCGGGCCGCACGCGCTCGTCGCGTCCCGTCTGCTTGTCGCGTCCGTGCGTGATGCCGAAGATCGAGGTGCGCTCGGAGCCCGCGTAGGTCGTGGGGATCGCCACGAAGCGCAGCGCGCGACCTCGCTCGGCAGCGCGTAGCGCGAGCGCCTTGCCGAGGCCGATCGGTGACCCGCCTCCGATCGCGACCACCACGTTCGCTTCGCCGAGTTGGCGCTCGGCCGCCTCGACCACCTCGATCGGGACATGGACCTTTGCCTCCGCGAAGGTCCGGTACCGCTGCAGGCCGAGAGAGAGCTGTGATGAATGCCGAGGGCTCGACGCGACGACCAGCACCTCGGTTGCTGCCAATTCCGCCAGACAATCCGCGAGGATCGCCACGGGACCGACGACGAGACGCGGCGCGGCCATAGGCGTCGCAAGGTAGTCGATCTGAACAGATCGGCCTATCGAAAATCACAGATCGGTCGATGATGTATCCATGACGGCTACGGGTCTGCGCGGCTACGTGGTGGGCGCTGGCCTGTTGTCCATCACGACGCTCCTCCTCGTCGCGCTTCTCGATCTCAATGGTCCGCCGGTCATCGTCGCGCTTCTGCCCGCGATCGTCGCGGCCGCGTACGTCGGAGGTCTATGGCCGGGCACGGTGACGACGGTGCTCGCGACGCTTCTCGGCATGGTGATCATGCTCCCGCCGATCGCGTCGTTTCACATCGCGCACACCAACGACGTCGTCCGGCTCGTCTCGTTCTTCGTGGTCGGGCTCCTCCTCTCGTGCCTCATCGAGGCGCTGCATCGATCTCGCCGCGCGACGATCGATAGCGCGGAGAAGAATCGTCGCGCCGACGAGCGCTTCATGCGTGCGTTCTATGCGAGTCCGATCGCGCAGGTGATGACGCGCCTCGACGACCGCACCATCATGGAGGTCAACGCGGCCTACTTGCGGGCGTTCGGCTTCACGCGCGAGGAGCTCCTCGGTCGCACGCCCCTCGATGCGGGCATCAAGGTCGAGATGCATCAGCAGCTGGCGACCAGGCTCCGCACCGAGAAGCATCTCGACCAGGTCGAGGTGAGCGTGACGGCACCCGACGGGCGCAAGCTGTCGCTGCTCATGTCGAGCCACATGGTGGACGTGGAGGGACACGAGGTCGTCCTCGAGCATGGTCGACGTCACCGCGCGCGTGGCCGCGGAGGCCGAGGCACGCGCCCTCGCAGAGCGCTTCGAGCAGCTCTCGATCGCGATCCGCGGCGAGGTGTTCTGGCTGATCGACAAGCGCACGAACAAGATCATCTACGTGTCCTCCGCCTTCGAGGAGATCTGGGGACGCCCCTGCTCCTCGGTCTACGACGCGGTGGACGCGTGGATCGAGACGATCCATCCCGACGATCGCGAGCGCGTGGCGAAGGCGTTCGAGAACGTCGACACGTTCGACCAGACGTTTCGCATCGTGCAGCCGTCCGGCGAGATCCGCTGGATCAGCGACCGCGCGTTTGCGATCTACGACGAGAACGGTGTGGTCGTTCGCGTCGCCGGTGTCGCGACGGACATCACCGAGCGTCGCCAGCTCGAGGATCAAGTTCGGCAAGCGCAGAAGCTCGAGTCGATCGGTCGCCTCGCCGGTGGCATCGCGCACGACTTCAACAACCTGCTGAACGTGATCTGCGCGAACACGGACCTTCTACGCGAAGAGCTCCTCCTCGCGAGCCAGCGCGAGATGCTCGACGAGGTCGACGCCGCCGTGTCGCGTGCGGCTGCGCTGACGCGCCAGCTCCTCGCGTTCTCGCGCAAGCAGCCGTCGGAAGCGATCGTGCTCGACATCAACCGTGTCGTCGAGGACACGCGTCGCATGCTGCGCCGGATCGTCGGCGATGACATCCAGATCCGCGTGTCCCTCGATCCCGAGGCAGGACGCATTCGCTGCGACTCGAGCCAGTTCGTCCAGGTGCTCATGAACCTCGCAGTGAATGCACGCGATGCAATGCACGGCGGCGGCGTCATCACGATCGAGACGCGACCGGAAGGCAGCGACGTCGCGCTCGTGATCACCGACGACGGCTGCGGCATGCCACCCGAGGTGGTCGCGCGCGTGTTCGAGCCGTTCTTCACGACCAAGGAGGTCGGCAAGGGCACCGGCCTTGGCCTCGCGGTGGTGCACGGGATCGTGCAGCAAGCAGGCGCATCGATCCACGTCGAGAGCACCGTGGACGTCGGCACCACGTTCACCGTTCGCTTCCCACGCGTCGCGGATCAGGTCGACGCGATCTCGAACGTCGTCGCCGCAGCGTCGCGTGGTACCGAGCGCATCCTCCTCGTCGACGACGACTGGCACGTGCGGCAAGCCGCGGCGCGCGCGCTGCGCAGTCGCGGGTACACGGTGCACGAAGCCGCGGACGGACGGGCCGCGCTGCGCATCCTCGACGAGCGTGCGATCGATCTCCTCATCACCGATGTCGTCATGCCGGGCATGGACGGACGGCGCTTGTCCGAGGCCGTGCACCGCCGGATGCCCGACCTCCCGGTGCTGTTCATGAGCGGTTACACCGACGACGAGGTCGTGCACCGCGGCATCCAGACGGCGGAGCTCTCGTTCCTCGAGAAGCCGTTCCGCGTGAACGCGCTAGCCGCCAAAGTCCGCGAGGTTCTCGACGAGACCGACTCGTAGACCCGGGTGACGTCAATAGACGTCTGCGCCGGCTAGGTATAGGTTTTGGGCCATGGAACCCGTCTCGCTCGAAGCCCATTGGATGCCTTTCACGGGCAACCGTGAATTCAAGAAGAACCCGCGCATGTTCGTCAGCGCGGACGGTGCGTACTACACGGACGCGAACGGCAAGAAGGTCTTCGACGGACTCTCGGGTCTCTGGTGCTGCGGGCTCGGTCACAACCGTCGCGAGATCGTCGAGGCAGTGCAGAAGCAGGTCGCGTCGCTCGATTACGCGCCCGCGTTCCAGTTCGGTCACCCGCAGTCGTTCGCGCTCGCGAATCGCATCAAGGACCTCACGCCCGCCGGGCTCGACTACGTCTTCTTCTGCGGATCGGGTTCGGAGGCCGCGGACACCTCGCTCAAGATGGCGCGCGCGTACTGGCGCGCCAAGGGTCAGGGTACGAAGACGCGCCTCATCGGTCGAGAGAAGGGCTATCACGGCGTCAACTTCGGCGGCATCTCCGTCGGCGGCATCGTCGGTAATCGCAAGGCGTTCGGCCAAGGCGTGGAAGCGGACCACTTGCCCCACACGCAGCTCGCGCTGACCAACAAGGCCGCCGCGTTCACGCGCGGTCAGCCGCAGTCGGGCGCCGAGCTCGCCGACGATCTGCTGCGCCTCATCGCGCTGCACGACGCGTCGAACATCGCCGCCGTCGTCGTCGAACCGATGGCCGGCAGCGCGGGCGTCATTCCGCCGCCCGTCGGGTATCTCCAGCGGCTTCGCGAGATCTGCACCAAGCACGACATCCTGCTGATCTTCGACGAGGTCATCACCGGCTTCGGCCGCATGGGCGCCAACACGGGCTCCGAAGCGTTCGGCGTGGTTCCGGACATCTTGAACTTCGCGAAGCAGGTGACCAACGGCGCGCAGCCGCTCGGCGGCGTCGTCGCGTCCAAGGCGATCTACGACACGTTCATGAGCGCGGGCGGTCCCGAGTACATGCTCGAGTTCCCGCACGGCTACACCTACTCCGCGCATCCCGTCGCGTGCGCCGCCGGTGTCGCCGCGCTGGATCTTCTCGTCAAGGAGAACGCAGTGGCGCGCGTGCGCGAGCTCGCGCCGTACTGGGAGAACGCCGTGCACCAGCTGAAGGGTGCCAAGCACGTCGCCGACATTCGCAACTTCGGACTCGCGGCGGGCCTCACGATCGACGCTCTCCCCGGCGAGCCCGCGAAGCGTCCGTTCGAGGTCGCGATGAAGTGCCTCGACAGCGGCTTCTACGTTCGCTACGGCGGCGACACGATCCAGCTCGCGCCTCCGTTCATCGTCGAGAAGGCCGAGATCGATCGCCTCGTCAGCGTGCTCGGCGATGCGCTGAACGCGACCGCCTGAGCGCACATCTGCCAGCCCGGGCGCGAGCTACTGGAACGTGAGCATGCCGAGCATCACGTGCAGGTTCACGCCGCGCACGACGCTCTCGGTGCGGTCCCAGTCCAGTCGCTCGAGGCGCAACGACACCGCGTTGAAGATGCTGACGTCGACGTTCCGCGTGTAGTCCACCATGAAGTAGCCGCCGAGCCCGGCGCCCGCGGACACCACGAAGTTCCCTCCGGCCCAATCGACCTGGCCGTAGGGAAGGACCTCGTCGTCGAACCCGCCGCTGTCCGTGACGTAGATGCCTTGGACCAGGTACTGCGCGCCGGCCGTCAGGCCGAGCTTTCCCTCGAGAAACACGAGCCGCGCGCCCGCTCGCACGAAGCCCAGCACGCGAAGTGGGCTCCCGGTGTCTTCGCACAAGAGGATGTCGGGGTTGAACGGATCGTTCCGACACGGCTTGTCGCGGCTCGCGAGGTTCGCGTCGATCCCGACGGACAAGAACGGCTGGAACAGACCGAACCGCAGGTAGTACGCGACGTCGGCTCCAAAGCCGCCACTCGTCAGATCGTAGTTCGTGCCCTCCGACGAGGTGGCCGTGGCTCGCTCGGCGTTGAGCCCGATCATCATGCGGATGTTCGGTAGCTCTTCCCACGGCGAGCTCGGCTCGTCGGCGCGTGCAGGCTGCGCGGAGACCGTGACGAGCGCGACCGCGAGCGCGGCCGATCGCGACAGGCGTGCGGCGTGGTGCAGAGCACGGTCAGGAACGCCACGGTCGAGACGCATCGATCCACGGTACGCGTGCGTGGCGATCCACGACAAGCCGCATGTTGCGGATCGGTGCCGCCGCTACCCCGTCGCTCACTGGGCTCCCGCGGGGGTCACGGCGTCTGCGGGTTCCGACTCACGGCTTCTGCTTGTCGGGAGCCATCGCGAGCACGAGCTCCGCGAGCCACGCGGTGGACTCGACCGACAGGTCCGCCCGCGTGCTCGCGCGCGAAGGCACCGGCAAGGACGCCGCGCGCATGGCAGGCGAGTCGCTTCGCTGCGCGGGTTCCGGCGGCATCGCACTTCGCGGCGACGGCGCGGATGCGATCGGGCGCGACGGCAGCGCAGTCGCGCTGCGTTTGGACGCGCGCTTGGGACGCGGCTCGCCCGATGCAGCGGCGCGCTTGGTTCGCGGCACCTTGGCCGGGCGTTGCGCACCAACGCCATCGGTTGACCGTTGCGC
>JAEYYV010000157.1 GCA_023428295.1 Pseudomonadota bacterium
CTGCGACATCACGTACGGCCAGAACAACGAGTTCGGCTTCGATTACCTGCGCGACAACATGAAGAGCTCGCCGGATCGCATGGTCCAGCGCGGTCTGTTCTACGCGGTCGTGGACGAGGTCGACTCGCTCCTCATCGACGAAGCGAGCACGCAGCTCATCATAATCGGCGCGGCGGAGGCGTCCGGTGATCTGTTCGTGAAGATCGACCGCATGATCCCGCGCCTCAAGCGCGACGTCGATTACACCGTCGACGAGAAGGCGCACTCGGCGATGCTCACCGACGACGGCGTCGAGACGATGGAGCGCTTGCTCGAGGTCGAGAACCTCTACGACGCGAGCAACATCCTCCTCGTCCACCACGTCGGCAACGCGCTCAAGGCGCACACGCTGTACAAGCGCAACGTCAACTACCTCGTCGAGGAAGAGAAGGTCGTCATCATCGACGAGCACACCGGCCGCAAGATGCCGGGCCGTCGCTGGTCCGACGGTCTGCACCAAGCGATCGAAGCCAAAGAAGGCGTCACCGTCGAGGAAGAGAACCAGACGCTCGCCACGGTCACGTTCCAGAACTACTTCCGCATGTACAAGAAGCTGGCCGGCATGACCGGTACGGCAGACACCGAGGCGGCGGAGTTCCACCAGATCTACAAGCTCGAAGTCACCGTCATCCCGACGAACAAGCCGATCCTTCGCAAGGATCAGCCGGACCTCGTCTACAAGAACGAGGCAGGCAAGTTCCGCGCGGTCGTGCAGGACATCGAGGATTGCTACAAGCGCGGCCAGCCCGTGCTCGTCGGTACGGTGTCCGTCGAGAAGTCCGAGGTCGTCGCGAATCTGCTCAAGGCCAAGGGCATCCCGTTCAACGTTCTGAACGCGAAGCAGCACCAACGCGAAGCCTCCATCGTCGCGCAGGCGGGCCGCACCGGCGCCGTCACGATCGCCACCAACATGGCCGGTCGCGGTACGGACATCTTGCTCGGCGGTAACCCCGAGGCGATGGCGCGCGACGCGCTGGAAGAAGAGAAGGCCAAGCTCGCCACGGTGGACGACGCGAAGCAGGTCGAGGGTGGCGCGGACGGCAGCGAGCCGTATCGCGGCTCGTCGGCACCCGAGTTCGACGAGCAGAAGCGCCTCGCCGAGCTGATCGAGAAGTTCAAGGCGGAGTGCGAAGAGGATCGCCAGAAGGTGCTCGCAGCGGGCGGCCTCAAGATCGTGGGCACCGAGCGCCACGAGTCGCGCCGCATCGACAACCAGCTGCGCGGTCGCGCGGGTCGCCAAGGCGATCCGGGCTCGTCGCGCTTCTATCTATCGCTGCAGGACGATCTGCTCCGCATCTTCGGCCTCGATCGCATGACCGGCCTCATGGAGCGCCTGGGCCTCGAGGAGGACGTGCCGATCGAGTCGCCGATGGTCACGCGCTCCATCGAGGGCGCGCAGAAGAAGGTCGAGGGTCGCAACTTCGATCAGCGCAAGAACGTCCTCGAGTACGACGACGTCATGAACCAGCAGCGCAAGACGATCTACGCGCTGCGCCGCCAGATCCTCGACGGCCGCTATCACCGCGAGCCGACCGAGCAGGAGGCGGCGGAGGGCATCGTTCCCGAGCCGGTCGAGTCGAGCGGCGATTGGACGATCGAGTCGCTGAGCCCCGAGCTCGAGAAGCAGCTCGGTCAGATGATCGACGTCATCAAGACCAAGGTGAAGGAGCGCGACGAAGCTGTCGCGCGCGGCGAGTCGCCCGGCGATACGCGTCCGGGCTGGCGCATCCTTCGCGCGGAGATCTGGCGTCAGTTCGGCTCGCTGCTCGATCTCGAGAAGCGCTTCGACAAGCCGCGCGAGGAGCTGCTCGAGTACTGCGTGAAGCAGGTGGCCGCGTCGCAGATCCAGCAGCGCGAGCGTCTCTACGACCTCGCGGACTCGCGCATGATCGCGGTGATCGATAGCGTCCTCTCGGCCGAGAAGAACGAGGACGAGTGGGATTGGGACGAGCTCGAGGACGCGCTGCAGACGCAGTTCGACATCGAGGTCGACATCACGCCCGGCACGCCCGACGAGATCGGCCAGCAAGTGTGGCCGGCGATCGAAGAGCGTCTGAAGGAGCGGGAGAAGGAGCTCGGCCGCGCGTGGCTGCTCTACTTCCAGCGCACCTTCTGGCTCGACGAGATCGATCAGCAGTGGATCGAGCACCTGAAGACGATGGACGCGCTTCGCGAGGGCATCGGCCTCCAGGGCTATGGCCAGAAGGATCCGAAGAAGGAGTACAAGCGCATCGGCTTCGACATGTTCGCGGAGATGATGGGTCGCATCTCGGCCGCGACGGTCACCAAGCTGTTCCGCGTGCACATCCAGCGCGAGGAAGAGACCGTTCCCGTTATTGCGGAGAAAGAGCGCGAGATGGAGGAGCGTGGCGTGGCCAACAAGTCCGAAGAGGAGAACCTCGAGCAAGAGGCCGGGGACCGCGCCGCTCAGGGCGGTCAACGCAAGGCACGAGGTGGACGTCCGAACGCCGGACAGGACGGCGCGGACGCGAAGGGCGAGACCGTGCGTCGCGAGCGACCCAAGGTCGGCCGCAACGACCCGTGTCCGTGCGGCTCGGGGAAGAAGTACAAGAAGTGCCACGGCAAGGACGAAGAAGCCGCGGCGCAGGAGTAGCTGCTCGCGGCTACTCGGGCGAGCGGTAGCGCCAGCCGAGCAGCATTCCGACGACAAACGCGCCGCCATACGACGCCGCGATCGCGAGCACACCGACGACGGCGACGAGCGTCGGCCGCGTTGCGACGAACATCATCGCGAGGAGCAGCACGATCTCCACCTGGAGGTGCAGCGAGATGCCGCGCCCGGGACGGAGCCAGAACGGGACGCTGACGTTCCACGCGAGCTTCGCGCCGAACAGCGCGACCAGCACCGCGAACACGATCGTCATGCTCGGCGATCGTAGCACCGGTGTTCGGCGCTACCTGCGGGTCGTCGTCGGGTCCGGCGATCGGCGCGCGTCGTCGGGCGAACGTGTCGTCTCCTAGCGCGACGCGTCACGCGCATGGATCCTCACAGGCGCGATGGATCTTGGATGGCGAGGGGCAGATACTGCGCGGCATCCACATGCGTATTGGCGTTCCGAAAGAGATCAAGACTCAAGAGTTCCGCGTCGGCATGACGCCGTCGGGCGTTGCGATTCTGGCCGCGCGCGGCCACACCGTTCTCGTCGAGCAGGGCGCGGGCCTCGGCTCGTCGATCCCCGACGAAGCGTACGTGAAGGCGGGCGCGACGATCGTCCCGACGCGCGAAGAGGTGTGGGGCGCGGACATGGTCGTGAAGGTCAAGGAGCCGATCGCGCCGGAGTTCGCGCTGATGAGGAAGGACCTCCTCCTCTTCACCTATCTCCACCTCGCGGCCGCGCAGGAGCTCGGCAAGGAGCTCTTGAACCGCGGTGTGAACGGCGTCGCGTACGAGACGATCGAGCCCACGCCCGGTGATCTCCCGCTGCTCACGCCGATGTCGGCCGTCGCGGGACGCATGAGCGTGCAAGCCGGCGCGACGTACCTCGAGCGCGAGCGCGGTGGTAAGGGCGTTCTCCTCGGTGGCGTTCCGGGCGTGAAGCGTGGACGCGTGACCGTCATCGGCGGCGGAGTCGTCGGTGCGAACGCCGTGAAGATGGCGGTCGGCCTCGGCGCGAACGTCACGGTGCTCGACGTCAATCTGAAGACGCTCGCGTACCTCGACGATCTCTATCAAGGTCGCGTATCGACGCAGTACTCGGACCCGATCAGCATCGAGCGCGCCGTCCTCGAGAGCGACCTCGTCGTCGGTGCGGTGCTCCTGCCCGGTGCGCGTGCGCCGCGCCTCGTGACGGAAGCGATGATCAAGCAGATGGAGCCGGGCTCGGTGATCGTCGACGTGTCGATCGATCAGGGCGGCTGCGTCGAGGGCGCGCGCCCGACGTACCACGACAACCCGACGTACGACCTCCACGGCGTGACGGCGTACATGGTCGCGAACATGCCGGGTGCGGTGCCCCGGACGTCGACCTACGCGCTCACCAACGCGACGATCAAGTACGTGGTGAAGCTCGCCGACCTGGGCCTCGAGAAGGCGATCAAGGACACCCCGCACATCGAGTCTGGCCTGAACACCTACAAGGGTGGCGTTCCGCACGCGGCGGTGGCCGAGGCGCTCAACGTCCCCCTCACCCCGTACCACGCCTAGCGCTCAGTGATTTCCGCAGCCTAGCCGATGGCTGCGCTCGTCCCCGTCGGCTCTTGGGAGATCGCGAAACGTCGGGAACAATCCCGCCATGGGGACAGGTAAACACCCCCGAATGCTGGCTTCGCGAGAGAAACGCGCCGAGTTCGAGCGCCAGGCCATGGTGCACACGGACGCGCTCTATGGAGCGGCCTATCGGCTCACGCGCAACCCGCGCGACGCCGAGGATCTCGTACAGGACGCGCTTCTCCGTGCGTACCGGTTCTGGGATTCGTTCGAGCAGGACTCGAACTGCAAGGCGTGGCTCCTGCGCATCGTGACCAACACGTTCATCAACGAGTACCAGCGCAAGAAGCGCAGCCGCGAGGTGCTCGATGCCGCGAGCGCGGAGCAAGAGACGACCGACGGTGTGCTCGTGCATGCGGACGCGTCGGATCGCCAATCGCCCGAGCGCGCGATGCTCGATCGCAGCGTGAGCGATGACGTGCAGCGCGCGCTCGAAGCGCTGCCCGATGATTTCCGAACGGCGGTCGTTCTGTGCGACGTTCAAGGTCTGTCGTACAAAGAGATCGCCGAGATCATGGAGACGCCTGTCGGAACGGTGATGAGCCGTCTGTTCCGCGGCCGGAAGCTCCTCGCAACTGCTTTGCGAGAGTTTGCAGCACAACACGGTTACGTCCGTGAAGGCGACAAGCCTGCGGCGAAGGAGACCGTGTCTACCGACGACAAACCTGAAACAACGCTCGACCTCGAGAAGTACCGCGCGCAGAAGAAAGCGCGGGAGGGTTTCTAGATGAGCCTGTGCGAGAGCATCGATACGCTTGCGATGGCGTACCTGGACGACGAGCTGGCCGGCGAAGAGCGGCGCGAGCTCGAGTTGCATCTCGGCGAGTGCACGAGCTGCAAGGGGCATCTCGACAGTGAACGCGCGGAGATCTCGTTCGTGCGCAAGGCGCTCGTCGCGCCACCCGCACCGGACATGCTGAAGGCGCGCCTCGCTCGCGCGCTCGACGCCGAGGACAAGGTCATCGCACGCGATGGCCGCAAGAAGTGGCAGCGATATCTGCTGCCGGGCACCGCGCTCGTCGCGGCAGCGGCAGCGCTCGCGCTGTTCGTCGGGGTGGGCGTGCTCGGCAACGAGAAGCGCAATAGCGAGCCGGCGGTCGCGACCGAGGTGTTGCGGCAATCGGCGCGCGGGTTGCCCGACGAGGTGCAGGGGCCGAGCACGGGGCCGTGGCTCCGTGCGAACTTCGCCCCCGTCGAGCCGCCGCGGTTCCAAGACGGCATCCAGCTCATCGGCGCACGCGCGACGGCGATCGCTGGACACGACGCGGCGCAGCTGCGCTACCTCGTGAACGTCGGCGAGAACCGCGTGGTGCTCACCGCGATGTTGATCGCGAACCTGCAAGGCGAAGAGCTGCAAGGTGGCGAGGTCGTGAAGATGGGACGCCTCGAGCTGCACGTGTACGACGTGGATGGCCTCCCCGCGGTGACGTATGTCGACGAGAACCGCATCGGCTACGTGTTCACGTCGGAGCGCATGAGCCTCTCCGAGCTCCTCTCGCTCGTCGGCACGTCGGATCTTCTGAGCCGCGCGCAGCAGCAGCGCTAAGCGCTTCTATAAACCCACGCGCCGCGCGAGAAATCGTCGGGTCGGGTATCATGCGGTCGGGGCATGAACCGACGCATTCTGTTGATCGACGCCGACCCTGGGTTTCATCAGACCCTCACGCGCCAGCTCGCGAGGTACGCGTTCGATGTCGTCGTAGAAGCCGACCCCGAGCAAGGGCTCGCGCTCGCGAACGCCGAGGCACCGGCGCTCTTCATCGTCGGTGTCGAGGAGCCCGAGAAGCTCGGCTTCAAGGTGTTCCAGAAGTGCAAGAAGCAGTTCAAGGTGCCGATCATGCTCGTCACGGCGAGCGTTCCGCCGGCGAGCTGGGCGAAGCATCAGTCGCTCAAGTCGGGACACGCGGACGCGTACGCCGACAAGCGCGATCTCGATCCGGACGAGCTGCTGAAGAAGATCGACGCTCTCGTGACGCTCGGACCGGCGGTAGGTCCCGCGGTCGCCGACAACGACGACGATCTCGACATCCCCGTGGAGGTCGACGAGATCGCGCTCGCCGACGGCGACATGGTGCTCGAGGAAGAGGTCGGCGATGACGCGGGCGATTTCGGTGCGCCGCAGCGCGAGATCGAGTCGACGCACTCCAAGCCCGCGGCTGCACCGCACGCGCGGATCGATTCGGTCGTCGATGCAGACATCGAGGACGCGTTTGGTGGGCTGCTCGGCGACGACGCGATTCCGGACGTAGCGGCGCCGATCACGCCGATCGCAGCGGCCGAGCCGCCGCTCGACGACGTTCCGGAAGAGCGCGACGAGATCTCGATCGTGTCGGGGATCCCCGAGCTCGTCGGGGGTCGCGGTGCCGACTCGATTCCGCCTCCGCTCGCGAGCGAGCCGGCGCCCATGGAGGTGGCCGACGAGGCAGCGCCCGAGCTGATCGACGACGGCGGACTGTCCGCGCCGCAGGACTTCGAGTCGTTCAGCCGCGAGTACGCGGGCACGAGCGCGCCGGCTCCGACGAGCACCGACGCACCGATGAACCTCGCCTCGACCGAGCTGCCGGTGCTCGCCGCCGAGCCAGCGATGCAGCAGATCAACACGCTGCCACCCGAGTCGTCGCCGGCGATCATCGTGGATGCGTCGCCCACCGAGGGCCCCGAGGGCCCCGAGCGCGCCGAGCGCCCCGAGCGCCCCGAGCGCCTCGAGCGCCTGGAGTCGCAGCCCGCGATCACCCTCGACGCCGATGATCTGCTCGTCGATGACGGCCCGCCGATCGAAGTCGAGCCCCCGGATCCGGCGCCCGCTGTCGAGCCGCCGCCGATCGTCCCTGCCCCGCCCGTTCTTCCGGCCACCCCTCCCGCGCGCACCAAGGCGCCGAGTGAAGCGCCGATGCGCGAGAGGCGCCCGACCGGCTCGGTCAACGTCGCAGACCTCGGCCTCGACGCGCTCGCCGAGGACGCGGACCGCGAGCAGAGCGGTGTCTACGATCGGCGATCGATCCGCAAGATCGGCGAGCTCGAGCGCCAAGTGCAGCAGCTCAAGGCCGAGGTCGAGCGTGCGCGCGCCGAGAGCGCACAGAAGCCAACCGAGAGCCGGCAGGGCGAGTTCCTGAAGCTCCGCGAGAACCTGCTCAATCAGGGCAAGGACCTCGCGCGCGCCAAGGACGAGCTCGCGAAAGCGCAGCGCGATCTCTCGGAAGCACAGGACAAGCTCGTCAAGGCGACGCAAGCAAAGGCCGCGCTCGACGCCAAGCAGAGCGAGCTCGAGCAACGCGCGACCGCCGAGAGTCATCGCGCGCAGCAGCTCGAGCTTCGCGAGAAGACGCTGTCGGTGCAGCTGACCACGACGCAGCAAGAGCTGTCCGCGAAGTCGCAGGCGCTCGACGCCGCGGAGTCGGCGCGCGCCCAGCTCGAGCGCGACGTGGCCAACGAGAAGGCGCTGCGTGCATCGAGCGCGTCGGAGGCAGAGCGTGCGCTGCGCGTCGAGCGCGAGCAGATGATCGCGCGCCACCAAGGCGAGCTCGCGGCGATTCGCGCCGAGCAAGCGGGCGCGCAAGAAGCGGCGCTCGAGGCGCTGCGGCAAGAGCTCGAGGCGCAACACGCGGCGGCGGTCGCGTCGGCCGTGGACATCGCGCGCGGCGCCGTCGCCGCGGAGGCAGACCAAGCGGTCCAGCAACTCGAAGCGCGGCAGGCCGCCGACCTCAAGCGGATCCACGACGAGCACGCGGCGGCGATGGCTCGCCTCGCGAGCGACAAGGATGGACAGATCCAGCGCCTGCAGGACGAGCTCGCGTCCGCGACCGACTCGATCCAGGCGGAGCACGCGGCTGCGGTCGAGAAGATCGTCGACGATCACCAGGCCGAGCTCGCGCGCCTCCGCGCGGATCTCGCGAAGCAAGCGGAGCTGACCGCTGCCGCCGCCGCGAAGTGGCAAGAGGAGCGGTCGCTCGATCAAGCGCGCGCCAAGGTGGCCGCCGCGGATCAGGCCAAAGCGCACGAGGCCGCGATCGCGCAGCTTCGCGCCGAGCACGAGGCAGCGCTCGCCAAGGTGCACGCCGCGTCCGACGAGCAGGCCACGACGCACGAAGCCGCGATCGCCCAGCTTCGTGCCGAGCACGATGCCGCGCTGCGCTCCGCGCGCGCGCACGCAGACGAGCAAGCACAGGCGCACGAGGCCGCGCTCGCCGAGCTTCGTCGGGAGCTCGAGGCCGCGCAGGCACACGCGCGGGCCGAAGCGGCCAACGCGCAGCGTGCGCACGAAGAAGCGCTCGCGAACCTCGAGGCACATCACGCGGCCGAGCTCGCACGGCGCGAGAGCGACGCGGGTGGTGCCATCGCCGCCGCGACCGCCGCGCACGAGAGCGCGCTCGGAGCCCTGCAAGGTAGCCACGACAAGGAGCTCGCTGCGCTGCGCGGCGAGAAGGAGCGGCTCGAAGGCCAGATCGCGCGCACCGCGAGCGAGGCCGAGCAAGAGCTCGCGCGCGCCGCTGCCGACAAGGCCGCGGCTCTCACCGAGCAGGCCAACGCGCACGCGGCCGCCCTCGCCCAGCGCGATGCCGAGCACACCGCCGCGCGGCAAGCCGATGCGGACGCGCACCAGCAGGACCTCGCGAACCTCCGCGCCGAGATCGAGCGCCAAGCCGTCCAGCACGGCATCAAGCTCGACACGGCCAAGAAGGAGCTCGACGAGATGCTCGCGCGCGAGCAAGTCCAGCGCGCAGACCTCGTGGCTGCGCACGAGCGCGCCACCGAGGAGCTCGCGAAGCAGCACGCCGAGGAGCTCGCGAAGGTCGCCGACGACAAGCAGCGCGCCCTCGACGACATCCAGAAGGCAGCCGCGGATCATCGCGCTGCGATCGAGCGCGCGGCCGCGGCTCACCAAGCCGAGCTCGCCGCGCAGAAGGACGCCGCCGACCGCGAGCTCGCCGAGCTGCACGGCGCGATCGCAGCCGCGAAGAAGCACCTCGACGAGGAGACAGCGCGCCACGCGGCCGATCGCACGGCGCTCGAGGAAGCGCACGCAGCGGCGCTCGCCGAGAAGACCGCCCACTTCGAGCGCGCTCTCGCGGTCGCCAACGGCGAGATCGTGAAGGTCAAGGCCGTCGCCGATGCAGAGCACGGCCGCGCGATGGCGGCCAAGGATGCCGAGCACGCGAAGCTCCTCCAGCAGAAGGAGGCCGACTTCGCGCGCGCGATCGGCGAGCTGACCACCGAGCGCGACGAGCTTCGCCGCGGCCTGTCCTCCTCGCGCGACGCGCACAAGCGCACCGAGGGCGAGCTGGCGACCGCAGTACAGACGATCGCCGATCGCAACGCGGAGCTGCGCGCGCACGCGCAAGCGATCGCCGAGCGCGACGAGCGCATCGAGGAGCTACGCAAGGAGATCGCCGGGCTCGAGACGGAGAACACGAGCTACCAGGAGCAGGTGCTCCGCGCGTATCAGAAGATCAAGGCCGACGAAGCGATGGTCACCCGCGCCAAGAAGGCGATGGCGATCGCGCTCACCGTGCTCGATCCGTCGGATGGGTCGACGCCGTCCGACCGCGACTGAGGTCGCTCGCGTGCGCGGACGCGTTCTGCTCGTGGTCGCGATCCTCGCGATCTCGACGGGTGCGCCGTTCGCACGATGGGCGGCGCCCGCGGATCCGATCGCGATCGCGGCGCTGCGCGTCGGGTTTGCGTCCGTGCTGCTGTTCGCGCTCGGCTGGCGAGACCTCGGCGCGCTACGCCGCGTGAAGCGCACCGACGCGCCGTACGTGCTCCTCGCGGGCGCGTTGCTCGGCCTGCACTTCGGCAGCTGGATCGCGAGCCTGTCGTTCACGAGCACCGCGGCGAGTGTGGCGCTCGTATGCACCAATCCGATCTTCGCAGCGCTGTTCGGCACGCTGCTCGGTGATCGCGTCAAGTCACGCGAGATCGCGGGCATCGTCGTGGCGGCCGGTGGCTGCGCCGTGCTGGCGGGCGGCGATTGGAGCGCGGGCGGTGATGCGCTGATCGGCGATGGTCTCGCGCTCGTCGGTGCAGCGAGCGCGGCGGGCTACTTGGTCGTCGGGCGAAGGCTCCGTCACGCGATGCCGCTCTTGCCGTACCTGGGCAGCGTGAACGCCATCGCGGCGGTCGGTCTCGTCGGCGCGACGATGGCGATGGGCGTGAACATCGCGGCGCTCGAGCCGGGCGCCTACGTGGCGTGCGCGTGTGCGGCGATCGTGGCGAGCGTCCTCGGACACAGCCTGCTCAACGCGGCGGTGCGCGTGACGCCGACGCACCTCGTGGCGCTCGCGATCCTCGGCGAGCCGATCGGCAGCTCGCTCATCACGTGGGCCGCGTTTGGCGAGCAGCCACCGGTTCACGCGGCGATCGGTGGCGCGATCGTGCTCGCGGGGATCGCGATCGGCTTCGTCACCGTGCGCCGGCGATAACCACTACGCGTGAGCGGGTCGCGCGACGCTGGTCTCGTGACCTTGCGACCACAGCGCGCGCTCGATCGCGAGGAGCAGCGGCCCGAACGTGGAGCGATCGTACGACGACACGACGAAGCCGCCGCCGTGACGCGCGAGGTGCTCCGCGTCGGTCGGCTCGAGGCGGTCCGCCTTGTTCCACACGAGGATGCGCGGCTTCTCCGAGAGGCCTAGGTCTGCGAGCACACCCTCGACGGTGCGCACGTGCTGCTCGCGATCCGGATCGCTCGCGTCGACGACGTGGATCAACAGGTCCGCGTCGTCCATCTCCTCGAGCGTCGCCGAGAACGCACGCACGAGCTCCTTCGGCAGATCGCGAATGAAGCCCACGGTGTCCGTGATGACCACTTCGCGCTCTTGCGGAAACCGCAGGCGGCGGCTGATCGGATCGAGCGTCGCGAACAGCTTGTTCTCCGCGCGCGCGTTGCCCTCCGTGAGCGCGTTCAGCATCGTCGACTTGCCGGCGTTGGTGTAGCCGCAGATCGCGATGATCGGCACGTCGCGATGCGTGCGGCGCTGGCGGCGCAGCCGGCGATCGCCCGCGAGATCCTCGAGCTTCTTCTCGAGGAGGTGAATGCGCTCGCGCGCGCGACGGCGATTGATCTCGAGCTTGGTCTCGCCCGGGCCGCGACCACCGAGGCCCGCCTTACCGCCGACACCCGCGGTCAGACGCGACATCATCGTGTTCTTCTCGACGAGCCGCGGCAGCGCGTAGCGAAGCTGCGCGAGCTCGACCTGCAGCTTGCCGTCTCGGCTCGTCGCGTGCTGCGCGAAGATGTCGAGGATCAGCATCGTGCGATCGAGCACCTTGAGCTCCGTCGCGTCGCTGATCGCGCGCGCTTGGCCCGGCGTGAGATCCGGATCGAAGATCACGCACTCGGCGCCGAGCTGCATCGCGCGCAACAGGATCTCGTCGAGCTTGCCGCGACCCACGAGGTAGCGCGGATCCATCTCGGGGCGGCGCTGCACCAGCACGTCGAGCACCTTCACGCCCGCGGTGCGGCACAGCTCGCGAAGCTCGGCGACACGCGCCTCTGCATCACGCGCGCGACCGATCTGCACGTGCACGAGCAGCGCGCGATCCTTGCCGCGATCGGTCTCGACGACACGATGCGCGCGGCCGAAGTCCTGCTCGAGTTGCGCGATCAGCGCCGCGAAGTCGATCGTCTGCGCGTGAACGTTCTCGCCGGGAAGCTCCACCCACGGCCGGTCGGGCGGACCGTCCGCGACGAGGTGGCCGACGTGCATCTGGCCCACGCGCCCCGAGGCGTCCGTGGTGATCGCCGCGACCGCATCGAGGCGCAGCAGCGCGAGGTCCGTCAGGTCATCACGCGTGAGCGACTCGCCGCGCAGGTGCGTGTGCACCAGGCGCAGACCGCGAAAGCGCCCCTTGCCACCGCGCATACGGCCGACGTCGGGCAGCATGATCTTCGACGCGTCTCCGACGAACACGTGCTCGACGGCACCTCGCCGATCGATGAGGACGCCGACCTGGCGATGGAGCTCGGCGGACTGCGTCGCCAGCTGGGTGGCGAGCTCGACCGACACGATCTCGCTCGGTGCAACGCGGCGGCGGTACAGGCGCTCCAGGGCTCTCAGCTCGCTAGCGCCCAGACCCGCGAGGTTTCCCGTCACTTCTTGTTGCAATGTCCCTCGATGTCCTCGTGTTGCCCTCGGGTTTCCCGACGAAGGCTGCGCACTCTACCCGAGCATGCGGGCTTTGCACACCCGGACCTTTGTTGGCTGACCAACCGTCGAACGAGCCATTGAACGCATTCGGGCGACAGTTATAGTTCCCTCGTGACCCGGCGTTTCCGTGCGTTGGTGGCGCATCCGCAGGTGGAGGCGCTAGGGGAAATTGCCGAGCTGCTCGGTGGTTTGAACCTGACGGTCGACACCGCTCGCTCGACGGTGGAAGCGCTCAACAAGCTGCGCGACAAGCCCGCGCACGTCGTGGTCGCGTATCACCTCTCGGGTAGCTTCGACGGCGTCGGCCTCCTCGAGAGCTCGATCCTCTCCGCGCCCGAAGCGCTGCGCATCGCGCTCGTGAACGCGCCCGATCAAGCGGTCGAGCTCGACTATCGCCCACCGCACGCGGGCATCATCATCCGGCTCGTCGCGAAGGCGTCCGAACGCAGCCGCCTCGTCGGCCTCGTCGGCGAGGGCGTGAAAATGCTGAACCTCGTCGAGGAGCAGCGCGAGCTCGTGCGCAAGCTCTCCGTCGACCAAGGCAAGCTCCAGCGCCGCGAGACGCTGCTCGACACGGTCGTCAAGGAGCGCACCAAAGAGCTCGTCGAGAGCTACGAGAAGCTCAAGATCGCGAACCGGCAAGCGCTGTTCGGCCTCGCCGAAGCCATCGAAGCCAAGGACCCGTACACCAAAGGCCACTGCGGCCGCGTCGCCGCGTACTCGCTCGTGCTCGCCAAAGAAGCGGGCTATCCCGTCGATGGCCTCGAGACGCTCGAGTTCGGCGCGTTCCTGCACGACATCGGTAAGATCGGCATCAAGGACGCGGTGCTCCTCAAGCCCGGCCCCCTGGACGAGGCCGAGTGGCAGCACATGCGCGAGCATCCGGTGAAGGGCTACGACATCGCGTCGAAGATCGAGATGCTCCATCCGATCATGCCCGCCGTGCGCAACCATCACGAGCGCTGGGATGGCTCCGGCTATCCGGACAAGATGGTCGCCGAAGACATCCCGCTCTCCGCGCGCATCGTCGCGATCGCCGACGCGTACGACGCGATGGCCACCGATCGTCCGTACAAGAAAGCGCTCGCGATCGAGGAGTGCGAGGCCATCCTGCGCAAGACCGCGGGCAAGATGTACGACCCCGATCTCATCGAGGTGTTCGTCAGCAAGCACCTCGGCACGCTCTATCGCTCCGAGTACGACGATCTGGCCTACGACGACGGACACGCGGTATCGTCCACGTAGTGACACGCTCGACGATCCTCGCAGCAGCTCTCGCGACAACCCTCGCCGCGTGTGGTGACGACGGACCGGGCGGCGACGGCGGCGGCTCCTCGACCAATCCGAACCTGTCGCTCTCCACCTCCAACGGCAGCCCAGCCGCGGCGCCCGTCTTCACCACCACGCGGCCCAGCGTGCCGAGCAAGCTCACGCTGACGCTCGAGAACACGACCACTGCCTCGACCGGCATCATCACGCTCACGCTCGGCGCCGAGCCCGCGATCACGCTGGACACCGGCACGACCTGCATCGATGCCGAGATCACCGCATCGACGTGTGACATCGCCCTCAAGCTCGATGGAATGGTCGCCACGTCCTACGCGACGGAGCTCTCGATCCAGACCGAGGCCGCTGGCAACCTCGTCGTTCCGCTCGCCGGCGAGGTCACGCTGCCCGACGTGAGCGTCACGCCGACGACGTACAACTTCGGCACGGTGCCGGTGGGAACGACGCACACGTTCACGCTGCGCAACAACGACACCGTCGCGTTCAACGGCGCGATCAACGCGAACGGACCGTTCGCTGTCTCGGGCGACTGCGTGCTTCCGATCGCGCCCGCGTCGTCGTGCAGCATCATCCTCGGCGTGGACACCGACGGCCCGTTCACGGGCTCGCTCGCGATCAGCCTCGATGCGACGAACATGATCACCGTCCCGATCTCGGGCACGGGCACTTAGCGCGGTGTGATCGTCGCGCGCGTGCCGCCAGTGATGGCCACATCGCCTTCGATCAGCGAGCTCTCACCGTCCGTCTCGACGCTCACGCCACTCGGATACACGCGCGCAGGCACGACGATCATCGTCGGTGCCGTGATGCTCTCGTCGCGCGTCCACGTGACCTCGAGCGATCGCGTCGCGTCGTCGTAGCTCCAGCCCGTGGGCGCGCCCGCGATGCGCGATGGATACGGCCGCACGATCGCGTCGACCAGCGCGGTCTGCTCGTTGCCGTCGGGGTCGAGCATGCCGTAGCCGCCATCGGAGCGATCGTAGGCCCAGTACATCGTGCCCGCGAATTGCTCCGCGGCGCCGTCGTACGCGGCATCCATGTATGCCCCGATCGTCTCGCTCTCGGCGCGGCCGCCGTACTCGCCGATCCACAGCGGGATGCCCAGGCGATCGGCGTCGGCGCGAAGATCGGTGGCGGTAGCGAGGAGCGTGGTGCGGTTCGTCGTCGAGAAGCCGCCGTTTAGCTCCGCGTTCGGATCGTACATGTGCGGCGCGTACACGACGTTGTCGATGCCGAGCGTGTCGAACGATGCGAGCTTGGAGGCAAAGCCGAGGTTGCGCGACGCGGCGGGCTCCGCGAACGCGATCCAGCTCGGCGCGTGCGCGCGAACCTGTGCGATGGCCGTCGCGTAGAACGGCTGCAGGCGATCGACCTCGAACATCGGCACGGGATAGGTGCCCCAGTGCGGCTCGTTCATGGGATCGAAGCCGATGATCGCCGGCTCGTTGGCGAGGCGCATCGCGACGTGGCCCCACATCGAGGCGAACGCGTCGACGAGCGCGGGCGTGGTGTAGAGATGGTCGTAGCAGGCGAGGACGTTGGGATCGTTGTAGTTGAGGATCCAGTTCGAGCTGGGGACGAAGGCCTCGTAGTGCGCGGCATCGCAGGTCCACAGCGGCGCGCCGCCGAAGCCGAAACCACCGCCGTACACGTCTTGGTGCATGTCGAGTACGACGGTGAGCCCGGCCGCGTGCGCCCACTGCATGCGCTCGCGGATCCAGTCGATGTACGCGTCGTTGTAGACGCCCTGCTCCGGCTCGATCGCCTCCCACATCACGAGGAAGCGCAACGTGCGAAAGCCCCAGTCGTGGAGACGCGCGTAATCGTCGGGCGTGAAGACATCGGTGTACGGCGACATCTTGTGCGCGCCTGCGAGGTTCACGCCGCGGAGGATCATCGCGCGGCCGTCTTCGTCGCGAATGTGAGCACCGCAGGCGCGAACCGCGCCGGTGCCGCAACGCTCGACGGGCTCGAGGTTGTCACCGCACGCACCGACACCGATACCGACACCGAGAGCGATCGCGAGCCGCACGAGGTGAGGCTACCCGATCACATAGAACTTGTACGGTCACTTCCGATCAGCGCTTCTTCTTCGCTGGCAGCTCGCGACGCGCGAGCTCCGCGCCGGTCAGCGTGTAGACGATGCCGCTCTTCTGCGTGTCCCACGGCAGGAGGATCGGATCGGCGTCGTCGGCGGGCATCTCGTTCCACGACTCCGCGGTCCAGCCGATGGCGCTCTTGGGCTCGACCCACAGCTCGGGGCCCTTCTTGCCCTTCGCGAGCTTCCATCGCGCTTCGAGGACGTTGGGCCCCTGCTCCTTGCGGATCTCGATCTGACCGAGCGGCTGTAGCTGGCCCGTCCACACCGTCCACAGCATCAGGAGATCGCGACTGCCGCCGTTGCCGCTCTGACGCACCGTGGCTGCGACGACGCGCGTGCGTGCACCGAGCGGCAAGAGCTCCACCTTCTTCACGTCCGCGGCTCTGGCGACGGGCAACGACACGTACGCGAACTGATCGGTCAGCACGCCGATGACGGTACCGCCCGCGACGATGCGCTCGTTGCCGCGACGATCGGGATCCAGATCGTCGAGCTTGTCGAGCTTCACGTCGCTACGTCGCAGGCGAACGGTGCGCAGGAACTCGTCGAGAAGATCCTTGCGATCGCCGAGCTCGACGCTGGCTGCGAGCTCGAGGACGAACGTATCACCGCCCGCGGCCTTGTCTGCATCGACGAACGCGATGTCGAGCGCGAGCGACGGCGTGCTGCCGCTCATGCCGGGGATCACGGACGCGGGGACCACGAGCTCGATGGAGAACCCCTTGGGCTGGAGCGATTGCCCCACGGAGACCTTCGCTGGCTTGCTGATCTTCTCCTTCGCGACCGCGTTGCCGGGATAGACGTCGATGACGACCGGTCGGCCGCCCGCGGCGATCGAGACCTTCACGTGATCCTGCTCGCCGCGACCGCTGCCGAAACGCACGACGCGATCGTCGAGGATATCGAGCGACATCGCGAACGCCTTGCCGTCCCACGAGCAGCGCAGCGAGAACTGGCCATCGCTCGCCACGCCGATGCGCGCGACGACCTCTTTGCCCCAATCGTCGAGCATGCCGTCGACAGAGAGGTCCGCGGTGGATTGGTTGTCGCAACGGATCGCAGTGCGCTCCGCGTGCGCGTGTGCATGGAGACCGAGAACGACAAGTGCGATCGCGACGACCCGCATCGCGTTCGAAGCTACTCGATCCTCGACGCCCGCGGCGGGAAGAAGCGTGCGAGCGGCGTGCAACCACCGGCGGCCGACCTGCTCGATCGGCGCATGGCCTGCTTGTCCGACGAGCTCGGGCGCATGCGCGCGGTGACCGCGCAGCTCGCGATGGCGGAGCCTCGATCGCGAGGGCGACTGCACGTCTTGCGGCGCGAGTACCGGCCGGCGTTCGAGCAGGCGTTCGCCGACGCGCAAGCCGAGCTGTCCAGCAAAGATCGCAACTTGCTCTACTACCACCTGGTCGGCGGGCTGGGCATCATCGGTAAGCGTCGAGCGCTTGCTGAGGCAGGCTCGAACGGACTCGATTCCTGCGTAACTATGCTATACGCCGGGACGTGCTGGAGATTCTTGGCAAGGGATTCAAGGCTGCTCGTCAACGCCTGACGGGAGTCGCAGAGCTCTCGGACGACCTCATCGAAGACGCGTTGCGCGACGTTCGCCTGTCGCTGCTCGAAGGCGACGTCGAGTTCAAAGTCGTCAAGCGGTTCCTCGATCGCGTGCGCGAGGCAGCGCGCGGCAAGCAAGTCGAGCTTCGTGCGAAGAGCAAAGAGTACGGCACGAAGACCATCACCCCCGAGCAGGCGTTCATCGCGATCTGCCAAGACGAGCTGACGAAGATGATGGGCCCGGTCAACACCGAGCTCAACTTCGCCAAGAGCGGACCGACGGGCATCATGTTCGTGGGCCTGCAGGGCTCGGGCAAGACCACGTCGGTCGGCAAGCTCGCTCGTTGGCTCGAGAAGACGCACAACAAGAAGCCGATGCTCGTCGCCGCGGACATCTATCGTCCCGCCGCCGTCGAGCAGCTGAAGACGCTCGGTCGCCAGCTGTCGATGCCCGTGTGGTCGATGGAAGGCAAAGACCCGGTCACGATCTGCAAAGAGGGCTACTCGCGCGCGGCCACCGAAGGCTGCGACGTCGTCATCTTCGACACCGCGGGTCGCCTCGCGATCGACGAGCCCCTGATGCAGGAGCTCGAGGACATCAACAAGGCGGTCAAGCCGGCCAACATCTTCCTCGTCCTCGACGCGATGACCGGTCAGGACGCGGTGAACGTCGCCGACACGTTCAACCAGCGCCTCGATATCGACGGCGTGATCATGACCAAGCTCGACGGTGACGCCCGCGGTGGCGCCGCCCTCTCGGTCAAAGAGATCACGGGCAAGCCGATCAAGTTCCTCGGCATGGGCGAGCAGCTCGACAAGCTCGAGGAGTTCCGTCCTGAAGGCCTCGCCTCGCGCATTCTTGGAATGGGCGACATCGTCGGCCTCGTCAAAGACTTCGAGCAGGTCGTCGATGCCGAGAAAGCGGAGGAAGACGCCCTCCGCATGCTCAAAGGCAAGTTCGACATGCAGGACTTCCTCGAGCAGATCCGGCTCATCCAGAAGATGGGCTCGCTCAAGGACCTGTTCGAGAAGCTGCCGTTCTTCAGCGGCGGCATGCCCGAGGGCGTGAACCTCGACGATCGCGAGCTCATCAAGATCGAAGCGATGATCTCCTCGATGACCAAAGAGGAGCGCCTGAACCCGCAGGTGTTCGTGGCGACGACGTGGGAAGAGTTCATGTCCACGTCGGGCCGCAACGCGAAGCGCCGCCGCGCGGACTTCGATCCGGGGCGCGTGAAGCGCGTGTCCAAGGGCTCGGGCCGCTCGGAGACCGAGGTCAAAGAGCTGCTGCAGAAGTTCGCGCAGATGCGCCAGATGATGGTGCAGCTCGGCGCGTCCACCGGCCTCATGGGCAAGATTCCGGGCTTCAAGCAGTTCAGCCAGATGAAGAAGCTGGCGAACATGGACATCAACGCGCTGATGGCCGCCGGTGGTGGCGACCTCGCGGGTGCGCTGCCGGGCGGCATGCCCAACATGCCGGCGATGCCGGGCGTTCCCGTCGGAAACGTGCCGGGCTTGCCGAAGGGCTACACGCCCCCGGGAAGCAAGGGCGTCGTCGGTGCGGTGCGCGCTTCCGACAAGCAGAAGTCACGCGACAAGCGCAAGGCCGAGAAGGCCGCGCGCAAGAAGAACCGGCGTTAGCTCCGCGGGACAATGCCCCGACGACAGTTAGTACGTCGCGCCCGGCAAGTCGTCATTGCCCGGGTCCCACGTTAGCGCAGGCGTCGCGAACTCCTTCGTCGCGCCCGCCGCCGAGATCGTGACGCTCATCGGCTCGAACGACAGCGACGCCGCGTCGATCGCGGTGAAGCGGTTGTAGACCCAGTGTCCGTAGCAATACACGCGCGAGCCCTCGATCTCGTACAGCGACGGGTCGCACTGGAACTCGAGGGCACCGAGCACACCCGTGAACCGCTTCCCCTCGAGCACGAGCTCGCTGACACCCGCGGCGCCGTTCCACAGCTCCGAGAAGCCGTCCGCTGACAGCGACACTCGGTACGCGACGCCCGCCGCTCCTGGTAGCGCACACGTGATCGAGAACGGTCCGTTCGCGACGCAGCTTCCGACCTTGCTGTTCGTCGCTTCGTTCACGAGGGCCAGCTTCCATCGCGCCTTCGAGATCGCTCCGCTCGTGGGCGATGCGCTCTTCGCGGGCGCCGCCGTGTTGCACTCCGGCAGCGCGTAGTCGTACAGCGCGTCGGCGCAGAGCACGGTCGGGCCGACGACGTTCGGCGAGTTCTTGACGGTGTCCGTGGCGATGGTGCGCGAGTACACGCCGGTCGGCGCCGCGATGCTGATCGTGACGCTGATCGGCTCGTCGGTCGTGGTGATGATGCGCTGCTCGAGGATGTCGTAGCGCGCGTCGGCCGACGTCTCGCCGATGACATTGCGGATCTCGGCGTTCGCGAACGACACCGAGAACAGCGAGCTGGCCGACGTCGCCGCGCGCGGCGCCTCGGTCAGGAACGGGAGCTCGGGCGGCCGGGGCGGCATGTTCGAGCCGCCGCTGCCGTCGCCGATGCTGCGGTCGATGCCATCGACGCTATCGATTCCGTTGTCGTCGAGGTCGCCGGTGGCGGGGTCCGCGAGCTCGACGATGTTGCCGCACGCGGCGAGGGCACAGAGAGACGCGAGGAGAGAGCTGGTTGCCTTCATGACGCGCCCCTGTCCGCCGACCCTCTCCGCGGTTGCGCGGTTTTTTCGTGCACCCAACATCGCGAGATCGTGGGCGCCCAGCGCTACGCTGGGCCCTCGATGGCGCGCGACAAAGACTTCGATCTGCGCGCGGCCCTGCGCCAGCCGAGCTTCACCCCCGGGCAACGGGACATCGGCGCGCTCGTCGAGCTGATCGCCACGGACGAGCAGGCGGCCGTTCGCGCGTCACCCGCAGTGGCCAAGCTCGGCGAGGCAGCACGTACGGCCGTGATCGACGGCATCGGACGTGGAGAGCCACGAGGCGCGCTCCCGGCGATCGACGACGGTGGCGCCGCCAGGCTGGTGAGCGTGCTCGGCCTGATGGCGCGTGCGGATGATCGCGCAGCGCGCGCCGAGCTCGTCGCGAGGCTCGGCGATTCGCGAGTGCGCGTTCGACGCGCGGCGATCGTCGCGCTCGGCAAGCTCGGCGCGACCCGCGCCAGCCGCGCGGCCGAGGGCGAGGGCCGTAGCGACAGCGCGAGCGAGCCAGACGACGACATTCGACGCGCGCTGATCGCGCGGTGGGACGCGCTCGACGTGCCCCCCGACGAGCGCCGTGCGCTGGCGGAAGCGCTCGGTAAGATAGGCGGCGCGGGCGTACGCGAGCGACTCGAATCGCTAGACGCGGCGAGCGACAAGGAGCTCGCCCGGCGGCGCGATCGTGCGTTGCTGGTCGCCGATCGAGAAGACAAGCGCGGCGAGGACAGCACGATCCTCGTCGACAAGGTGCCGCCGCATCCGCTCGTCGTGCGGCTCGGATGCCGCCCTGCCCTCGCGGAGCTGCTCATCGCGGAGGCGCGGGCCGCGGGGCTCGAGGGCAAGGCAGTTCGCGACGACGCGGTCGACGTGCCGCTGACGGGACCGTGGCACACGCTGTTCGCGTCGCGGCTTTGGGCGAGCGCCGCGATTCGCATCGAGGACGCGTCGTTGCGCCAGAGCAGCGGTGATCGCGCGAAGGTCACCGAGGCGATCGTGCGGGCCGTCGTGTCCGAACGCATACGCGGCCTCGTGACCGCGTGGACGCGCGGCCCGATTCGGTGGCGCTTGTCGCTCGCGCGAGGACACCAGCGCGCGGTCGTATGGAACGTCGCGAAGGAGGTCACGCGCCAGGCGCCGATGTTGATCAACGATCCCACGCAGACGACATGGGACGTTCGCGTGGACGACGAGGAAGGAACGCTCGAGCTGGATCCTCGACGAGCCGAGGATCCGCGCTTCGCGTATCGCGTGGCCGAGGTGCCGGCGGCATCGCACCCGAGCGTGGCGGCGGCGGTCGTGTGGCTCGCGAAGATCGGCGCGGGCGATCGCGTGTGGGATCCGTTCTGCGGATCGGGCCTCGAGCTCGCCGAAGCGATCCTTCGGGGCGCGGGGACCGTCATCGGCAGCGACGTGGATGACGACGCGCTCGCGGCCGCGCGCGCGAATGTCGATGCGGTGCTCGCGATGAACGCGCGACGCGCGAACGTCACGCTCGCGCGAGGGGACGCGCGCAGCTTCCGGCCCGACGGCAAAACCCACCTCGCATC
>JAEYYV010000180.1 GCA_023428295.1 Pseudomonadota bacterium
GTGCACGGCGGTGAGAAAACCATCCAGTGGAGCGCCTGCGTTTGTGCCGGCGCGGGCGGCGTAAAAGTCGGCCACTGGATAGGCTGGCCCCTTTGGGGTCGGCGAGGATGTTCGCTGTGGAGGTCTACGCGGCGGTTCGCGATTTCGTTTTCAACCAGAAGCAGAGCCGACGGGAAGCGGCTCGCGTGTTCGGACTGAGCCGCGAGACGATCGCCAAGATGTGCCGGTTCTCGATCCCTCCGGGCTACACGCGCACGAGGCCGGTCGAGAAGCCGAAGCTGGGTCCGCTTCTGCCGGTGATCGATGCGATCCTGGAGGCGGATCGGACGTCACCGGTGAGGCAGCGTCATACGGCGAAGCGGATCTTCGAGCGCCTTCGTGACGAGCACGGCTTTGCCGGCGGCTACACGGTGGTGAAGGACCATGTGCGGCTCTGCCGGGCGCGGGGCCGGGAGACCTTCTGGCCTGCCCCCGTTAGGTGGCCCGGTTCTAATCTAGTGCATGGTGGGCTTGGCGGCCACGGTTGAGATGGCCGGCGAAGCGGGTTGGGTTTGCGCAGCCGGCCAGACCACAGCGACCGGTGCTGGCGGCTTGTAGCCGAGCGAGGAGTGCGGGCGCTGGGTATTGTAGTGCTGACGCCAGCCCTCGATGACGATCCGAGCCTCGGCGAGGCTGTAGAACAGCTCGCCGTTCAGAAGCTCGTCGCGAAGCTTGGAGTTGAAGCTCTCGCAATAGCCGTTCTCCCAAGGACTGCCAGGCTCGATGAACGCCGTTTTCGCGCCGACCGCCGCGATCCACTCCCGCACCGCCCTAGCGACGAACTCGGGGCCGTTGTCCGAACGAACATGCCCGGGCACGCCGCGCAGGATGAAGAGATCGGACAGCACGTCGATGACATCGGTGGACTTGAGCTTGCGGTCGATGCGGATCGCGATGCATTCCCGGGTGAACTCGTCGATCACGTTCAACATGCGGAACTTCCGGCCATTATGCGTGCGATCCTCAACAAAGTCGTAGGACCAGACATGGTTGGGATACTCCGGTCGCAGCCGAACGCAGGATCCATCGTTCAGCCATAAGCGGCCCTTCTTCGGTTGCTTGGCCGGCACCTTCAGTCCCTCCCGCCGCCAGATCCGCTCGACACGTTTGACGTTCACCGCCCAACCGGCGGTCTCCAGCATGGCCGCGATCCGGCGGTAGCCGTAGCGGCCATACTGGGCGGCGAGTTCGACAATGTCGGCGGTCAGCGCCGCATCGTCAGCGCGGCCCTTCGGAACCTTGCGTTGCGTAGATCGATGCTGCCCCAGAACCCGGCACGCCAACCGCTCCGACACGCCGAACTTCATCATGGCGTGGTCGATGCAGCGGCGACGGCGGGCGGGGCTCAGAAGTTTCCCGAGGCAGCCTCCTTGAGAATGAGCTTCTCAAGCGTCAGATCCGAGACAGCCTTCCGTAGCCGTTCGTTCTCCTTCTCCAGATCCCTCAGCCGCTTCACCTGGTCGCTCTTCAGGCCGCCGAACTCCTTGCGCCAACTAATGGGATGGACGGCTCTCCCTCCCACGCTGCAGGCTGGAGACCAGTCAACCGGAGGAGAGCGACGATGACCATCGAGACCCTCGGCATTGATATCGCCAAGAACGTGTTCCAGCTTCACGGTGTGAACAGCACTGGGCGCGTGCTTCTGAAGCGCCGCGTCATGCGCGATCAGCTCCTGGCTGTCGTCGCGCAGATCGAGCGCTGCACGATCGTGATCGAAGCCTGTACCGGCGCCTTCTGCTGGGCGCGGAAGTTCGAAGCGCTCGGGCACGCAGTGAAGATCATCAGCCCGCAATATGTGAAGCCGTTCGTGCGGCGGCAGAAGAACGACGGCAATGACGCCGAGGCGATCTGCACGGCGGCGCGACAGCCGCATATTCCGCTCGTCCCGAAGAAGTCGGTCGAGCAGCAGGATGTCCAGGCCCTGCACCGTGCCCGCCAGCGCATGGTCAATCACCGCACCGCCGTGGTCAGTCAGATCCGGGGGCTATTGCTTGACCGCGGCCTCGCGATGGCCAAAAGCATCACCCGCGCCAGAAGGTTGATCCCTGAACTCCTCTCGGATTGCGAGAATGAGCTGACGACACTGGCTCGCGAGGCTATCGCTGAACTGTACGACCTGTTCCGGGATCTCGATCGGCGAATCCGGGTCTTCGATCAGAAGATCCAGGCTGTCTTCCGGGCGAGTGAACCCTGCCAGCGGATCGCGAAGATCAAGGGTGTGGGCCCGAAGACCGCCACGGCTGTCGTCGCCGCGATCGGCGATGGCGCCGAGTTCAAGAACGGCCGCCATCTCGCCGCCTGGGTCGGCCTTGTGCCCCGACAGTTCTCCAGCGGCGATCGCACTACGCTGATGGGTATCTCGAAGCGCGGGAACCAGCATCTGCGGAGCCTGCTCGTCCATGGCGCCAGAGCCGTGGTGCGCACGGCACCATCGAAGACTGACCCCAATAATCAATGGGTCAACCAGCTCCGGGAGCGGCGCGGCTTTAATCGCGCTACGGTTGCGG
>JAEYYV010000190.1 GCA_023428295.1 Pseudomonadota bacterium
GGCCGAGGACATGGACGGCTTCGAGGACGACGATGGCTGTCCGGACCTCGACAACGACAACGACGGCGTCCTCGACGCTGCCGACAAGTGCCCGCTCGAGGCGGAGACGCGCAACGGCTTCGACGACGACGACGGCTGTCCCGACACGATCCCGCCCGAGGTCACGAAGCTCCTCGCGACCGCTAGCTCGATCAAGTTCGAGGCAAACCGCGCGCGCGTGACGGACGCTGCGCGCACGTCGCTGCAGCCGCTGTTCGAGCTGATGCTCGCGCGCAAGAACCTGCGCGTCGCCATCACGGGCCGCCCGGCCACTGCCAAGGACGCAGATCTCGCGAAGCGCCGCGCCGAAGCGGTGAAGTGGTTCCTGATCGATCAAGGCATCGGAGAGGGCCGGTTCGTCACCCGCTTGGCCGAGCCCGGCAAAGGCACGGCGGTCGAGCTGACCCTGATCCTCGAGTAGTGCTCCTCGATCGGATCGTCCGCGCGCTCGAAGCACCGCTCGCGGTGAGAGAGCCGTTTCGCCCGCTCGACGCGATCGTCGTGCTCGGTGGTCCACTCGGCCCGGGCGATCGAATGACACCGTCGCTCTACGAGCGCGTGCACGCGGCGGCCGAGCTGTATCGCGCGGGCGGCGCACCGCGGATCATCGCGAGCGGCGGGATCACGCGCGGTGCCTCGCGCGCGGAGGCGGATGCCATCGCCGACGAGCTTGCCGGCATGGGGATACCCGCGTCGGCGATCACCGTCGAGCGGCACTCGAAGTCCACGTTCGCGAACGCGCGCTTCACCGCGCAGCTCGTCGAGCCGCGCGCCTCCGTGTGGCTCGTGACGCAGCCGTTTCATGGCCGCCGCGCGCAGCGCTTGTTTCGCCGCGCGGGGATCGACGCGCACGTGTGGCACATCGACGACTCGCTGCAGTACCGCGATCGCCGTCGCGCGCTCCGCTGGGTGCTCGGCGAGTACGCGTCGTGGGCCGCGATGTATGCGCGGCGGTACTGAGCGCGGGCATCGTCCGCCCGAGAGAAACGGGGGCGGTCCCCACGCGCAACGTCGCTAGAAGTTCGTCTGGGCGCGCTTGGTCGGCGATGGATCCGAGAAGCCGCCGGCCGGCGCGGCGTGGGGGACGTCCCAGCCGAAGTACACCTCGACCTCGACGATCTGATTTCCACGCACCGTGAACACCTCGGTGTTGCGGAACTTCTTGTCCTCGGTCGTGTGGCCCACGTAGGTGATGACGACCTCGTCTCCGTCGGAGAGCTCTCGCAAGATCTCGAAGCGATCGATGATCTCGCTGTTGGGCCAACAGTGCGCGAGGTACGTCTCGCGATCGAGACGATTGTCCATCGGGCTCGTGAACGTGAAGTCCTCGGCGAGAAGCTTCTCGATCGCCGAGCGGTCCTTGCGAACGTACGCGTCGAAGCACGCACGCGCGACATCCGTCGGTCTCATGACCGAGAGACTGCCACAAGACGCGGACTACGGCGCGTCGAGACGCTCGGGCATGTCCGCGAGGACGTATGCGATCAGCGCGGAGGCCGCGACGCCAGCTGCGAGGATCGCCGGGTCGACCTTGTCGAGCGTGTCGGCGTCGGTGTGGTGGTAATCGAAGTACGTGCGCCAGTCCGTCGAGAGGCCGCCCGCGATCACGCCGCCATCGACCAGTTGCGAGACATCGGCGCCGCTGTGGCCCACGGTGACCTCGCGTAGCCCGACCGCAGCGCCGAGCTTTGCGACCTCGACGAGGCGCGCTTTGACCTTGTCGAGCGTCTCGGGCTTCGTGCCGTCCTTCATCTCGAGCGAGATGCCGACGGGTGCGAAGCCGCCGCTGTCTGCTTCGAGCGCGAAGATGTGGTTCGCGAGCTCGGCCGCGTGATCCTTCGCGTAGGCTTTGCCGCCGCGCAGGCCGTTCTCCTCGTTGGTGTAGAGGACGACGCGAATCGTGCGCCGCGGCTGGAGGCCGAGCTGCTTCAGGATGGTGATCGCTTGCATCATCATCACGCAGCCCGCGCCGTCGTCGTGCGCGCCGGTGCCGACGTCCCACGAATCGAGGTGGCCGCTGATGACGACGATCTCCTCGGGCTTCTCGCGTCCGCGGAGCTCGCCGATCACGTTGGCCGAGACGGCGTCTGGCAGCGTCTTGTTGTCGAGGCGGAGCTTGACGGTGACCGGGCCTTGCGCGGCGAGCCGCGAGATCAGTTGCGCGTCTTCGACGGTAACGGCGGCCGCCGGGATACGCGGCATGTCCGGCAGGTAGCGCATCGCTCCGGTGTGCGGCGTGCGCAGCGAGTGCGCGGTGATCGAGCGAACGAGCGCAGCGACCGCGCCGTACTTCGCTGCGCGCGAGGCACCGACGCCGCGATACGGCGCGACGTCGCCGTAGCCCGGGCCCTTCTCGGAGTACGGCGCGAGCGGAACGTCGTAGAGGACGATCTTGCCTTTGATCGAGTCCTTCTTCGCTTCGAGATCGTCCCAGCTCGTCACGACGACGACCTCGGCGGTGATGCCGCCCTTGGGTGTGGGGATCGTGCCGCCGAGTCCGATCAAACGCAGCGGTCGCGCGTTCGGCTTGACGAGCGCTCCTTCCTCGACGCCGCGCACCCAGTGCGGGACCATGACCTTCTCGGTGCGCGCTTCGTGGCCGTCGGCGTGGAGCGCGGCCACGGCCCACTCGATCGCCTTGGTCAGCTGCGGCGATCCGGCGAGGCGCGCGCCGATGTGATCGGTGAGGTGCGCGAGCTTGGCGTACGCGGCTTGGTCCGCGCGTGCGGCTGCGATGATCTTGTCGACGGTCTCGGCGTATGCCGCGAGCGGTGATGGAGTGATTGCCGCGGGCGCAGGCGCCGGGAGCGGCGACACGCGATACGACGACGTGTCGGCGATCCACTCGGCCGAGTGACCCGCGGGGCGAGACGTCGCGCATGCAGTCAGCAGCGCGGCACAAGCGACGAGAGAGCGGTTCATAGCGGAAGATCCTCGAACGACGATGCAGGCGATGGCGCGACCTTCACGCCACGCTTGGCGAGAGCGACGAGTAGCTCGATGACGGTGACGAGGCGCTCGCCATCACCCGACGCGCGACCCAGCGCGAGATCGGAGAGCGGCATCGGATGATCGAGCGGCGCACCCTTGCCGGGATACACGCGGTAGCGCATGCCGTCATGATCCCAATAGGCGAGCCAGCCGTCGAGCGAGGTGGTGGCTCGCTCGCGCAGATCGGCGTCGAACAGACGCTCGAGAGCGGCTGCGTCTCCGCGTGTCTTGAAGCGCTCGTCGAACGCTTCATCGCCCGAGTCGAGCGCCGGCGATGCGGGCGGTCCCGGCGGATTGGAGCCGTGCGTGCGCAATGGAATCGCCCACACCGTCAGCGATGCCGTCCGGTGCTCGTCGATCTCGCGACCGAGGATGACGTCGAGCGCGAGAACGCAGCCATCGACGCGCTCGATGCGCGTGCGCACCGGCAAGCCGTCCGCTTCGCCGACGATCACCGACGAGACGAGCCCCGCTTCCCCACGCGTCGTGAGGGTGTGCACGTCGGTGAGCACGCGGCGCAGTCCCTGGGCCACGCTCGTGATGTACACGGACCACGCGGTGTCACTGATCGGCGGCGTGGCGCTGGTGATCGGCATGTTCGCGAGCTCCTCGTCGCGCACGCGGCGCGCGGCCTCGGAGATGAGCATCACGCCGAGGAGCGGCAGCAGATAGTGATGCGGCCAGCGGAAGCCATAGCCACCGAGCAGCACACACGCGAGGCCGAGGCCGACTTGACGGCGCGCTTCGCTCGCCGCGATCGCACATGACGTCAGCGTCCACGCGAGCGTCGCGAGGCCAAGCAGGTACAACGCGAGCCGCGGATCGGCCTGCGCTTGGCTCATCTCGACGCCGATCGCGAGCGCGGCGGCCTGTGCGACGTAGGGATACGCGGCACGCGCAGCGATCGCACCACCGGCAGCGAACCCCATCGCGAGTACGACGGGCAACGGGCGCGTCACGGCGCGCGCGAATGGACGAGGTGCGAAGCAGTACGGCGACACGAGCGCACCGATGCACAAGGCGATCACGCCCGCGTACGTGATGGACGAGCTGGGGCCGTCGAACACGCTATCGGGCCAGAGGTAGTGCAGTCCGAGGACGTTGACGGTGTGGATCATCAGCGGCACGACCACGAACGGCAGGCCGAACTGCACGCCGAGATCGCTGTCCTTGCCGAACGCGGTCGCGAGCAGCGCGAGGATCGCGAGTGCGAATGCGAGCTCGAGCACGAGGCTCATCGCCACGGGGACCGACACGATCAGCGGGACCGCCGCGACGAGCGTCGCGATCCCAGCGAGCGCGTACGCGATCATGTCGCGAATGTTGGGCCGGGCCTGGAACATCACCACGACGCGATGGCCGATGACCAACACGACGAGCACGCCCGTGAAGTAGAAGAGGAACAGGCCCGAGTAATCGAGCGCGGTGTGCCACGCAGGCGGATCGCCTTCGGACGGCCCGAGGATGGGAACCGCGACACGATTGATCGCGATCTCGAGCACCGCGACCACGATCAAGACGTGCATCGCGGAGATGCGCTCGAGGAGCGGGACCTTCGGGTGCGTGCCCTCCTCTGTCATCGACGTGTCGCTGTGCTTGCGCAGAGAGGCATAGCGAAGCGCGCCGTTGGCCACGAGGACGAGGCCCGTGACGACGAGGAGCACCGGCCGAACGCCGATTCGACCGCGGAGCGCGATGTCGACGATCGCGAGAGCCACCCCCAGCGCACCAGCGATGGTCGTGGCCAGCGCTCCTAGGTGCGGGCGAGACAACCCGAAAAACGTAGCCGCCCCAACGAGTTAATTCAAGGACGCCGCCAAGAACTAGGCTCAGGGATCCAGGCCGCCGTATCCTACATGTGGGATGAGACTCGCCACGACGTTCGTACTCGGCCTGATCTCTTCGATCACCACGCTGTCGCACGCATCGCCGGCCGCGCCGGTCGTGGTGCTCGATCCGGGGCACGGCGGATCCAACTCCGGAACGCAAGGCGCTGGTCTTCAGGAGAAGCAGGTGACGATGGCGGTCACCGAGCGCGTCGCACACACGCTGCGCGCGAAGGGGATCACGGTCGAGCTCACACGCGAGACCGATCGCACGCTGACCTTGCGACAACGCTCGGCGCGCGCGGTGGCGCTTCCCGCGGATCTGTTCGTTTCGATCCACGCGAACGCATCTCCGGCGAGGACGCAGCGCGGATACGAGACGTTCATCCTCACGCCACGTGCGGTGGATATCGATGCGCGTGCGCTTCGTGCGGACTCGCGAACCACGCGACCGAACATCGATCCGGAGATCGCGCTCGTGCTCGATGACGTGGAGCGCGGATCGTCGCAGTGGGAGTCCGCGGATCTCGCGGTGCGCATGCAGCGCGCGCTTCGTGCGTATCGCGGCAAAGAAGGTGATCGCGGCGTGCGCCAGGACAGCCAGCACGTTCTGCTCGGAGCCACCATGCCTGCGGTGCTCGTCGAGGTCGGCTTCCTGGACCATCCCATCGAGGGGAAGCAGCTCGCCGATGCGAGCGTCCAAGCCCAGATCGCGGACGCGATCGCGCAAGCGATCCTCGAGCAGCTCGACGACTGACGCGCGATCGCGCGCGGCGGTACGCTACTCGTGTGGGGAGCCCGCTACCGATCCGTCCGGTCGCACACCGAGCTGCTGACGAGCGTCGTGCATCGCTCGCGCACTTGCTCGCGTGGGCACGAGCGCAGGGTGCGTCGTGGGACGGCATCGAGTTTGTCGTCGACGATCAGGGAAGCGCGCGCGGCGTGGCGACGCGCAGACTCGCGGCGGGCGACACGATCCTCACGCTTCCGCGGCGCGCGATGATCATCGACAACGAGCTCGTCGACACGTGTACCGGCACGCTCGATCACGGCGTCGCTCCACGCCCTCGCGACGCCCTCGCCGCTTGGTTGGCGCTCGAAGCGCGCGAGCCCGCGTCCCCGTGGCGCATCTATCTCGACACGCTGCCCGTGCACGTCGATGTCCCGATGTTTCGCGACGCCAGCGAGCTCGCCGCGTTGACCGGAACGAGCGCACACGCGTTGACGTTCGAGATGACGCGCGACGTGCGCGACACGTACGCGCGGCTCCCCGACGAGCTTCGCGCGCGCATCTCGCTCGCGGACTTCGCGTGGGGCCGCGCGATCGTGATGTCGCGTGCGTTTCATGCGCCCGGATCGTTCGAGAACCGGATCGCGCTGCTCCCCCTCGTGGACATCTTCAATCACCGCACCGACGACACGGGCTGGAGCTACAGCCCGTTCGACGAGGCGCTCGTCGTGCGCACCGAGCGCATGATCGAGGCGGGCGAAGAGGTCCACTTCTCGTACGGGAACCGCAGCAACTCGCACCTGCTCGTGCACTACGGCTTCGTGCTGCCCGAGAACCCGGGGAACGAGGCGCACCTCGTGTTCGAGCAGCCGCCGAGCTCGCCGATCAGCGTGCGCGTGCGGACGATCCTCGACGATCGCTTCGTGCAAGCGCTCTCGCTCGCGCGCCTTCACGCGTGCGAGCCGGCGAAGCGCGACCGCATTCTCGACGAGCTCAGCGAGCCGTCGTACATCCCGTTCATCGACGCAGCGTCGGAGGCGGGCGCGTTCGATGTCCTCGCCGACCTCGCGAGACAGGCGCGCGATGCGCTCGATGCACCGCCACCACGCGCTGCGAACCGAGCGTGGGACGAGACGTGCGTGCTGGTCCGCCGAGGCGAGCGCGAGATCGTCGAGCAGATCCTCGAGCTCTGCGCGGCGGCGCGCGCGTATGCAGCGTGCAGCGGTTCGGAGCTAGACGCGGCCGTCGAGGCGATTCCCGTCGAGGCGACCGGCGTCGCATGCATGCTCCGGCGCTATCTCCAGGATCTCGCCGAAGCGAAGTGATCAGCGCGGAGGATAGCCGCCGCTACCGCCACCCTGCGGGCCGTAGCCACCACTGCCGCCTTGCGGCGGATAGCCGCCGCCACCACCACCTTGCGGCGGATAGCCACCGCCTTGCGGCGGATAGCCGCCACCTTGCGGCGGATAGCCGCCACCTTGCGGCGGGTAGCCGCCCTGCTGTTGCGGAGGATAGCCGCCTTGCTGCGGCGGATACGCGGGCGCGGAGGGAGGCGGCATGGTCCATCCCGCGAGCGCACCGAAGCGCGTGATCGCGAGGAACGCGATGGCGCCGCTCACGGCGACGGACGCGAGGTTGGCAGACGTGTATGCCCACGGTGCTTCGAGGAACAGTCCGCTGAGCAGACCGTTGACTCCGATGATCGCGAACACGCCGTACTGGATGCCGAGCGCACCGAGGAGGTACCGCTCCGGCTGGTTTTGCGTGGCCGCGTTGGTGCGCGGCAGGAGCGCCTTCGCGATGACCACCACGACGAGACCACCGACGAGGATCGTCGGCAGCGCCTGGCGGATCGGCAGCGAGCCGCCCTTGAACCCGCCGAAGATGTACGCGAGCAGCGTCGTGAGGCCGCCCGCTGCGATCGAGATGCCCGCGAGGACGAGCCCGTAGAGCACGAGCTTCAGGCCGACTTGCGTGTCGTCCTTGCTCGCGCTGTTTGCCCGATGGCGATCGAGCGAGAGGAAGAAGTAACCGGCGCCGACGAACACGATGGCCGCGACGGTGCCGAGAATCGCAGTGACTTCTTTGCCGCCCAAGGCGCCCAATAACTCCATGGGGCGCATCGTACTCCCTTGCGGGGCTATTGCGACAGGACCGGGCGCGGACCGATCGGCGCCGGGGGCGGAGAATCGGGATTCCAGATGTTGGTTTCCTGGTATTGCCCCGAATCCATCAGCGTAAATCCGACGAAGAGCGCCGCGGCCAGGATGGCGCTCAAGAAGATCACCGTGTGGAAGATCTTGTCGTACTTGAGGTGCATGAAGAACAGGATCACCAACGTCGCCTTGATGACCGCGATGAACATCGCGAGGGCGAGGTTGATGTTGGTCCCGAGATCGATCTTCGTCGCGAGGACGGTGACGATCGTCAGGAACAACAGCGCGCCGCCGGTGCCGAGAAGCACTTTGACGGAGGCGACGTGCGAGATGCCGTGATGGTCGTCGTGATGATCGTGATCGGCGTGAGCAGTGGATGCCATGACGTCCTCGCCTAGTGGATCAGGTACATGAGGGGGAACAGGAAGATCCAGATCAGGTCGACGATGTGCCAGTACAGCGCAGCGAAGTCGACCGGTCCGAAGTAATCCGGCGTGAAGTGCCCCTTCACGGCGCGAATGAGCAACCAGATGAAGATGAACACGCCGAACAGCACGTGGATGCCGTGCAGGCCGGTCATCGCGAAGTAGATCGTGAAGAACATGTTCGTGTGCTCGGGCGGGGGGCCCGAGTACGACATCTCCTTCAGCTCGTACTTGCCGAGCGGCTTCTTGGACGTGGTGCTCGCAGCGCCGGGCGTGAGCTCCTGCGTCTGCTCCGCGAAGTAGTCGGGGCTATGCACCGACGGCGGACCCTCGCACTCGACCTCGATCACGAGGCCATCACCACCGCCAACGACCGGGCTCTTGCGAACCGTGTGGTCGCCGTACTCGACGATGATCGCCGACGATCCGCCCTGCGTGCAGTCGGTGACCGTGGCCTGGCCCTGCGAGCCGAGGGCGCTGCTCTTGCCGCGCTTCGCGTCGTCACACGCCTGCAGCGTCGCGAACGGACCTTCGCCGCCCGACGCCTTCTCGCACTTCTCGCCCTCGCAACCCCACGCGAAGAACCAGCCGCCTTTGCAAACGGCCGGCTGATGCTTGGGCTTCCAGCACGGGAACTTGCTCTTCGAGGCGTTGCCGTTGGCGTCGGCCGGAAGGCCACCGAGCGGACCGTACTCGCCGTCGTAGCAAAGGTTCGTGATCTCGATCTCGGACTTCTTGGTGAAGACTTCCTTCTTGTCGACGACCGCCACGCTGCCAGTGACCGCGCGGACCTTGCACTTCGCCTGGACGAGCGGCTCGCGCGCGTCTTGATCGATCGCGATATCCGGGAAGCACCCCGTGCCGGTGCCCGCCGCGAAGTCCCACTTCACGGTCGTCTTGGTGCCGGGGCACTCGTTGTTCTTGGTCGGCAGCGGCGTGCCGTTCGAGCTGATGCACGGATCGAAGCGCTTCCCGAACAGGATGTGCTCGTGAACCTTGTGCGTGTACTCGAAGTACTTGATGACGAGGAAGCCGAAGGCGCACACGAGCGTCGTCGCGAGGCACGCGATCAGCAGCTTCTGCTGGCGAAGCTGCGCAGCGCGCACGGCCCACGCCGCCGTCAGCGACGAGAAGATGAGGACCGCGGTGTTGATCGCGCCCATCTTCGTGTCGAGGTACTTGTGCGCGTACATCCAGATCTCGCCGTGGTGATGGCGATAGAGGATGTAGGCCACGAAGAGCGCGGAGAAGAACAGCACCTCCTGCGCGAGGAACAGCCAGATACCGAGCTTGCCGGAATCGAACTGGTGCTGCGCGTCGTCGTAGTGGTGCTGGACGAACGGCGACCCGTGATGACCGTGGTCGTCGTGTGCGGCGTGAGGCTGCTCGCTCACTGGTCGTCTTCCTTCTTCTTGTCAGCGTTATCGCTCGGGGGCTCCACGGCGGTCGCAGGCTTGGGCTCGTCGGACGTGACGTCCTTCGCCTCGAGCTTGTCGGCCTTCACCGAGGCTTGCATCTCTTCGGGCGTCGCGACGGGCGCGTTCACGTGTGCGTGCGCATCGCTCGCGACCTCAGCCGGATCAGCCTCGATCGGCGCGCGGCGCTCCCAGCGATCCGGCGCAACTTCGACGAGGTCGTCGTAGTTGTAGATCTCGTGGAGCACGGGCGGCTTCTCGAAGTTGTAGAGCGTCGGCGGCGTCGGGGCCTGCCACTCGAGCGACGTCGAGCCCCACGGGTTCCGCGCGGCGCGCCGACCGTTCCAGAACGAGAGGATGAGGTTCACGATCGCGACGAGCATCGAGATGCCCAGCACGAAGGCGCCGATCGTCGAGAGCTGGTGATACTCCTGGTACATCGGGTCGTAGTCCCAGTACCGGCGCGGCATGCCGCGAGAGCCGAGGATGAACTGCGGGAGGAACGTCAGGTTGAACCCGAAGAACACGCCGATGGCGCACACGCGCGCGATCGACTCCGTGTACATGCGGCCCGTGAACTTGGGCCACCAGAAGTGCATCGCCGCGAGGAACGCGACGAGCGTCGAGCCCATCATGACGTAGTGGAAGTGCGCGACGACGAAGTACGTGTCGTGCAGGTGAACGTCGACGGAGAGGATGCCGAGGAACAGGCCGGTCAGTCCGCCGATCGTGAAGATCAGCAGGAAGCCGAGCACGTAGAGCATCGGCGTCTTCAGCCGAATGTCGCCCTTGTACAGCGTCGCGACCCAGTTGAAGACCTTGATCGCGGCTGGGATACCGACGCTAAACGTGAGCGCCGAGAACACCATGTTCGCGAGGCGGCTCTGGCCGGACACGAACATGTGGTGGCCCCACACGAGGAACGACAGGAGCGCGAGCGACACCGACGAGTACGCGATGAAGCGGTAGCCAAAGATCGGCTTGCGCGCGAACGTGGACAGCATCTCGCTGATCACGCCCATGGCCGGGATGATCATGATGTAGACGGCCGGGTGCGAGTAGAACCAGAAGAAGTGCTGGAACAGCACCGGGTCGCCACCGAGCGTCGGATCGAAGATGCCGATGTGAGCGAAGCGCTCGACCGCGAGGAGGAGCACCGTGATGCCGAGGACCGGCGTCGCGAGCACCTGCATGATCGCCGTCGCGTAGATCGCCCAGATGTTGAGCGGCATCTGGAACCAGCTCATGCCTTGCGGGCGGAACTTGTGGATCGTGACGAGGAAGTTCAGGCCCGTGAAGATCGACGAGAAGCCGAGGAGGAATACGCCCGCCGCGGCGACGAGCACGGGTGTCTTACTCTCGAGCGAGTACGGCGTGTACAGCGTCCAGCCGGTGTCGAGGCCGCCGAACGGCACCGCACCGACGAGCAGGATCGCGCCGCTGATCCAGAGATAGAACGACGCGAGGTTGAGGCGCGGGAACGCGACGTCCGGCGCGCCGAGCTGGATCGGCATGATGATGTTGCCGAGCGCGGCCGGGATGCCGGGGATGATGACGAGGAACACCATCACCGCGCCGTGCAGCGTGAAGAACTTGTTGTACGTGTCCTGCCCGACGAAGTCCTTGCCCGCATGGAAGAGCTCCATGCGCACGAGGAGCGCGAAGACGCCGCCGATGATCAGCGACACCATGATCGAGTACAGGTACATCATCCCGATCCGCTTGTGATCGAGCGTGGTCAGCCAGGCCTTGATGCCGCGCGGACCGTACTGGAGGAAGTCCGGCTCGTTCACCGGACCATCATTCACTTCGTCTGTGTGCTTGGTCGCCATGGGGTTCCTACTCGAGCGACTTGATGAAGGCGATGAGACCTTCGATTTCTTTCTCTTTGAGCTGTCCATCGAACGACGGCATCGTTCGCTGGAAGCCCGGACGGCCCGCCTTGCTCGGATACATGAGCGACTCGCGGATGTAGTTCTCGTCCATGAGTCGCGCGGGCGCGCCTTCCTGCGGAATCTCTTTTCCGAACTGGCCCTTGAAGGTCGGGCCGACGCGCGTGCTTCCGTCGATGGAGTGACACGCGACGCAGCCCTTCTTCTCGTAGAGCATCGCGCCGAGCTTGTCGGGCGCCATGTTCGACGACGACGCGGCCTTGTCCGCGAGGTAACGCTCGTAGTCGCCGGGTTCGTGCACCACGATCACCGCGCGACGGCCGTCGGACTGACGCCCCATCTGCGAGTGATCCGTGCCGCAGTACTCGGCGCAGTGGAGACGGTACGTGCCGGGCTTGGTCGGATAGAACCAGACGTACGTGTAGCGGCGCGGGATGATGTCCTGCTTCGTGCGCATCACCGGCACGTAGAATGCGTGGAGCACGTCGCGCGACGTCATCACCAAGCGAACCGGCGTGTTGACCGGGACGTGCAGATCGGAGTCCTCGACGCCGTTCGCGTGCGTGAAGTTCCACGCCCAGCGCCACGCTTGCACCTGCACCTCGACCGCCTTCACGGGCGGCGTCACGACGCGGATGTAACCGCGCCAGCCGTAATAGAAGAGGAACACGACGATGATCGTCGGGATGATCGTCCACGTGATCTCCATGACGTCGTGGTGCGACGGAGACGGCTCGGCCTTGTGCCCCTTGCGGTGGCGATACTTGATCGTGAAGTAGACGACGCAGATCGTGATGCCGACGAAGAAGAACACCGACAGTCCGAGGACCGCGAGGTACATCATGTCGCTGTCGTCGGCCTCGAGGTTCACGCTGCGCGGGAACCAGTAGTTCGAGTCGGCGCGATCCATCACGGGACGGTGAACGAGCTTGTCGTACCAAGCCATCTCACCGGCGGGCGCTGCAGGCG
>JAEYYV010000302.1 GCA_023428295.1 Pseudomonadota bacterium
CGCCGAGCTCGCGAACATCAGCGAGCGCCGCGTCGAGCAGCTCGTGAACCCGCACCTGTCGAGTGGCTTGCCGCCGTTCCTCGCGCCGGACTCAGGGCTCAACTCGGGCTTCATGATCGCGCAGGTCAGCGCGGCCGCGCTCGTCAGCGAGAACAAGGTGCTCGCACATCCGTCGTCGGTGGATTCGATTCCGTCGAGCGCGGGTCGAGAAGATCACGTGTCGATGGGAGCGACGAGCGCGCTCAAGCTCGCGCAGATCCACGACCACGTGCGCACGGTGCTCGCGATCGAGCTGCTGTGCGCGGCGCAGGGCATCGATCTTCGCCGGCCGCTGCGCACCACGCCGGCGCTCGAGAAGATCCACGCGGTGATTCGCGCGCGGGTTCCGCCGATGATGATCGATCGTCCGATCGCGCCGGACATCATCGCGGTGCGCGCGATGATCGACGACGGCTCGCTGCTCGCCGCTGTTGGCGCGTAGCGATGATCGCGCGCGCTAGCTGCGGCGCTTCTTCAGGTGCGGATGCACGACCTCGGGCTTCGTGATCTCTTCGTGAGCATCGGGCTCGTCGTCGTCGCTGATCGCCGCTCGCTGCGCCTCGTCGATCTTGATCGGATCGATCTCCATCGTCTTGCTCGCGCGCGCGACCTCCGCGAGGAGCGCCATCGTCATCGGATCGCTGACCGTCGTCGTGCGGGCGTACAGCGGCGCGACGTTCGCTTGCGACCCGACCGCGATATCGACGTCCTGCCAGTCGTTCTCGGCTGGCGCTGGCGTCGCTTCGTCGTTGGACATCTCACCTGCCGACTCACGCGCCATCCGAGCGAGCTCCTCACTCGAGAGCTTCTGCGTCGAACGCGGAGGCTGCCGCTTCTCACCCATCGGCAAGACAGTAACCGGACTCACCTACCATCCGGACCGAAAACTGTGCGGTACGAGATCTCGCGGCTGAATCTAACGGTGGCCGGAGCAGGCGAAGCTCGTTCGTGCGCGGGTTTGCACGAATGCCTACACGTCGGCCTGGCGATCGCACCTAACGGTAGGGCGGCCCCTTCTTCAAGGTACGACCTGCACGCACGAGTGCGTCTCGCAGGATGTACTCGATCTGCGCGTTGAGCGAGCGCAGATCATCGGCGGCCCACCTCTGCAGTGCCTCGAGCACCTGTGGGTCGACGCGGAGAAGGAACGGCTTTCGCTCGGGCATGGCGCCTCAGTACAAGGTGCCCGCGTTCACGACGGGCTGCGTGGACTTCTCGCCGCAGAGCACGACGAGCAGGTTCGACACCATCGCCGCCTTGCGCTCGGTATCGAGCTCGACGATGCCGCGCTTCGACAGCTGCTCGAGCGCCATCTCCACCATCGACACCGCGCCTTCGACGATGCGCGTACGCGCGGCGATGATCGCGCCCGCTTGCTGCCGCTGGAGCATCGCTTGCGCGATCTCCGGCGCATACGCGAGGTGCGCGATGCGCGCGTCGACGACTTCACATCCAGCCGTGTGGATCTTCTCGGTGACTTCCTTCGCGAGGAGCTCGGCGACCTTCTCCGAGCTGCCGCGCAAGCTGATCACGCCATCGTCGTGCGAGTCGTACGGGTAGTGCATCGCGAGGTTGCGGATCGCGGCCTCGGTCTGCACCTGCACGAACGCGGTGAAGTTCTCGACGTCGAAGGCGGCCTGCGCCGTGTCCATCACGCGCCACACGATGATCGCTCCGATCTCGATCGGATTTCCGTCGATGTCGTTCACCTTCACCTTCGCGCTCTCGAAGTTGCGCACGCGCAACGAGACCTCCTTCTTCGAGGTGAACGGGTTCACCCAGCGAAGCCCCGACGTCTTCACGCTGCCGGTGTAGCGGCCGAAGAACGTGAGCACGCGCGCTTCGTTGGGTCCGATGACGAGGCAGCCCGACAGCAAGATCAGGCCGCCGATGAAGAGACCGATCGCGCCGAGCACGTACGGCGCAGGCTGCGCGGGATGGGTCTGCGCGACAAGGACAATGGGATACGCCGATCCCAACAGCGCGCCGAGACCCAGGAGCAACGCCAACCAACCCGACATCGAAACCGCATCGCGTTCTTTCATCGCCATCAGACACCTCCCAGAAGAGCTGATGGCAGAGTGATATCACTTTGCGATCATGTCAACGGGCGCTTTCACGCCGCCAGGGCACCGCCGACCCAGACACGATCGACGAGGTTCGCGCCGTACCGATACGGCACCTCGCCCGGCTCGGAGGTCTTCCACGCGACGAGGTCGGCGCGCACGCCGACGCGGATCACGCCCGCGTCGTCTGCGAGGCCGAGCGCCGCTGCGCCGTGGCGGGTCACCCCGAGCCACGCCTCCTCGACGGTCATGCCGAAGTGCGTGGTCGCGAGCCACAGCTGCACGCCGAGCGTCTCGCAGAAGCTCGAGCCCGGATTGAGATCCGTCGCGATCGCCATCGGTACGCCCGCTGCGCGAAACTTCTCGACGGGCGGCACGGGCAAGCGCAGCTGCACGCACGCGCCTGGCAGCATCACCGCGACCACGCCGTTCGCCGCCATCGCCGCGATGCCGGCGTCGCTGATCTGCTCGAGGTGATCGCCGGACAGTCCGCCGAGGTCGCCGAGCAGCTCCGCACCGCCGAGGTCCTTGAACTGACCGACGTGCGCGCGCGTCGCGAGCCCCGATCGCTTCGCGGCGCCGAGCACCGCGCGCATCTCGTCGAGCGTGTACGCGCCTTCGTCGCAATAGATGTCGACGCTCGCAGCGAGGCGCTCGCTCGCCACGCGCGGAACGAGCTGCTCGCAGACCTCGCGCACGTACGCGTCGCGATCGGCTTTGCGCTCGGGCGGCACCAGGTGCACGAGCAGCGTCGGCACGATGCGCGCTCCCGCCGCCGACGCACGAACGCATCGCAAGAGGCGCAGCTCGCCGGCGATGGTCAGGTCATAGCCGCTCTTCACTTCGATCGTCGTCGTGCCGCCTGCTCGCGCCGCCGCGAGCCGTGCATCGAGGAGCGCGACGAGCTCCGCATCGCTCGCGGTGCGCGTCGGGACGAGCGTCGCCGCGATGCCACCACCGGCTGCCGCGATCTCGAGGTACGTCGCGCCACGGGCGCGCATCGCGAACTCGTTCGAGCGATCGCCGGCGAAGATCGCGTGCGTGTGGCAATCGACGAGTCCCGGCGTGAGCAGCCGTCCACCGAGGTCCACGACCTGCGTGGCGCCGCTGCTCGGGGCATCGGTCGACGCTCCGACCCAGCTGATCGCGCCGTTCGCGATCGCCAGCGCGCCGTTCTCGAGGATGCCGAGGCCATCGCGCGTTGCATCACAGGTCATCACGCGCGCGTTGCGAATCACGAGATCAGCCGTCACGACGCGACCATAGCGTCAAACGACCGACGAGAGGCGCATCGGCCCGCGCGGTCAGCGTTCGTTGCCGCGCTTGAAGTTGCCGGTCTTGCGCGCGACCAACAGCTGGAGCGCGACCTCGTCACCCGCGTCCATCGCGCGACGCACTTCGTCCGCATCGCGTCCGACGAGCGTGCGCACGAGGCGACCGCGAAACTCGATCAGGATCTTGTCGCGCGTTGCTTTCACGCCGAACGGTTCCTCCTCGAGCTTGCCCCGTTTGTCGATGGGCCGGCAGCTACGTCCGCTCTCGCTCACGAGCGCACTATGGCGCACGCCGCTGGGATGGCCAGCTCGACCCGGATGCCCGGCAACTCACGCGGTCGGGATGGCCCAGCCGAAGCGATCGCGGAGCACCGAGAGGAGGTCGAGCTTGTTGTCGGGTATCGCCACGGAGAACATCGCGGCCGCACCGGCGGTCGACAACATGAGCGGCTCGATCATTCCGTAGTGCCGATGAAACAGCGTCTGCAGCGCCAGCGAGAACCCCGCCGCCGCAGCGCCCGCCTTGCCCGCCTTCGCGAGATCGAGCTTGGCCTCGTCGTGCTCGGTCGCGCCGTGCGCCGCCGCGCGTGCCGCGTCGAGCTGCCCGAGCTGCACGCTCGACATGCCCGGATACGCGCGCTCGAAGCCGATGATCGCCGGAAACTTCTTCTCGAGCTTCGTGATCAGCTCGGCGACATCGGGGAACGACTTCTGCCGCACGTCGAGGACAGTGTCCCGCGAGAATACGTTGGGCGGCCCGTGATCGATCGCGAGCTGCGCCATCTCGAGCGCCGCCTCGACCATCTTGTCCTGTGACTGGCCATCCCAGTACGCGCAGTGCACGAGACAGCCCGGCGACGCGCACGTCGCGTACAGCTCGCGAATCGTCGGCGCCGCCGACAGCCATGCTTCCCAGCCCAGCTGCAGCGGATCCTCGGACAGCGATCCGCGCAGCTTGCGCTTGAGGCTCCACAGCTTGAGACCGTCGAACATCAGGCGCGGTCCACGAGGTGCAGCGACGGTCCGTAGTCGATCTTCCAATCGAGATACACGCCGGCGAGCGAGCACGCCACGCAGCGCAGGCCGACATAGATCCAGCGCAGGTCCTTCGCGTCCTTCGTCATCGCGAAGCCCACGCCGACCTGAAACACCGCGTGCTCGCACGTGCAGACGCACTGCTCGGTGTCTGCTTCGTCCCAGTAGTCCGCGCTGTCTGCGATCAGGTGCTCCGCCTTGCACGCGACGCACTTCCGCAGCGCGCACGAGCCGTCCTCGCCACCGACGAGGAATCGATCGCTGCCGCACGCGCACGCGCACGCCCGCAGCTCGCTGATCGGATAGTTCTTCGCCGCGAAGTCGACCATCGACGTGCGCAGCGCATCGCGCTCGGCCTTTGTCGCGAGCGGCGCGATCTTCGCGGCCTTCGCCTTCGATGCGGCCTTCGTCTTCGATGGGACCTTCGCCTTCGATGGGACCTTCGCCTTCGATGCGGCCTTCATCTTCGATGCGGCCTTCGTCTTCGATGCGGCCTTCGTCTTCGATGCGGCCTTCGCCTTCGATGCCTTCGCCTTCGACGTCCTCGAGCTTGCCGTTCCCGATGCCTTCGCCACGACTACTCCGCCCGCCGGCGTGGGATGACGACGCCCCGCTCATCCGCCGCGCGAATCGCCTCCTCGTACCCCGCATCGGCGTGGCGGATCACCCCCATCCCCGGATCACTCGTGAGCACGCGCTCGAGGCACTTCGCTGCGCGGTCCGTCCCGTCGGCGACGACCACCATGCCCGCGTGCAGCGAGTACCCGATGCCCACGCCACCGCCGTGGTGAAACGAGACCCACGTCGCGCCGCTCGCCGTGTTCACGAGCGCGTTCAGGATCGCCCAGTCGGCGACCGCGTCCGTTCCATCCTTCATCCCTTCCGTCTCGCGGTTCGGCGACGCGACCGAGCCGCAGTCCAGGTGATCGCGACCGATCACGATCGGGGCCTTCACCTTGCCGGTGCGCACGAGCTCGTTGAAGCGCAGGCCCACGCGATGGCGCTGGCCGTAGCCGAGCCAGCAGATGCGCGCGGGCAAGCCTTGGAACGCGATGCGCTCGCGCGCGAGCTTCATCCATCGGTGCAGCATGGGATCGTCGGGAATCTCGGCGAGCACGGCCTCGTCGGTGACGCGGATATCGTCCGGATCACCCGACAGCGCCGCCCAGCGGAACGGGCCCTTGCCCTCACAGAACAGCGGCCGAATGTACGCGGGCACGAAGCCCGGGAACGCGAACGCATCGTCGTGCGTCATGCCGCCGAGCTCGGCCTGCGCGCGGATGTTGTTGCCGTAATCGAAGACGTGCGCGCCCGCGCGTTGCATCGCGACCATCGCTTCGACCTGCACGCGCATCGAGGCGCGCGCGCGTGCGATGTAGCCCTCGGGATCGCGCTCGCGAAGGTGCGCGGCGTCTTGGAGCGAGAGCCCCTGCGGGATGTAGCCGACGAGGGGATCGTGCGCGGAGGTCTGATCGGTCACGAGGTCCGGCGTGACGCCGCGGCGCACGAGCTCCGCGTAGATGTCGGCCGCGTTGCCCACGAGCGCGATCGATCGCGCTTGCTTCTGCGCCTTGTACTTCTCGACGAGCGCGAGTGCCGTGTCGAGATCCGGCGCGACCTCGTCGAGGTAGCGCGTCTCGAGCCGGCGCTGCACGCGCGTGGGATCGATCTCCACGCCGAGGAACACCGCGCCCGCCATGCTCGCCGCGAGCGGCTGTGCGCCGCCCATACCGCCGAGCCCGCCCGAGAGAACGAAGCGCCCCGACAGATCCGCGGTCGGTCCGTAGTGCACCTTGGCCGCCGCTGCGAACGTCTCGAACGTGCCCTGCACGATTCCCTGCGACCCGATGTAGATCCACGAGCCCGCGGTCATCTGGCCGTACATCATGAGGCCGCGCTTCTCGAGCTCGCGGAAGTGCTCCCACGTGGCCCACTTGCCGACGAGGTTCGAGTTCGCGATCAGCACGCGCGGTGCTTCCTCGTGCGTGCGGAACACGCCGACCGGACGACCGGACTGCACGAGCAGCGTGTGATCGTTCTCGAGGCGACGCAGCTCGCGCACGATCGCGTGGAAGTCGTCCCAGCTGCGCGCCGCCTTGCCCGTTCCGCCGTACACGACGAGATCCGCGGGCCGCTCCGCCACGTCGGGATCGAGGTTGTTCATCAGCATCCGGAGGGCGGCTTCCTGTTGCCAGCCCTTGCAGGTCAGCTCGCTGCCGCGCGGTGCGCGAATCGTGTCGGCCATGGCGGCGTGTTAGCACGCGCGACGCCTTGCCGGATTGTCACGCGCCGACGATCCGCCTCATGACCACGTGGCGCTTCCCGACGAGCCATCGCCCGTTTGCAGCGCGCATTCACGCGAGTTGCGCGCTCGATACTGCGTGTTCGCGCGTGGTCCGCGCGTTGCTCGAACCCGCTGACATGCGCCCCGTCCCGCCGCTCACTCGATCCGTCATGCGCCCCTACCGGTTGCGCCCTCTGATCATCGGCGCGCTGATCGCGTCGTCGGTGTCTGCTGCGATCACGATCTTCGCCGTCATTCGCGCGAGCGATCGCACGCGCGTCGACGCAGATGATCACCGCGCCTTCGTCGATATCGCTGACCAGCGCGCGAAGATCGAGGAGGCGCGCCTGGTCGCGAAGCAATACGCGTTCGAGGGCTTTCCTGCATGGGTGGTCTCGAACCCCGCGTACGTGTGCCCGCAGAAGCTCGCCGAGCTCGACGTCTATGTCGGCCGCCGCGACACGATCGATCCGTGGGGCCTGCCGTTCCAGAGCTACTGCCACAGCGGCAACACGTTCCGCGTGGTGTCCGCGGGGCCGGATCGTACGCACGGCACCTTCGACGACATCGTCGAGGGGACGTGAGCGGCGCTGTTCGAGGTGCAACCGCGCGGCGACACGCCGCATCTGATGTCCCAACACACGTCAACCGGGAGGACGCGATGAGACACGCGACCTGTGGAACCGAGTTTCGCTACCGTGCATACGCGACGCTGGCGTTCATCCTGATCGGCCTCTCGGCCGCGGGCGCGACAGTGCTCGAAGCGCTCGTCTGACAAGCACCGTCCGAAAACGACAACGGGCGCTTCCCGAAGGAGCGCCCGTCGACAGAGTGACTCGAAGGCTCAGTCGGCCTTCTTGTCTTCCTTCTTGTCTTCCTTCTCGTCTTCCTTCTTGTCGGCCTTGGCCTTCTTGTCCTCTTCGACCTTCTTCTCGACCTTGGCTTCCACCTTCTTCGCATCTTCCTTGTGCGACGAGGGCTGCGGACCGGAGAGCGCCGCAGCGCCCGCGCCGGTGATGCGCATGCCGTAGAACGAGCGGTACGCGAACGCCATCGAGATGACGAGCGAGATGCCCGCGACGGCGTAGCGGATGTAGTTGTACATCGGCTCCGGCGCCGAGACGCCCGCGACGCCCGCTGCCTTGGTCGACAGCTGGAGCGCGAGGCCGACGGCGAGAACGCCGAACAGCGTCGTGAACTTGATGACCGGGTTCAGCGCGACCGACGACGTGTCCTTGAACGGATCGCCGACGGTGTCACCGACGATGCTCGCCTCGTGGAGCGGCGTGTTCTTCATGCGGAGCTCGGTCTCGACGACCTTCTTCGCGTTGTCCCAGCAGCCGCCGGCGTTCGCCATGAAGATCGCCTGGTAGAGGCCGAACAGCGCCATCGAGATCAGGTAGCCGATGAAGAAGTACGGATCGAGGCAGGCGAACGACAGCGTCGAGAAGAAGATCACCATGAAGATGTTCTGCATTCCCTTCTGCGCGTAGACCGTGCAGATCTGGACGACCCTGTTCGAGTCCTCGACGGACGCCTTCTCGGACTCACCGTCGAGCTTGATGTTCGCCTTGATGAACTCGACCGCGCGGTACGCGCCCGTCGACACGGCTTGCGTCGACGCGCCCGTGAACCAGTAGATCACGGCGCCACCGATGATGAGGCCGAGCAGGAACGGCGGGTGGATCATCGACAGGTTGCCGACGGCCTCGGGCTTGAGGCCGTCGGTGACGAGCATGATGAGCGCGAAGATCATCGTGGCAGCACCGACGACGGCCGTACCGATGAGCACCGGCTTCGCGGTCGCCTTGAACGTGTTGCCCGCGCCGTCGTTCTCCTCGAGGTACTCCTTGGCCTTGGTGAAGTCCGGGGTGAAGCCGAAGTCCTTCTTGATCTCTTCTTCGATGCCGGGCTTGCCCTCGATGACCGAGAGCTCGTAGACCGACTGCGCGTTGTCCGTCACCGGGCCGTACGAGTCGACGGCGATGGTGACCGGGCCCATGCCGAGGAAGCCGAACGCCACGAGACCGAACGCGAACACCGTGGCCGCCGCGCTGCACGCGAACGGCGTCATCTCCATACCGGCGAGGCGGTTGGTCGCGAAGAGGATCTCCGCGATGCCGACCTTGCTCGAGATGTAGTACGCGATGCCCATGAGCGCGGTGATGATGAGACCCATCCAGTAGGCGGAGTAGTTACCGGCGGTGAGGCCCGCGAGGATGTTGAGCGACGGGCCGCCTTCCTTGGACGCGGTGACCGTCTCGCGCACGTGGCCGGAGTTGACCGACGTGAAGATCTTCACGAGCTCGGGGATGATCGCGCCGGCGAGCGTGCCGCACGAGATGATCGCCGACAGCTTCCACCACAGGCCGTACGGCAGCGCCGAATCGCCCTTTCCGATGAGGTAGTACGAGACGACGAACGTGAGGATGACGGAGACGATCGACGTGAGCCACACGAGGACGGTGAGCGGGTGCTCGAAGTCCATCTTGTTGGCGTTCTGGTAGCGGGCCTTCGTGATGGCCTCGTTGATGAGGTAGCTGCCGACCGACGCGAGGATCATGATGATGCGCATCGCGAACAGCCAGACGAGGAGAACCGTCTGCGTCCACTCGCCCGGATCGCGCGGCGAGCCGTCGGGGAGGAAGCCGGTGATCCCCGGAACGTTGGGGAGCGCGACGAGGATGAACGTGATGAGCGCGACGCCGGTGACGCCGTAGGTCTCGAAGCCGTCGGCCGTCGGGCCAACCGAGTCGCCCGCGTTGTCGCCGGTGCAGTCGGCGATGACGCCGGGGTTACGAGCATCGTCTTCCTTGATGTTGAAGACGATCTTCATGAGGTCCGAGCCGATGTCGGCGATCTTCGTGAAGATGCCGCCCGCGATGCGCAGCGCCGCGGCGCCGAGCGACTCGCCGACCGCGAAGCCGATGAAGCACGGGCCCGCGTAGTCGCCGGGGAGGAACAGCATGATGAGGAGCATCAGGAGGAGCTCGAGCGAGATGAGCACCGTGCCGATCGACATGCCTGCCTCGATCGGAATCGCGTACACGCCGTACGGCTTGCCGCGCAGCGACGCGAACGCGGCGCGCGAGTTCGCGAAGTTGTTCACGCGAATACCGAACGCGGCGACGATCACGCTGCCGAGGATGCCGATGACGCTGAACGCGGCGATCGCTGCCACCTTCGGCGCGGGCACCTTCTCGAGCACCGCGAAGTACACGACGATGACCGCGGCGATCAGCACCCACAGCGTCGCGATGAACTTGACCTGCGTACGGAGGTACGTCTTGCAGGTCGAGTAGATCAGCTCGCTGATCTCGATCATCGCCTTGTGTGCGGGCAGGTTCTTCAGCTTCTGGTACTTCACCAAGCCGAACAGCAGACCGATCGCGCTGACCACCAGGCCCAAGGCCAGGATGTTCCAGCCGGTCGTGCCGAGCATGGTTACCTGCTTGAAGTTCGGCAGGGTGAGCTGCGCTTCGCTGTGCGGTCGCGTCGCGACGCCAGCAGCGGCTTCACTGAGCAATGGAATCAAGGACGTCATCTCGGGGGGCTCCTTCGGAGGGGGCGTTATAAGGAGGAGCGGTTCCGGAGTGCAAGGCCGATCGCGCCTCACTCTCTGGGCCAAGTGCGCGATGCAGGTATGGTTTCCCTCTTCCTTCCCCTCTAGGGGGGTGGTATGGAACGTTGCCCGCGAAGGTTCCCCTCGGATGCGCCGCCCCGAAGTCCTGGCTCCCGCCGGCGATCGCGACGCGCTCGCAGCCGCCCTCGCCGCTGGCGCCGACGCCGTCTACCTCGGCCTCGACGACGGCTTCAACGCGCGCGCTCGCGCCGTAAACTTCGCGTCCGACACGCTCCCCGAGATCGTCGCGTGGGTTCACCGCGCGGGCGTGCGGCTCTACGTCACGCTCAACACGCTCATCTTCGAGCCCGAGCTGGCCACCGTCGAGACGCTCGTTCGCCGGGTCGCCGCGGCCGGCACCGACGCGATCATCGTGCAGGACCCCGCGGTCGCGCTGATCGCCCGCGCGATCTGCCCCGCGCTCGAGGTGCACGCGTCGACGCAGATGACCGCGTCGTCGCCGCTCGCGGCCTCGCTCCTCGCGCCGCTAGGCCTCTCGCGCGTCGTCGTTCCGCGCGAGCTGTCCGTCGACGAGATCCGCGCGTACGCCGCCGCGTGCCCGATCCCGCTCGAGGTGTTCGTGCATGGCGCGCTGTGCGTGGCGTGGTCCGGTCAGTGCCTGTCGTCGGAGGCGTGGGGTGGCCGCTCGGCCAATCGCGGCCAGTGCGCGCAAGCGTGTCGCCTGCCCTACTCGCTCGTCATCGACACCGTCGAGCGTGACCTCGGCGAGGTCGAGTACCTGCTCTCGCCCAAAGACCTCGTCGGCACCGCCGCGATCCCCGCGCTCACCGACATCGGCGTCGCGTCGTTCAAGATCGAGGGCCGCCTCAAGGGCCCGCACTACGTGGCGACGACGGTCTCGCACTATCGGCGCGAGATCGCAGCCGCGCTCGAGCAGCCCGCGCCACAGACGCCGGTCGAGATTCCCGACGACGCCGCGTCGCTCCACGTCGCTTACTCGCGCGGCATCTCGCCGGGCTTCTTGTCGGGCGCGAACCACCAGTCGCTCGTCGAGGGCCGCTTCCCGCGCCACCGCGGTCTGCCGCTCGGACGCATCGTGAAGGTCGATCGCGACGCGGTGTTCGTCGTTCCCGACGCCGCACAGCGGCCGAACACGGGTGGGCTCGCGATCGAGGACGTATCGCCGAGCGCGGCATCGTCGAGCGCCGTCTCGCTCACGCCACGCGCGGGAATGGGCGTGGTCTTCGATGCCGGGCGGCCCGAGGAGGCCGAACAAGGCGGTCCGATCTTCTCGGTCGACGCGATCGCGGACGGCTATCGGCTGCGCTTCGGCAACCCGGGTCCTGACCTATCGCGCGTGCGCGCCGGCGACTTCGTGTGGATCTCGTCGGATCCGAAGGTCACGCGGGCGGGTGAGAGAGCTGCGGAAGCAGGACACACAGCGCTCGGGCGAATCGGCGTCGAGCTCGTCGTGCGCGGTGCCGTCGGCGAACCTCTCGAGGTCTCCGCACGCGCGGTTCGCGCCGTCTCGCACGACGCGATCCCGGCCGCATCGCGAGCGACCGCATCGATCGCAGCGAACCCGGCGTCTGCCACCTCGAGATCACGCGACCTTCTCGGCGTCGCATCGGCGCGCACCGCATCGACGTTGCAGGCCGCGCGTGGAGCGGGTCTATCGGCGAGCGTGCTGGCCGACAAGCTCGGCGCATTTGGCGGCACGGACTTCCACCTGGCGCAGATCGACACCAACGGCCTCGCGACCGGCTTGCACGTGCCGGTCAGCGAGCTCAAAGAGGTGCGCCGCGCCATCGTCGCGGAGCTCGAGGCGCAGATCGTTCGCGTCGATCGCGTGCTCGCGCCAGGAAGCGTGCTCGACGCGCTTCGCGGCCACACCGCGCACGATGTCGCCGCGCACGATGCCGTCCCGTATCGGCCGCGTGTCGTCGCGCCGCTCGAGGGCCCGCCCACGATCGTTCCCTTGGTGCGCGACGACGAGCAGCTCGATGCGGTGTTGGCCGCGGGCGCGAAGGACGTCGAGCTCGACTGGATGGAGCTCGTCGGACTGGCGAAGGCTGTCGCGCGCGCGAAGGCCGCTGGCGCACGCGTCGGCGTCGCGACCGTGCGCGTGCAGAAGCCCGGCGAGGAGCGCATCGATGCGCATCTCGCGCGCCTCGAGCCCGACTGGGTCCTCGTTCGCAGCTGGGGCTCGCTCGCCTACTTCCAGTCGCTCGCGACCAGCCGTGACAACGCACGTGACGCGCGCGACGGGGCCGACGCCCGCGCGATCGCGCTGCACGGAGATTTCTCGCTCAACGTCACCAACTCCATCACCGCGGCGTGGGTGTTGGGCCACGGCCTCACCACGATCACCGCAGCGCACGATCTCGATCGCGATCAGTTGATGGCGATGCTCGAGGCCGTGCCGCGCGGCCGCGTCGCCGTGACCGTGCACCATCACATCCCCACCTTTCACACCGAGCACTGCGTGTACGCGCATCTCTTGTCCACGGGCGCCGACTACCGCACGTGCGGGCGGCCGTGCGAGCAGCACGCGGTGTCGCTCAAGGATCGCGTCGGCTTGGTGCACCCGGTGCTCGTGGATGTCGGCTGCCGGAACACCGTGTTCAACGCACAGGCGCAGAGCGCTGCGAGCTTGGTCCCCGAGCTCGTCGCGCGTGGCGTGCGGCGCATGCGGATCGAGCTCGTGCGCGAGAGCGCGGGTGAAGCGCGGAGGCTCTTCGAGGCGTACGCGAAGCTCGTCGCCGGCGAGATCGCACCCGCCGATGTCGTGAAGCGCGCCGAGGTGCACGAGCAGTTCGGCGTCACACGCGGCACGATGCGAACGTTGACTGTCTTGCGTTGAACTACCACCAGCCACCACCGTCCTGACAGGTCTTGCCACCGGGCAGACGCCGGCAACCCGAGGCACGGCGCAGGGTTAGCGGATTGGTCGGGCCTGGTATGCCGGCTGCTTTGTATGGCGAGCATGAAGCTCGCTGCCCGTCTCGCCTTCGTGTTGGTCGCTGTCTCGTCGGTACCCGCGTTCGCTCAATATGCAGAGCCGCCCGTGTCGGGCGCGAGCCCGGTGGTGGCGCCGGCGCCGCAACCGGTGGTGGTGCAGCCGGTGGTCGTGCAGCAGCCGGCCGGCGTTCCGCTCACCGTCGCTCCGCAGAACGAGGATTGGAACAACGTCAGCCACATCAACGGCGTGCCGGTGAAGGTCGGCGAGCGTGGCGACTATCTCTACAAGTTCAAGAAGACGAACATCTCGTCGAACCCGATCGGCTGGATGTTCGGCGTGTACGGGCTCTCCGTGAGCCACGCGATCCACAACAACGTCGCCGTGCGCTTCGACGGCAACATCTTCAACGGCTTCCTCGACGATCTCGATGGCTACGAGGTCGGTGTGTCGCTTCCGATCTACTTCAAGCGCGCGTACTCGGGACCGTTCATCGAGCCGGGCGTCGTGTCGCGCGGAATCAAGGACACGCACGACTACTATTACGACTCGTACGCGCCGACCGAGTCGCAGATGGAGGCCTCGTTCGGTCCGCAGATGCTGTTCGGTTGGCACTCGACGTTCGATTCGGGTCTCAACGTCGCCGCGGCAGCGGGCGCGATGCGCAACCTGAATGTCCAGCCCGACGAGTACGGCTATCGCGAGAGCGCGATGGAGTTCGTCGGCTACTTCCGCGTCGGCTACGCGTTCTGATCAGGCGGCGAGCGGCGTGGGGATCGACTTCGCGCGCGTCTCCGGCGGAAGCATCGGCTGCACCTTGGCCGCCCACAGCGTGCAGCAATCGAGGCCGGCCATGCCCGGCAGCTGCGCCATGCGGCGCTCGATGTAGCTCATCACCTCGAAGATCTTCTCTTGCGGGAAGAGACCGGCGACACAGCGCGCGGCTTCTTCGTCGGTCTTCACGCCGCCACCGACCGGCGCGTAGAAGGCGCGAGCGATCGCACGCACGAACTTCTGCGCGAACGGTTGGTTCTCGAGCTTCTCGCGCGCGTTGTTGAAGTAGTACGCGAAGTGACGGCGCTCCTGCTTCGCGATGCGACGGCAGAGCTCCTCGAGCACCGGGTTCTTCGTCTGGCGCGCGAGCTCCTCGTACGCCTGCGTGGTGAGGCACTCTTGCAGCGCGCCCCAGAACATCCACAGCGCGATGAACGTCTTGGGCATCGTCAGCGCGATCATTCCCTGCGCGAAGTCCTCGAACTTCGCCTTGAAGCGCGCGTTCGCACGGATCACCGTGGCGCGATCCGCGGCGCTCGGGACCTTCACGCCACACTCTTCCATCAGACGCGTGAGCGCGTGGCTGTGGAAGTACTCCTCGTAGTTCCACATCGTGAGGAACGTGAGCAGCTCTGGATCGCGCGCGACGCGGAGCTTCGAGACCTCGAGGAAGTAGTGAACCGTTTGGCTCTCGATATCCGCGAAGTAGTGGAGGCTGCGAATCTCGGACTCGGTCAATCCGTGCTTGCGCGCGACTTCCCAGTCGAGGTCCTCGAACTGGATCTTGTGCGAGACGGCGATGTGTTGAGCGATGTCTGACACTAATGCTCCGTTCCGGCAGATGCCGGTCACCCTGAGATACGCAGTAGGTACACGATCGGATCGCCGATCGGGAGCGGCAAGTTACATCGAAAGCTCGCTGCGAGTCATCCCGACCACGGTACCAGGTGGTTTGCGATGATTTCCGGATCACGCGCACCGAGCTCGACGAGCGCGTCGCGCGCTGCCACTTCGAGCGCAACGCCCATCGCCCCGCCCTCGAGCCGTCCGCGATATGCGCGTGCGATGTGAAGAAACCCAAGCATGCCCGCGGCATCGAGCATTGGTTCGGCCAATCCCAGAGCGGTCGCTGCCGCGTGCGTGTCCCCGTCCGAGACAGCACACGCAGCGCTCAGCAAGCGCCCCAGTGCTTCGCCCCACGCGACGTCCTCTTTGATCAGCGCGTTCGCGTGCTCGCGCGCGGCTCGCGGATCTCCCGACACGAGCGCGATTCGGGCTCGCAGCATCGCGAGCTCGATTCGCGGCTGCTGCATGCGCAGAACACCGAGCCGCTCGATCTGCGCCCACGCATCGCGCAAGCGATGGCCCGCACTCGCCGCATCTCCCGCAAACAGATCGAGCTCCGCCGCCGCGACGATCGCGTGCACGTGCGGCAGCTGGAAGCCCGTCCCGAGCATCGCGGTCGCCGCGTCGACGTGCGCGCGCGCTTCGTCGATTCGCCCTGCGACGATCCACGCGGTGTTGCATCGCCCCGACCGAAGCCACTGCTGTCCGATCACGTCGCCGCGCTCGAGCGCATCGCGCAGGAGCAGCTGCGCGTGCCTGGCCATCTCGCGCCACTCGCCGAGATAGAACAGCGCGCCGAGCCAGTACGTATCGCCGATATCGATCTCCCAGCGCACGCCCGCGCCGTGATCGCGCATCACCGCGAGCCCCGACTCGAGGCGTTCGCGCGCTTCGCTCCAGCGTCCGTTGGCGAAGTCGGCGATGCCGATCGCGGTGTCGGCGATGCCCGTGATCTGCGGCGCACCGACGCGCGCGGCCACCGCCTCGAGCTTTCGCGCGACCGACTCGACGGCGTTCGCCGTGCGATGTCCCGCGGCCGACGTATAGATGATCTCCTGCGCCAACGCGAGCGCGACGCGGATCGGCTCGCCAGCGTCGAGCGCGCTGCGGATCAGCTCGGATTGCACGACGCGACCGAGCGCGGGATCCGTGAACGCGAGGCCGCTCGCGATCGAATACAGCACGTCCGCCGCGAGGAGCGCCTGCGGATCCGCCTCGGCGATCGAGCGCTCGTCGAAGTCGAGGCCGCGCAGCTTCGCTTGCATCCATTGCGTCGCGAGCTTGGTGCGCGATGTCTTCGTCGTGACCTGAATGCGCAGCGCGATCTGCGAGAGCAACTTCTCTGCGGCGGGCAGCGCCTCGTCGAAGCGACCGCGACGCAACAGCGCCTCGACGCGCAGTCGCTCGAGGTCGATCGACTCGGTGTCGGGCACCATCTGCGCCGCGAGTCCGTACTCGGTCACCGCTTCGTCGAGTTGCCCCGCGCACGCGAGCGCATGTGCCTTGCGCGCCATGAGATCACGCTGCCCCGCGACGTCCCACGGACCGAACGTGAGCGCGATCTGGTACAGCTCTGCCGCGCGCTTGAAGGTGAGCGCTTCCTCGGCGATCTGCGCCGCCGCCACCGCGTGATGCGCGGCGTTCGCGGGATGTCCGGCAGCGAGCCAGTGCTCGACGATCGCCTGCGAGTCGAGACGCGCGAGCGCCGCGCGATCCGTCTCCTGCACTTCCTCGAACGCGCGCGCGATCGCCTCGTGGAAGCTCGCCTTGGCCTCCGTGCCGAGGCTCGCCACGACCGCGCTGCGAACGTAGTCGTGCGCGGGCATCAGGATCGCTTCGCCGTCCACGTGGCGCAGCGTCGCGAGGCGCTCGGCCGAGAGCGCCGCTGCTTCGACGTGCCCACTCAGCACACCCGCCGCGTGCGCCGCGATCGCGACGGGTAGCGGTCGCGCCGCGATCGCCGACACCGCGAGCATCGACTGCGCGCTGTTCGACAGCCGCTGCACGCGCGTGCGCACGAGGTCCGCCATCTTCGCGTTCTCGGGGAGCATCGGCGCACGCGCCATCTCGCTCAGCACGAGCGGGTTGCCGGCTGCGGCCGCGATCACCACCTCCGCGCGTGACGGATCCTCCGCGATCTGCGCGACGAGCGTACGCGCCTCCTCGTCGGCGAGCGGGGTGATCTCGAGATCGCGAATGTCGCCGCGGCGCATGCCGACGGGCGCGCGGCGCAGCTGCGCGATCATGCCGAGGTAATCCTCGGGCCGCTGCGCGACGATGAGCATCACGCCCGGATCAGCGCCGTGGATCAGCTCGCCGAGGAACGTGGCGCTATCGGCGTCGCCCCAGTGCGCGTCGTCGACGAACACCACCACGGGCTTGGTCCGCGCGAGCCGCACGAGGATCCCGCGCAGCGCCGAGAATCCGCGGCGCCGCAGCTCCTGCGGATCGGCCGGCACCGAGGCATCGGCGAGCGCGTCCGCGAACTGCGTCACGCGCCGCATCACCGGGAACAGACGAACGAGCGAGCCGAGCTCCTTGGGTGCGAGCGCTTCGATCTCGTCGGCCGGCATCGCCACGATCACGCCCGTCAGCGCGTCGATCACGCCGTCGAGCATCTTGAACGGCACGGCCTCGCGCTCGAAGCAGCGTCCCTCGAGCGCGTACACCTGATCGCCCAGATCGCGCACGAACCGCCGCACGAGCGTGCTCTTCCCGATGCCGCTGCGCCCCTTGATCACGACGGTCACGCCGCGCCTGCGCGTGTCGAACAGCGCGCGCTTCAGCTCGTCGATCTCCGAGGCTCGCCCCACAAACGCGACCGGCGGGATGCTCTTCACGAACCTGCGCGTCGTGGACGATGGCGCCGCACCGAGCTGCTGCAAGATCTGCATTCCGGTCGGCCGCGCGGAGGCCACGGGGACGAGCAGCGCCATGCACAGCCGCGCCAGATCCGCCGCTGCCTTCGGCGCGATCGTCGAGGGATGCGGCGGCGCTTCCCGCTGCTTGCGTATCATGATCCGCTCGGCATCGCCTTCGAACGGCCGCCGCCCGGTGATCGCCTCGTACAGCATGCATCCCACCGCGTACCAATCGCTCGCTTCACCGAGCGGCTGATCGCTCGCTTGCTCGGGCGACATGTATGCGGGCGTTCCCACCGCGAGCTTCTCCGGATCACCCTCGGTGATGCCCGCGACCAGTCCGAAGTCGAGCAGCGCCAACCTGCCCTGCGGCGTCACGATCACGTTCGACGGCTTCAGATCGCGATGCAGCTTGCCCGCCCGATGCAGCGCGATCAGCGCATCCACGAGCTGGATCAGCGCCCCGCGCAATCGCGCGTCATTCACCACGGCGCCCATGATGTCCTGCCGCGATCGAGACGGTCCCGTCACGCCACGCTGCGACGGCCGCACCCAGTCGATCCACGACACGCCCTCGACGAGCTCCATCGTGAAGTACCAGTCGCCGCCGGCCGCGTGCAGCTCGTGCAGCGCGACGAGGTTTGGATGCGCGATATCCGCGAGCGACCGAAACTCGCGCTTGAACCGGAACAAGTCTCGCCCGCTCGCCGTCTTCAGGTGCTTCAGCGCGACCTCGCGCCCGAGCTGCTTGTCGAACGCGCGGTAGACGACACCCGCGCCACCCGTGCCGAGAGTCCCCCGAACCTCGAACCGGCCAGCGCCGAACATCGGGGCTTTCTCCCCGCGAGTCCCGGCATCCATCTGAGGAGCCGAACGTATCAGCTTCGTGCGGCTCGTTGGTCCAAGACCACGGCGATCACGTCAGTCGGCGAGCGTCGCGCGGAGCTGGGCAAGGGCCCACGTTCGCGGCACGACGAGCTTCCTCGGCTTCGAGGACTTCCTCGCGCGCCTCATCGCGTCGAGCAAGAGACGTGCATCGCTCGCCTTCGTGCCGGCGAACGAGGACGTGGCCTTCCCGAGCGAGGCGACCTTCGCGATCGATGCGGCCGGCACGCGAGCAGCCTTCGCGTCGGCGACGAGGTTCTCCCACGTGCGTTCGCGATAGAACCGCCCGCGGGCAAGCTCGACGAGCCTCCTGCGATCTGCGGCCGGAAGCTTCGCGCGCGCGAGCGCATCGCGCATATCGACGAGCGCGATCGACGTCGACGTGTAGCCGAACTCGGCGGGCAAGTGCGCCACCGCCACCTCGTCATCGCAGACGAGCTCGCCGCTCGCGAAGCGCTCGTAGATCGTACCGACGCCGCGCATGCCGAACGGCGCCAGCTCGGCAGCGCGGAGCGCGCCCATGCTCGAGGCGCCCCACACATCGATCCCCGCCTCGATCGCGAGGAGGAGCTCCTTGTGCCACACGGCCGCCATGCGCTCGAAGTAGCCGTCGATGATCGCGATGCGTCCGACCCGGGTGCGCCCAGCAACGTGCTCGTCGACGACGCGCAGCACGTCGCCGACCGCCACCGGACCGCGCAGCTCCGCGGCCGGCAGCGCATCGCGCGCGATGTCGAGCGGCAGCGATGGCCCGAGATACACGATGTCGATCGGCCTCGCCGGCAACGCTGCGCCCTTCGACGATGACGTCGCCCTGCCCTGCTTCGCGCGTGATGTCTTCGGCTTCGCCATCAGCCCATCGCCTCGATATCGGTGGCGCGGCCCGGCACGATCACCTTGGCGACCGGGACCTTCAGCCGCGGGTGCGTCAGATCGACCGCGATCACCTGCCTCGATCCATCGGCGGTGACCGCCTCGATCATCACGGCGAGATCCTCGTCGACCGAGCTCGTCGTGCGGGTCGGCAGATCGTCGTACAGCGCGGGCGAGTCGCACGGTGCGGCCATGCGCTCCCACAGATCCCCGAGCACCTCGGGATCCGTGGCCCGCTCGTAGTCGAACGGGAAGAAGTCATCGCGCGCGCCCGAGATGTACGTCAGCCGCGTTTGCGCCGCTTCGGTGATCGCGCGCGCGATCGCGATCCGCGCGTCGACGTGCGCGCCGAAGCCCTGATAGAAGCCGAGCGTTCGCCACGCGGGCTCGTGCGGGTCCTCCATGATCGCGCAACCCACGACCGGGATGATGCCCTCGAGATCCCAGATCCAGATCCGTGCGCCAGTGGAGGTCACGCGATCGATCAGCGCGCGGCAGATCGGATCTGGGATCGTCTCGATCACGAGTCGTCGATCGGACCCGGCGCGGCGCCACGCGGCTTCCGCGTCGCGCTCGATGACCTCGGCGAGGCCGTGCGCGATCGCTTCGGTCAGCGTGTTGCCCGAGGCGAGGCCGTTGGACGAGATATCGAACACGGGCGGCGTGGTGAACGTCGTGTCGAGCGTCACCGCCTGGTGCGGCACGAGGATCTCGCGATCGGACACGAGGTCCGTGCCGCGGAGCCACGCGAGCTTCGCGTCGAGATCGAGGCGGCCACGCGGACGCGGCAGCGCGCGAACGGCTACCGCGCGATCGCCCAGGGACATCGGCGATGCACGCGTCGTCGGCAGATCGATGTTCTCGGCGGTCCAGGTCTCGAGCGACTCCATGAGCGCGCTGACGCGTGCGTGCGCGGGCGTGATGCCCTTGCCCTGCTGCGTGGACAGTGACGTGCCCATCGGCCGGATCGCCGCGAACACCGGGATGCCGAGTGTATCGAGGCCCGTGATGTCGGCGATACGCGTGATCTGCGCGCGCTTCATGGCCGGCGAGAAGCGCGCCCACGTGGCCTCGAGCGTGGCGGCGCGATGTGTGCCATCGCGCACGAGCAGCTGGGCATCGCGCTTCATGAGTGGGCGCATCATAGTGCTGCGAGGGAGCTGCTATGCTGTGCAACGTGCGTTGCCTTGGATGCATCGGGATCGCGATCGCGCTGGCGTTTGCTGCGTGCAAGACGGGCGGCGAGTACGTGCAAGGCGATCGCTCCGGCACGGACGTCGACCGCGGAGAGACGAACGGCCGCATGTTCGACTTCGTCTCGTACAAGCCGGACGGGGACGACTGGCAGATCCGCATCCGCGGCAACTCGATCTGGGCGAGCTACTCGCACGAGGACAACTC
>JAEYYV010000360.1 GCA_023428295.1 Pseudomonadota bacterium
CGCGACGAGCTCCGCGATGGCGGCGGCCGCCTTCGCCGAATCGCGCGTGGCGCGCGTGCGCTCGAGCGATGCGCGCGCTGCCTCCCCGGCCGCGGGATCCGCGCGGAACACGCCGCCGTCGTCACCGCCGAGCAGCGGAGATGGCAATGCCTCGGTCCACTTGTTCACGCCGACGACGATCTGCTCGCCGCGCTCGATGCGCGCCATGCGGGCGGCCATCGCGCGCACGAGCTCCTTCTTGCAGTAGCCGGACTCGATCGCGCCGACGATGCCGCCGTTCTTCTCGATCGCGGCCAGCTCCGCGCGCGCCGCTTCGGACAGCGACGCGACCTTCGCGGCGACGACCGGCGAGCCCGCGAACAAGTCGCCGTACTCGAGGAGGTCGGTCTCGAACGCGAGGATCTGCTGCAGCCGCAGCGACCACTGCTGATCCCACGGCCGCGGCAACGAGAGCGCCTCGTTCCACGTGGGCAGCTGCAGGGCGCGACAGCGTGCATCGCGCGAGAGCGTCACGCCGAGCGCCTCGATCAAGATGCGCCACGCGTTGTTCTCGGGCTGTTGCTCGGTGAGCCCGAGAGAGTTCACCTGCACGCCGTACCGGAACTGGCGCAGCTTGGGATCGGTGACGCCGTAGCGCTCGCGGCACAGCGAGTCCCACAGCTCGGTGAACGCGCGCATCTTGCACATCTCTTCGACGAACCGCATGCCGGCGTTCACGAAGAACGAGACGCGGCCCACGCACTGCGCGAACGCCGCATCGTCGACGCGACCGCGCGCCTTCACGCGATCGAGCACGCCGATCGCGTCGGCGAGCGCGAACGCCAGCTCCTGCACCGGCGTGGCGCCCGCCTCCTGCAGGTGATAGCTGCAGATGTTGGACGGGTTCCACTGCGGCAGCTTCGCGACGCAGTACTCGTAACACTCGGCGATCAGATCGAGCGACGGCTCCGGCGGGAAGATGTACGTGCCGCGCGCGAGGTACTCCTTGACGATGTCGTTCTGCACGGTGCCGCGCAGTCCCGCCTCGGGCACGCCGCGTTCACGCGCGAGCGCGACGTACAGCGCGAGGAGCCACACCGCGGTGCCGTTGATCGTCATCGACGTGTTCATGCGCTCGATCGGAATGCCGTCGAACAACACGTGCATGTCGTCGAGCGATGCGATCGGCACGCCGACCTTGCCCACCTCCGGACGCGCGAGCGCGTGGTCCGGGTCGTAGCCGCACTGCGTGGGGAGATCGAACGCGATCGAGAGTCCCGTCTGCCCCGCCGCGAGGTTGTGACGAAACAGCTCGTTGGAAGCGCGTGCACTCGAGTGACCGGCGTACGTGCGAAAGATCCACGGTGCGTCCCGCTTCGTCGTCTCGGCCATCGGGCGCACTCTACTCGACTACTCGAGCGTCGACATGTAGATCGTGCCGCCGGCGCGAGCGGGAGGTTCACCTTCGAGTGCCGCGCCGCGCGGTGCGCGCCGGAACGTGATCATCGAACAGTCTTCGCTGACCCACGGCTCGACCTCTTCGTCGTCCGTGTTGAACGCCGTCAGCGGCACGCCCTCGAGAAAGCGACCGCCGCGCTTCTCGGAGATGAACAGATCGGAGCCGACCTGTTCGCCCTCCGGTGTCGCCGCGTAGACGAGCACCTGCCGGCCCTCGGGTGTGCGTGCGAGCGCGCCACTCCACGGTTGGTGCTGTTCGTTGATCACGTCCGTCGACGACACACCGCCGCTGCTCTCCTGCGCTTCCCACATCGTCGCGGTCGGCTGGCGCAGCGCGATGCTGACGGAGCGTACGAACGTCGTCTTGTCGACGCGAAAGATCGGCAAGAAGTCCGTGGTCACCGGCGGCGACGATCCCACGACCGGCTCGTTGAGCTCGCCTCCGGGAAACGCATCGGTGTTGGACGTCAGCGCGACCTCGCTCTCGATCGGCGCCCACATGTTGCTGACGTAGCCATAGTGAAAGACGTGGTACGCGGGCACGGGCGTCGTCAGCACCTGCCCCACCCATAGCTCGTTGTCGCGCGCCATCCGCGCGTGATACGCGCGCTGCTCGACGAGCACGGCCCAGTTCGCCTCGAAGATCGGATCGTACTCCCAGCGATTGTTGGCGAAGACCAGCGGCACGGGCCCGGTCCGCTCACCCGCCGCCGCTTGGACGGTGGCGTTCACGAACCCGCGCGTGGCCTTCGCGTTGAAGCTGAAATCGCGGATCTCCGTCATGCGATCGCCGAACTCGACGTCACGGGTGGCGCCGAACGCACCGCACACCGTCGGCATCGGAGGCCGCTCGAGGCCGAACACCAGGTCGCACCCACAGAGGCCCCCGAGGGCGACCGCGAGCACGACCGGCATGTGAACCACGGCCTGAGGATCTATCACTCGATTGCTCCGCGCCACTGTGCCGGGTAGGGTTCGTGACATGCGCACGATCCTGCTGATTACGATCGTCGGCCTCGCATCGATCGGCTGCTCCACGTCGGAGCCTGCGAAGACGCAAGGTGGCAGTCCGCTCGTCGAAGAGAACGTCCCCGAGGTCACGGTGGACGAGGTGGACAGCGGCCTCGCCAAGAGCGAGTGGCAAGCCGTCGACGCGAACGGCGACGGAACGCGCAAGAAGATGGGCGTCGTTCCTGGCGCCGTGCTCCTCTCGGACTACGAGACGTTCGCGTCGAGCGAGCTTGGTCCCGACAAGGCCAAGAACCTCGTCTTCTATTGCGCGAACACGTCGTGCGGCGCGTCGCACGAAGCCGCGTCGCGCGCGCGCATGGCCGGCTACAAGAACGTGAAGGTCATGCCGGACGGCATCGCGGGTTGGGTGAAGGCCGGCAAGAAGGTCCAGTCGATCTAGATCTACTGCAGCGTCTTCGCGAGGCCGTCCACGAGGCGCGTCTCGGCGACGACGCCCAGGTCACGCAAGCGATCGACCTTGGCGCGTGACTTCAAGATCTCGCCCGCGCGTGCAGGTGCGTGATCGATCGTCGAGCGATTGCCGCATTGCTCGACGACCGCGCGCGCGAGCTCGGTGATCGTGATCTCACTGCCCGTGCCCACGTTCGCGACGATGAATGGCTCGCTCGCGGTGGCGGCCGCGCGGATCGCGCGCACGACGTCGCCGACATAGACGAAGTCGCGCGTCTGCGAGCCGTCACCGTAGATGGTGATCGGACGGCCGCTCTTGGCGCGATCCGCGAAGATCGAGATCACGCCGGAGTATGGACTCGACGGATCCTGGCGCGGACCGTACACGTTGAAGAAGCGCAGCGCAGCGCTCGGCACACCGTGCGTCTGAGCGTATGCGTGGAGCGCGTGCTCCGACGACAGCTTGTGCACGCCATACGGCGAGAGCGGACGCGTCGGCGTCTCCTCGGCGACCGGCATCTCGGACACATCGCCGTAGACCGCGGCGGACGACGCGAACACCACCTTGGGCTTCGTGTGCCGCGAGCGCGCGAACTCGAGGACCTCGAGCGTGCCGCCGTAGTTGACGTGCATGTCGAACACGGGTCGCGCGATCGAGGCGACGACCGAGACCTGAGCCGCGAGGTGCACGATCAGCTCGGGCTCCGCGTCGAGCGTGAACGGCATCGAGACGTCGTGCTCGAGGATCTGCAAGCGTTCGTCTCCCTCGTGGTGCGCGAGGTTCGCGCGCTTTCCGGTGGAGAAGTTATCGAGGACGATGACGCGATTGCCGTTGGCGAGAAGCGAGTCCACCACGTGAGACCCGATGAATCCGGCGCCGCCGGTCACGATCGCGAGCATGCTCATCCAAGGACTGTACTCGGCGCGGTGCTACCGTCACGTGAGATGACCATGAGAGTACGCGCGATCCAGATCGAATCCGTCGGTGGGCCCGAGGTCATGAAGCTCGTCGATCTCCCGCTCGGCGAGCCCGGCCCCGGCGAGGTCGTGGTGCGCCACGCGGCGTGCGGCATCAACTTCATCGACATCTATCACCGCACCGGTCTCTACAAGCTGCCGCTCCCCGCGGTGCTCGGCGAGGAAGGCGCCGGCGTCGTCGAGGCGGTGGGCGCGAACGTCACGCACCTGGCCGTCGGTGATCGCGTCGCGTACACGACGGGCGCGCCGGGCAGCTACAGCGAAGCGCGCGTCGTCGGTGCACAGACCGTGGTCAAGTTGCCGGACTCCATCCGCTTCGAGACCGCCGCCGCGATGATGCTCAAGGGACTGACCGCGCAGTACCTCCTGCGTCGCGTGCGCCACGAGCTCGTGGCCGGCGACTTCCTCGTGTGGCACGCGGCGGCGGGTGGAGTTGGCCTCATCGCGTGTCAGTGGGCACGTGCCCTCGGCTTCCGCGTGATCGCCACCGCCGGTTCGCGCGAGAAGTGCGAGCTCGCACTCGCGCACGGCGCCGAGGCCGCGATCGATTACCGCACCGAGGACGTCGCGCGTCGCGTGCGCGAGATCGCGGGGGGCAAGGTCAAAGCCGTGTTCGACTCCGTCGGCAAGGACACGTGGGAGACATCGCTCGACTGTCTGCGCCCGTTCGGGCTCATGGTCAGCTTCGGCAACGCATCGGGCCCCGTGCCGCCGGTGCCGCTCGCGCAGCTCGGCGCGAAAGGCTCGCTGTACGTGACGCGACCGTCGCTGCCCGCCTTCACGTCGACATACGAGGCCACGCAGGCGATGGCCGACGACCTGTTCGCGGTGGTGAACGACGGCAGCGTGAAGATCGACGTCGCTCGCACCTACCGGCTCGCGGATGCGGCACGCGCGCACGCTGACCTCGAAGCGCGCAGCACGACCGGCAGCGGCATCCTGGTCCCGTAGCCTGATCAGTCGCGTCCGAACGCGATGCGGCCGAGCTGTCCGAGGAGAATATCGAGCGCGACGCGATTGTCGCCGCCTTCGGGGATGATCAAGTCCGCCCAGCGCTTGGTGGGCTCGACGTGCTCGATGTGCATCGGCCGCACCGTCGAGTAGTACTGGTCGCGCACGCTCTGGAACGTGCGGCCGCGCTGCTCGAGATCACGGCGAATGCGGCGGATCAAGCGAATGTCCGCGTCGGTGTCGACGAAGATCTTGATGTCCATCTGCTCGCGCAACGCAGCTTCGGTGAACACGAGGATCCCCTCGACGATGATGACGCGCGCCGGCTCCACGCGACGCGTCTCGGCCTTCCGCGTGTGCGTCGCGAAGTCATAGATCGGCACGTCGACGGCGCGGCCCGCGCGCAGATCGCGCAGGTGGGTCGCGAGCAGCGAGCTCTCGAGCGATGCCGGGTGGTCGTAGTTGGTCTTCTCGCGCTCTTCGATGGAGAGATGCTCTTGCGAGTAGTAGTACGCGTCGTGCTCGAGCGTCACGCACCGGCCGGGCATCGAGGCTGCGAGCTTGTGCGCGACCGTTGTCTTGCCGGAGCCGGTGCCACCGGCGATGCCGACGACGAGAGGACGCGTAGGAGCACCGGGAGCCTGAGACATCGGCGCGTCTTTATCACGGAATCGTGGACGGAATCGCCGACGGAACCATGCCCAAGATCAACGAGGACACCGATCCACCGATGCGCACGCGCGATTTGTCGCGGGTCACCTTCATGTCCGCGACCGCCTTGTTGGCATCTGCGAACACCGACGTCACTTCGGTGTCGAGCTTCTTCGCGAGCTCGATCGCGGGCGCCTCGGCCTTGGTATCGATGGCGACGTCGAACACCACGCCATCCGTGGTCGGCCGCAGCCATGCGACGAGGTCGCTGCCGGGTGCGAGCGTGTCGCTCGGCCACGGGACATCGCCCGCGCCGTCGACGACGAAGGTCATCTCGCGATCGGCGGGTAACGTTCCGAGCAGCGCGCGCAGCGTCTGCGGCAGCGGCTTCGCGCGCTTCACGTTCGCGTGCACCTGCGCGGCGGTGAGGTCCTGACGAACGCTGATGTACACGGTCTGCGGATTCATGAAGTCGATCCAGCCGATCTGCGGCAGCTGGAGCATCTTGGTCCCGTCCGCGAGCGGGTACTCCTCGGACTGGTGGGCGAAGCAGCCGACGACGTTCTCGCGCTTCCAGCGCCCACGCATGATCAGCGTGCCTTGCTCGTCGGCGTTGAAGCCTGCGCTTCCGAACACCAACCACTCGGCGTCCGAGAGCAGGTCACCGACACACGGCGGCATCTCGCCGATCGCGTACTTCACCTTCGGGATCGACGCGACCTTCTCGAAGATGGGCGTGAAGCGCGCGTCGCGACGCAGCGGCCCGACGAGCACACCGATCACCATCCGCGTGTCCGCCGGCAGATGCGTGATGGCTGCCTGCGCTTCTTTGCGCGCGACCTCGGCGGAGACCGCCGGACCTGTCTCCTGGATCGCGAGACGCTCGATCGGCGCGGCGGTCTTCTCCGCGGCGACCTGTCGGGGCTCACTGCTCCCGTACGGCTTCTTGTCCCACGGATCCTCCTCGGGGCGAACCGTGGGCCCGTCCGTGGTCGCAGGCGTGAGCGACGCGGCTTGGACGCTCGTCTCGTCGCTGCGCGACAACCTCCACGCGACGATCCCACCCGCGAACGCGACAGCGCCCAGGCCCGCCGCGACGATGGGCCACTTCTTCTTCTTTGTTGCTGGAGGCGGTGGTTCTGGTTGCGGCGACGGCGCCCACGCGAGCGGCGTCTTGCCGCGATCCGTGGTCGCTTGGCGCTCGGCGAACCACGGCTTTCGCGACGCGTCCGACTTGGTCACGCTCGCGATCGCCGCGTCACTCGCGAGTCGCATCCGCGCTGTCTCGCCGGCCGTTGGCGCGGCAGAGCCTGCTGCGGAGCGGACGGCCTCCAGAAACGCGAGCGCGTTCGCGGGACGATTCTGCGCGCGCGTGGAGAGCGCACGACGGATCTCCACATCGAGGTCATCCGGAACCTTCGCGTCGATCTCCGGCGCGTTCAGCGATCGCGGAGACAGCCGCGCTTCCGGATCCGCGAGGTCATCCCACGGCAAACGCCCCGCGAGCATCGCGTACAGCGTGACGGCGAGCTCGTAGATGTCCGTGGCGAGCGCAGCGGGCTGACCGAAAAATCTTTCGGGCGCCATGTACGCGGGCGTTCCGCGCACGCCGCCTTCCATCGTCGTGGTCGATGAAGGCTCCGCGAGATCCTTCGCGATGCCGAAGTCGAGCAGCACCGCGTGTCGATCATTCACGATGAACACGTTCTCGGGTTTGAGATCGCGATGGATCAATCCCTGCTCGTGAAGTGCAGCGACGGCGGTGCAGAGCTCCGCGAACACCTCGAGTGCCGCAATTAGCGGCATCGGCCCGCGCGACAACACACTCGCGAGCGTTTCACCTTCGAGACGCTCCATTGCGAGAAACGGGCGGTTGTCAGGGAGCGCACCGACGTTTAATACTTTGACCACCGACGAATGCGTGATCTGCTGCAGCCGTTGCGCTTCGGCCAAGAACTGAGCGCGAACGCGCTCCGTGTCGGCCAGATGTGCGTGCAGGACTTTGAGCGCCACCTTCCGGGGTCCCCAGGTCGCGTCGTACACGACACCGCTGCCGCCCTCGCCGAGGACACCCTCGATGCGGAACTCGCCCAGTTGGCGAGGATGAGTCGGACTTAGAGGAGCAGGATTCATGCGCGAGCGCGGCGAGAGGGGCCTCACCTTAGCTCACCTCATCCCGGCCTGCCCATTGCTAGATTTTGTGACGAGAAACGAGAGGAGTTCACATGATTAGACTAGGACTCGCTGAAGACCACACCATCGTCCGTTGGGCGCTCAAGGAAGCGCTCGGTAAGGCGGAGGACATCGAGGTTGTCGGAGAAGCTGGCACCGCTGCAGAAACGCTTGACATGATCAAGCGTGACCGCCCGGATGTGCTGCTTCTCGACCTGTCCCTACCCGACCGGAGCGGATACGACATCATGAACGAGCTGCGCAATATCGAGACAGCGCCGCTTGTCGTCGTGCTCACCTGGCACACTGAACCGAGCTACGCGGCGCGTGCAATCGCGGCAGGAGCGCACGGCTACCTAAACAAAGGCGTGTCTCCCCAAGACTTGCTGTCCGCGATCCGCGCAGTGAGCCGTGGTGAGCAGGTGATCCCGCCGGACGCGGAGGCGTTCATCGCGAGCGGCGATGGCCACCCGGCGAGCGCGCTCACGGCGCGCGAGCAGCAGGTCATGGAGATGCTCGCGCGCGGAATGACGAACCGCGAGATCGCCGAGCACCTCGAGATCAGCATCAAGACCGTCGACACGCATCGCGGTCACGTGCTGAAGAAGCTCGGTCTGCGCAACAACAGCGAGCTGACCCGCTTCGCCGTCAAGCACGGCTACGTCGGGCTCTGAGTCGCACCCATTCCCTCGGGGCCCGGTGAGTCGGCAAGCTCACCGGGCTTCGTTGGTTTCGGTAGTGACCAACGATCGGCCGATGTGACGCGGCTTTGTGTTACCCCCGAGGGCGGTGACTCGTCACGTGATCTGTCTGATCGCGCTCCTCGTGGGCGCGTGCGGAGGAAAGAAAGAGAACGCGCCTGGTGATGCGACCGCCACGTCGCCGCCGCCGAGCGACGTCGCAGCACCGAGCGATGCGGTCGACGACGCGATCGCCATCGACGCAGCAGCGCAAGCGCCGGTGCGCGCGGAGCACGCGGTGTTCGACCTGGTCGACAATCGACACGGCGCACATCGCATGGTCGCGGGCGACCTCGTGATCGACGCGAGCGGCGTTTCGTTCGCGCGATACACGAGGTTCGGCGTGCCGGTGCGCCGGTGGAAGCTCGGGCAAACCGTGGACGGTCAGCGCGTCGCGCTCGCCGACAAGATCGCGCTCCTCGAGGTGCCGCTGACCGTCGAGCAAGCGCGGACGAGCACGCAGCTCTCGATGCGTGTCTACGCGAGCACGGAGATGGCGATCGAGCTCAAGGTCAACGGACGCAAAGCGAGCAAGGACGCACGCGCCGATCTCGAACCGGGGTGGCAGACGATCGCGCTCGCCGTCGAGGCCGGCCGCTTTGTCGTCGGCGAGAACCAACTCGCTCTCGAGAGCCGCAAGCGCACCGTCAAGGACAGCAAGCCCGACAAGAGCAAGAAGGTGGACACGCAGCTCGGCGTACAGTGGATGCGCGTCGGGGCTCCGCAGCCCATCGACGACCGCGATCCGCGAGCGGCAGCGGTGTTCGATGCAACGGCGCACGCGATCCTCCTCGACAAGGACGCGACGCTGACGTGGTTCGTGTCGCTGCCCGATGGCGCGCACGTGGTCGCCGACGTGTCGCCTGGCTGCTCGATCGAAGTGCGCGCGCGTCCGAGCGCCGATGCGTTTGCAGGCGGCGCGCTCGCGGGCGCAGGCAGTCGCGTGGATCTCACCGCGATGGGCGGCAAGGTCGTCGCCCTCTCGTTCACCACGCGCGAGTGCGAGCGCGCCACGATCGCGACGCCACGGATCACGCTCGGCGGGGCCGCGCCCGAACGGCTCGCGAAGGCACCGCCACCGAAGTACATCGTGCTCTGGGTGATGGACGCGCTGCGCGCGGATCGCGTTCCGACGTTCACGCCGGGCGCGCGCGCGCAGACGCCGAACTTCGACGAGCTCGCGAAGACGAGCGCCGTGTTCCGCCAGTACTACGTGCAAGGCAACGAGTCGCAGACATCGCACTCGTCGGTGTGGACCGGCGTCTACCCAGCAGTTCACAACGTCCGCATGGCCGGCGTCGGCGGCGTGTGGGCCATCGACAAGAAGTTTGACGTGATCGCGAACTTGCTGTCGTCCGAAGGCAACATGATGACCACCGCGGTGACGGGCAACGGCTTCGTCAACGACGCGGGCGGCTACGCGCGCGGCTTCAAGGAGTTCCGCAACATGATGCGCGAGAAGGGCGTCATCAACGGCGTCATCTACGGCGCGACGATCGTCGACGCGGCGCTCAAGCAACTCGATCGCGCGCGCACCGAGCCGACCTATCTCTTCCTCGGCACGATCGACACGCACGGGCCATGGATCGCGCGCAAGCCGTGGATCGATATCTACTCGCCGGGCCGCTACGACGGTCCGTTCAAGGACTACGGCACCTCGAAGGAGCTCGGCTTCAAGACGGGCTCGATGGGTTGCTCGATCATCCCGCCGCCCGCCGACATCGAGCGCCTGCGCGCGATCTACGACTCTGCGATCTCGTATCAGGACCAACAGCTCGGCCGCTTCGTGGAGCAGCTGCGCACGTGGGGCATCTGGGACGAAACGATGCTGCTGGTCACCGCAGATCACGGCGAAGAGTTCTTCGAGGACCGTCGGTGCGGTCACGGCGGCTCGCTGCGCGACACGCTGATCCGCGTACCGCTCCTCGTGCACGACCCCGCGCGCTTCCCCGGCGGCACGATCATCGACGAGGGCGCGGAAGGCGTGGACGTGTTCGCGACGATCGCCGACGCGATGGGCCTGCCGATCCCCGAGCAGGTGCAAGGCCACTCGCTCGCGCCGCTCGCACAGGGCATCGGCCGCGGTTGGCCGTCGCCGTCGTACACCTCGATGTACGAGTACGCGCACGCGATGCGCATCGGTCGCTGGAAGATCCGCGTGCCCAAGACCGGCGTGCCGATCATCTCGGACATGAAGGACGATCCAGGTGAGATGAAGGAGCTCTCCGCAGAGCGGCCCGTCGAGCGACGCATGCTCACGGACAACATCGGCCTCTTCCTCGCGCTCCGCACGAAGTGGAAGAAGACCGGGTGGGGCGTGGTCACCAACGTGACGTTGGCCGGTGCGGAAGCGCTCGACGAGGCGACGAGTCCGTGACCGAGTTGCGTCGCGACTCGGCGCGTGCGTTGCTGGTCGCGCTCCTGCTCGAAGCGGGCTGCGCCACGCCCGACGTCGCGCCGCCGACCGCGCCGGCGCCGATCCCCGACGACGCCGCGCTCGTCTCGCTTCCCGACGATGCGCCACCCGATGTGACGCCACCACCGGATGTGACGCCCGACGCCGCGGAGCTGCCAGCGATCGCCGTCGATGCGGGCCCCGAGGTGTGGCTGCGCGGATCGACGCATGTCCACGCGAAGCCGTCGGGCGACAGCGTCGAGCCGATCGCGAACGTCATCCGCTGGTACGAGACGCGCGGCTACGACTTCATCTTCCTGACCGATCACAATCGCGTCAGCGAGATCGATCCGGCGATCTCCACCGCGGGGCAGATCGTGCTGCGTCCCGTCGAGCCAACGAAGCTCATCGTCTTCTCCGGCATCGAGCTCACGCACAACCCGAGCGATTGCATCCCGCCCGGCGACGCGAGCGGCAAGTGCCGCATTCACGTGAACCTGCTCGCTCCCACGGCGCGGCCCGTCGGAAAGATCACGTGGGCCAATCGCAAGACGCGCGATCGCCTCGAGAAGTACGACGCCGCGCTCGCGCAGCAGCAGCTGCTCGGCGGCCTCCCGCAGCTCAATCACCCGAACTGGTTCTGGGGCCTGACACCCGACGTGCTCACCGAGCTCGCGCGCCGCGGCTTCGGGCTCGTCGAGATCGCGAACTCCGCTTTTGCATCGTGGAACGATGGCGACGCCGATCATCCGAGCATGGACACGCTGTGGGACGCCGCGCTCGCGCACGGCGTGACGCTGTGGGGCGTGGCCTCGGACGACGCGCACGACTACGGTCGTTCGGGCGGCAAGTATCCGGCGGGCGGCGGATGGATCGTCGTACGAGCGCAACGCGATCCCACCGCGATCCTCGCCGCGATCCGCGCGGGCCGGTTCTACGCGAGTAACGGCGTCGAGCTCGCGCGCGCCGAGGTCGACAAGGACGAGCTCGTCGTGGAGCTCGCGCCAAAACAGAAGGCGACGATCCAGTGGATCGAGAACGGCAAGCGCGTCGGCCGCGTGACCACGCGCATCGCGAAGCGCGCGCTTCCGTCCACGGGGTACCTCCGCGCCATCGTCACGCGCGAGGACGGCAAGCGCGCGTGGGTGCAGCCCGCGAAGAAAGCGACTCCGTCGTCCGTCCAGTGATCGCACGGCCGCGAGCGTCACGTAGCGTGCGCGTGCACTTCGTGACCGGGTTCGAACAGCCCGAGACGCGTGTCGTCGCGAGAGGTCGCGCTATGACTTGTTGGTCTTGTCGCCCTGCAGCTTCGCGAACGGGTTGTTCGTGAAGCCCGACACGCCCCAGCCCGGCCCCGTCTCCTGACGAGGGCCGCGATCGTCGCGGCGCGGACCGCGATCGTCACGCCGCGGACCGCGATCGTCACGCCGCGGACCTTGGCCCTGCCGCTGTTCGTTGCGCGGACCGTCGTTGCGCGGACCGTCGTTGCGCGGGCCTGGGCCCTGGCGCTGATCGTTGCGCGGACCGCGCTGATCGTTTCGCGGGCCACGCTGATCGTTGCGCGGGCCGCGCTGATCGTTGCGGCGCGGTTTGTTCTGCGGGTCGCGATCGCCCTGCGCGTCGGCATGCACGCCGGCATCGCCTTGCTGCTGATCGCCCTGCGCGTTCGGCTCTTGGCCGCGCTCGCGCCACTGGCGATTGCCGGGCGGACGATCGCCGTGCGGGCGCTGCTGCGGCACCGGGTTGCCATTCGCGTCGAGCTGCGGCGGTTGCTGGCGGTTACCGCCACCACGGCCGCGACCTCCGCGACGATTGCCGCCCTGCCCTTGCTGCGGGCCGTCGCCTTGGTTGCGCGGCTGCTTCGGCGCGGGCTGACCGCCGCGCTTGGCGGACAGCGCGATGCGCTTGCGCGTGTTGTCGACCTCGAGCACGCGAACCGTCAGCTTCTGGCCGACCTTCACGACCTCCGCCGGGTCCTTCACGAAGGTGTCCGAGAGCTGCGAGACGTGGACGAGACCGTCGTTGTGCACGCCGATGTCCACGAACGCGCCGAACGCGGTCACGTTGGTGACGATGCCCTCGAGCACCATGCCCGGCTTGAGGTCTTCCATCGACGTGACGTCGTCGCGGAACGCGGGCGGGTTGAACTCCGCGCGCGGATCGCGGCCCGGCTTCGCGAGCTCGGCGGCGATGTCGCGCAGCGTGGGCTCACCGACCTCGTCGGTGACGTAGTTCGAGAAGTCGATCTTGTCGACGAGCTCTTGGTTGCCGATCAGCGCGGGCAGCTCGACGCCGAGATCCTTGGCGATCGTCTCGACGAGCGGATAGCGCTCGGGGTGAACGCTCGACGCGTCGAGCGGGTGCTGCGCGTTTGCGATGCGAAGGAAGCCCGCCGCCTGCTCGAACGCCTTGGGGCCGAGGCCCGAGACATCGAGCAGCTGCTGGCGCGACGAGAACGAGCCGTTGGTGTCCCGGTGGAGCACGAGCTTCTTCGCGAGCGACTTGCCGATGCCCGCGACGTAGCCGAGCAGCTGCGCGCTCGCGGTGTTGAGCTCGACGCCGACCTTGTTCACGCAATCCTCGACGACATCGCCGAGCTTCTTGCCGAGCAGCGGCTGGTGCACGTCGTGCTGGTACTGACCCACGCCGATCGACTTGGGCTCGATCTTCACGAGCTCCGCGAGCGGATCCTGCAGGCGGCGCGCGATGGAGATGGCGCCGCGGATCGTGAGGTCCAGCTCGGGGAACTCTTCGCGCGCGAGGTCCGACGCGGAGTACACGCTCGCGCCCGCCTCGTTGACCTGCACGATGTACGGCGCGCCCGGTGCTTCGCGAAGGCCCGCGTCACCGAGCGTCTTCTTCACGAACGCCTCGGCCTCGCGGCCACCGGTGCCGTTGCCGACGGCGATCGCGCGCGGACCGAAGCGCTGCACGAACGCGAGGAAGTCCTCTTTGGCGGCCGCGAGCTGCTGGTCGCCTTGCGTGATGTAGATGGTGACCGTGCCGAGGAACTTGCCGGTCGCGTCGATCGCGGCGCACTTGCAGCCCGTGCGCAGACCGGGGTCCACGCCGATCACGCTCGCGCTACCGAGCGGCGCCGCGAGCAGGAGGTTGCGCAGGTTGCCGGCGAAGATGTCGACGGCGGCGCTGTCCGAGCGCTGCTTGAGCTCCGCGCGCACGTCGTTCTCGACGGATGGCGCGAGCAAGCGCTTGAGCGAGTCCGCGATCGCGAGGTGCAGCTGGTGCGCCCACGGCGACTCCTTGTTCATGCGCACGAGGTTCTCGATGCCGTAGCCGACCTTGTCGAAGTCCACGGCGACGCGCGCGCGCAACACGCCCTCGGCCTCGCCGCGACGGATCGCGAGGAAGCGGTGCGACGGGATCGACTTCACCGGCTCGTCGTGCGCGTAGTACTGCTCGAACTTCGTCGGCTCGTCGGCCTTGCCCGGCACGACCTCGCTGATGAGGACGCCGTGCTCGGCGTACTCGCGGCGAACGAACGTGCGCACCTCGGCGGTGTCGGCGATCTGCTCGGCGACGATGTCGCGCGCGCCCGCGAGCGCTTCCTCGACGCTGGCGACACCTTCGGTGACAAACGCGGCGGCATCGGCCTCCGGGTTGCCATCGATGCCCTGTCCGTAGATCTTCTCCGCGAGGGGCCCCAGCCCCTTCTCGCGCGCGACGGATGCGCGCGTCTTGCGGCGCGGACGATACGGCGCGTAGAGATCCTCGAGCTCCGCCTTGGCGGTGGCCGCGCGCAGCTTTGCCTCGAGCTCCGGCGTCAGCTTTCCTTGCTCGGTGATCGACGCGAGGATCGCCGCGCGCCGGTTCTCCAGGTCGACCAGGTACTCGCGCTTCTCCTCGATGGCGCGGATCTGGACCTCGTCGAGCCCGCCGGTGCGCTCTTTGCGATAGCGCGCGATGAACGGGACGGTGTCTCCGTCGGCGAGCATCGCGACCACGGCCGCGACCCCGCGAACATCGAGGCCGAGCTCTCGGGCGAGAGCGGGCACCGGATCGAAGTCGACAGGCGTAGCGGGAGCGGTCTCGTCGGTCATGAGCCGGCGACCGTAGCCGTGTGGCTCGGCTCGGGCAAGGCCACCCGTGCGGGTTCAATCTGTTGTATTCCAGCCAGATGCCGACCAAGACCGTCGACACCGCCCGCGCACGCTTGATCCAGAAGCTCCCCAAGGTCGAGCTTCACCTCCATATCGAGGGGACCCTCGAGCCCGAGATGATGTTCTCGCTCGCCGGCAAGCACGGCGTGGAGCTGCCGTACGCCTCCGTCGATGCGGTGCGCGCGGCCTACAACTTTCACGACCTCCAGTCGTTCCTCGATCTGTATTACGCGGGCTGCGCCGTGCTGCGCGACCGCCGCGACTTCTACGCGCTCGCGATGGCGTACTTCACGCGCGCGCACGCCGACAACGTCGTGCACGCGGAGCTGTTCTTCGATCCGCAGAGCCACACCGATCGCGGCATCCCGATGGAGGTCGTCATCTCCGGCCTGCGCGACGCCATGGACGACGCGCATCGTCGCTACGGCATCACGTCCGAGCTGATCCTGTGCTTCCTGCGGCACCTCTCCGAGGAGGCCGCGTTCGCGACGCTCGACCAGGCGCTGCCGTTCCGCAAGGAGATCGTCGGCGTCGGCCTCGACTCCGGCGAGCGCGGCAATCCGCCGACCAAGTTCGCGCGCGTGTTCGCCAAGGCACGCGACCTCGGCCTGCGCGCCGTCGCCCACGCCGGCGAGGAAGGCCCGGCCGCGTACATCGAGGAAGCGCTCGACATCCTGAAGGTCGAACGCATCGATCACGGCGTCCGCTGCGACGAGAGCCGGGCGCTCGTCGAGCGCCTGGTGCGCGATCGCATCCCGCTCACGGTGTGCCCGCTGTCCAACCTGAAGCTGTGCGTCGTGAAGGATCTCGCGGACCACAACTTCGCGACGCTGCTGCGCAAGGGCGTCGCCGTGTGCATCAACTCCGACGATCCGGCGTACTTCGGCGGCTACATCGGCGAGAACTTCCGCGCGACGGCCGCCGCGCTCGATCTCACCGCGACGGAGCTGACCACCGTCGCCGAGAACGCCGCGCGCGCGTCGTTCTTGCCCGCGCAGGCAAAGACCGCGCTGCTCAATCGCATCCGCAGCGAGGCCGCGCGCGCCTAGCGATATGCCGCTGGCGCTGATCACGCGATTGCGCGCCCGCCGCTGGGCGAACGTGTGCGTGGTCATCCTGCGCATCCTGATCGGCTTCGCGTTCGTGCCCGCGGCGCTCAAGAAGGTGCTCGGCCAACCGTTCACCGATCCGACGAATACGGGGCCGTTCCACGACTTCCTCCACGGCTTCTACGCGACCGGTCACTTCTACACGTTCGTCGGCGTGATGCAGCTGATCGCGGCGGTGCTCTTGTGCACGCAGCGCTTCGCCACGGTCGGCGCGCTCGTGGCGTTGCCGATCCTCTCCGCGATCGGCGTGTTCTGCTGGAGCACCGGCGTGGTGTTCACGTCGATCATCGTGACGCTGATGTGGCTCGGCACGATCGGCCTCCTCGCGTGGGACTGGCAGAAGCTCCGGCTCGTGCTGGTGCGCGACGATCGCGAGACCAGCGTGAAGGTCGAGCCGGTGACCTCGCGCATCGACATGCGCCTGTGGGAGAAGTGCGGCGCGGCGATCATCGCGCTGTACCTCGGCTCCGCGATCGTTCGCGGCGGCGTGTATCGGCCGCGCGGGATGGAGTGGGACGAGCCCGCGTTCTACGTGATGCCCGCCGTGCTGCTGCTGCCGCTGTGGACGTTCATCGTCGATCAGCGACGGCATCGTCGCGCACGAATCTCCTAGTGTCGGAGATCCGTGCGGTGTCGCAGCGGTCACTGGCCATCTGGCGAGGTGTGGCCATGTTCGCGTCGTGTTAGCACCGAAGGATGGCGGCTCCCCTCGCCGTGCGTGCGCTGATCCACGACGGCGGTATGCAGGTGCTCTACGTCGACCTCGGTGGCGACGCGGTTCACGAACCAGATCCCGCGCTCGCGATGCGGACGTGGGAGGACAGCGGCGTCGCGATCATTCCGGCGAACGTGATGTGTCGCTGCGACGGGCCCAAGCCGCGCGAGAAGTTCGGCTTGATCCTCGAGTCGCGCGCCATCGCGCAGATCGCCGCGCGCGCGAACGTGGAGGTTCCGGTCTTCGATAGCCGGTACAAGGCTGGCAACCACGACGCCGAGCTGCGCACGGTGTTCGACACGCTCGAGCGCGAGCTGTCGCGCGGCGGGCTCGGGACGTCGCTCTACATCGACGCGCTGCTCGCGCAGCTCATCGTGTGCGTGTTCCGCGCGTTCGATGCGCCCGCGACGCTACCCGTGCTCGAGCCGATTCCGGCGCCCGCGCCGCTCGACGAGCGCGCGGTCCGCGTGCTGCGCTACATCGACGAGCACCTCGACCACGATCTCAACGTCGACGACATCGCGCGCGTCGTCGATCTCAGCACGTTCCACTTCAGCCGCGCGTTCAAGCGCTGGACCGGCGAGTCGCCGCATCGCTACTTGCTGCGCCAGCGCCTCGTGCGCGCGCAGCGCCTCGTGATCGACTCGACGATGCCGCTCGCGCAGATCGCGCGATCCTTGGGCTTCTACGATCAGAGCCATTTCGGTCATCACTTCAAGCGCTACTTCGGCGAGACGCCTCGACAAACGCGCGAGCGCAAGAACGTACCAGCGCGCTGAGCACGACCATCCAAGATGACGGACGCGCCGGTTGCTACCCACTGCGCGTGACCCGATCCATCGATCTGTCCCTCCTCGCGTCGCTCCTCTCCTTCACCGTGTTCCTCGTCGCGTCGGCGTGCGCGAAGGAGAGCGCGTCCGCACCTCCGCCACCTCCTCCACCGTCCGTCGGCATCATGACGATCACGCCGACCTCCGTCGCGCAGTGGGACGAGCTCCCCGGTCGCGTCGAAGCCGTCGATGAAGTCGAGCTCCGTCCGCGCGTCGGCGGCATGATCGTCGGCATCGGTCTCGTCGAGGGCGCGCTCGTCCGCAAGGGCGACGTGCTGTTCACGATCGATCCGCGCCCGTATCGCGCCGCGCTTCACCGCGCTATCGCGCAGCAGTCCGGCGCGCGCGCACGCCTCGAGCTCGCGCAGCTCGAGGCCGAGCGCAGCGAGCGGCTGATCGCCACGGGCGCGATCACCAAGAGTGCACGCGACGCCTCCGTCTCGACCGCCGCGCAAGCAGCCTCGGAGCTCGCCGCCGCAGCCGCCGCCGTCTCGCTCGCGCAACTCGACCTCGAGTACGCCACGGTGCGCGCACCGATCGCGGGCCGAGCCGGCCGCTCGTTCGTCGATGTCGGCGACACGGTGGCCCCGGGTGCGGTCGTGCTGACCACGATCGTCTCGCGCGATCCGATCTACGTGTCGTTCACGACCGACGAAGCGACGTACCTGCGCTTCGCACCGCACCTTCGCGCCGGCGAGGCCGTCCCTGTCGCGATCGGCATCTCGAACGAAGAAGGCTATCCGCACACGGGTCGCGTGGACTTCGTGGCGAGCTCGCTCGATCCGCAGACCGGAACGATCGCGATGCGCGCGATCGTCGACAACCACGATGACTCGCTCGTGCCCGGCCTGTACGCGCGCGTGCGGCTCTCGGGCGGCACCGGCGAGGCGATCGTCGTCGACGAACGCGCGATCCTGACCGACCAGGACCGCAAGTACGTGCTCGCCGTCGACGACAAGAGCACCGCGCAGCGCAAAGACGTGAGCGTGGGCCGCGTGCTCGACGGACAACGCGTGATCACGCGCGGCCTGGCCGCGGGCGATCGCGTGATCGTATCGGGCCTCTCGCGCGTGATGCCCGGCGCCCCCGTGACGGTGCAAGAAGCCGCGGCGAGCGCCGGCGCAGCCACGCACGGGGAGAGCGCCGCGGGCAGCGCAGCAGCAGCAACCACAGCAGCCGCGTCAAGCGATCGCGCTGCAAGTGCCTCGAGCGAGGGCGCCGCAAACGCGTCGCACGATGGCGCTGCAAGTGCCTCGAGCGAGCGCGCCGCAGACGCGTCGAGCGATGCCAACGCTGCAGCCGATGCGGTCGCGCCGCGCCGGCCGTCGAAGCCGCTGCCGCTCGCGGAGCGACCGACGCCGATGGGCAAGCCCACGAACCCGCACGCGGCGAGCGCCGGCGGAGTGGCGCCGTGAAGCTCGGTGGCTTCTCTCGGTTCTTCGTGGATCGCCCGATCTTCGCGGCGGTCCTCTCGATCATCATCTTCGCGGCCGGGGCGATCGCGATCCCGCTGTTGCCGCTCAGCGAGTACCCCGACGTGGTGCCGCCGAGCGTGCAGGTGCGCGCCATCTATCCCGGCGCCAACCCGCAGGTGCTCTCGCAGAGCGTGGCCGCGCCGCTCGAAGAAGCGGTCAACGGCGTCGAGAACATGATGTACATGAAGTCCGTCGCGAGCGGCGATGGCGTGTTGCAGCTGAACATCACGTTCGAGCCCGGCACCGATCCGGATCGTGCGCAGGTACAGGTGCAGAACCGCGTCTCGCAGGCGTTACCGCGCTTGCCCGAGGACGTGCGGCGGCAAGGCGTGACCACGCAGAAGCAGTCGCCGAACCTGATGCTCGTCGTACACCTGACGTCGCCCGACGGGCGCTACGACAGCGTCTACCTGCGCAACTATGCGCTGTTGCACGTGCGCGACGAGCTCGCGCGCATTCCGGGCATCGGCGAGGCGGTGCTGTTTGGCGCGGGCGACTACGCCATGCGCATCTGGCTCGATCCGGGCAAGGTCGCTGCGCGCGGCCTGACGGCGGGTGACGTCGTGCGCTCGATTCGCGAGCAGAACGTGCAGGTCAGCGCGGGCCAGCTAGGTGCGCTGCCCATGAGCAAGCCGTCGAGCTTTGTCCTCGCGATCAACGCGCGCGGGCGCCTCGTCACCGAGGAAGAGTTCGGCGCGATCATCTTGCGCACCGGCGAGGACGGCGAGCTCGTGCGCCTGCGCGACGTGGCGCGGCTCGAGCTCGGGGCCGCGAGCTACTCGCTTCACGCCACGCTCGACAACAAGGCGGCCGTCGGCATCGGCATCTTCCAGGCGCCGGGCTCGAACGTCATCGCGCTCTCGGATCAGATCCGCGACAAGATGGCCGAGCTGTCGCAGCGCTTCCCCGAGGGAGTCGCGTGGGACGTGGCGTACGATCCGACGGTGTCGGTGCGTCGCTCGATCTCGAGCGTGATCACCACGCTGGTCGAGGCCGCGCTGCTCGTGGTGCTCGTGGTGCTGCTGTTCTTGCGCACGTGGCGCGCGTCGGTGATCCCGCTGATCGCGGTGCCCATCTCGATCGTCGGCACGTTCGCCGTGTTGCTGCTGCTCGGCTTCACGATCAACACGCTGACGCTGTTCGGCATGGTGCTCGCCATCGGCATCGTCGTCGATGACGCGATCGTCGTCGTCGAGAACGTCGAGCGCGGCATCGAGGCGGGCCTCGCCCCCAAGGACGCGGCGCATCGTGCGATGAGCGAGGTCAGCGCACCGATCATCGCGATCGCGCTGGTTCTATGTGCCGTGTTCGTGCCGATGACGTTCATGGCGGGACTGACGGGGCAGTTCTTCCGGCAGTTCGCCGCCACGATCGCCATCTCCACGATCATCAGCGCGATCAACTCGCTGACACTCTCGCCCGCGCTCGCCGCCGTGTTGCTGCAAGGTCACGGAGCGAAGCGCGATCGGCTGACCCGCGTGATCGAGGCGGCGTTCGGCTGGCTGTTCCGCGGCTTCGAGCGAGGCTTCGCGTGGTTCGCGCGCGGATACGGCCACGTCGTCGGCTTCGCGATCCGCCGGCGCGCGCTGTCGCTGGTCGTGTACGCGGGCATCGTCGTTCTCGCCGTGATGGCCGTGCGCGCGGTCCCCGGCGGCTTCGTTCCCGTGCAGGACAAGATGTACCTGATCGCGATCGCGCGCCTCCCCGAGGGTGCGTCGCTCGATCGCACGGACAAGGTCGTTCACGACATGTCCAAGCTCGCGCTCGAGACAGACGGCGTCGCGCACACGATCGCGTTTCCCGGACTCAACGGCATTCACTTCACGAACACGCCGAACGCGGGCACCGTGTTCGTGACGCTGACACCGTCGGAGACACGCGACAAGTCCGCCGCGCAGCTGGCCGGCGAGCTGTCGATGAAGTTCGCGTCGATCGGCGACGGGCTCGCGTTCGCGATGGTGCCGCCACCGATCCTCGGCATCGGCACCGGCGCGGGCTTCTCGCTCTACGTCGAGGATCGCGCGGGTCAAGGACCTGCCGAGCTGCAGGCCGCGATCGGCCAGCTCACGGGCGCGATCATGAACACGCCTGGCTTCTCGTATCCGTTCAGCGCGTTCCAGCCAAACGTGCCGCAGCTCGAGCTGTCGATCGATCGCGACAAAGCGAAGGCGCAGGGCGTCCCGCTGACCGAGCTGTTCGAGACGCTGCAGATCTACCTGGGCTCCGCATACGTGAACGACTTCATGCGCTTCGGGCGAACGTTCCAGGTGATCGCGCAGGCAGACGGCGACTTCCGCGCGCGCGCCGAGCAGATCGGCGAGCTGCGCACGCGCAACGCCCTTGGAGCGATGGTCCCGATCGGCAGCGTGGTCTCGGTGCGCGATCACTTCGGGCCCGATCCGCTCGTTCGCTACAACGGCTACTACGCGGCCGACATGGCCGGCGCCGCGTCGCCGACGCTGTCGTCGAGCGAGGTCCTCGCCACCATCGACAAGCTCGCGGCCGCCCTGCCCGCTGGCTTCGAGATCGAGTGGACCGATCTCAGCTACCAGCAGGTCACCGAGGGCAACGCGAACGTCGTGGTGTTCCCGCTCGCGATCCTGCTCGTGTTCCTCGTGCTCGCGGCGCTGTACGAGAGCTGGTCGCTGCCGATCGCGATCCTGCTCATCATGCCCGTGTGCGTCGTCGCGGCGCTCGGCGGCGTGTGGGGGACGGGCGGCGATCGCAACGTGTTCGTGCAGATCGGCCTCGTCGTGCTCATCGGGCTGGCGAGCAAGAACGCGATCCTCATCGTCGAGTTCGCGCGCGACCTCGAAGCGCAAGGCCGATCGATCGCCGATGCCGCGCTCGAGGCGGCCAAGCTGCGGTTGCGTCCGATCGTGATGACCTCCGTCGCGTTCATCGCGGGCGTGGTGCCGCTGATCGTCGCGACGGGCGCGGGCTCCGAGATCCGCCGCGCGATGGGCATCACCGTGTTCAGCGGCATGCTCGGCGTGACCATCCTCGGCCTCGTCCTGACGCCCGTGTTCTACGTGACGATGCGATCGATCGTCACGCGCAATCGCGCGCACGAGCCGCGCTTCTAGCGGAGCGCGCCGCTCTTGATCGCGATCGCGCGGATCGTGTCGATCGTGTCCGCTTGATCGGCGGTCTTGTCGTCGCGATAGCGCACGAGGCGCGCGAAGCGCAGCGCGACGCCGCCTGTGTACTCGGACGAGCGCAGCACGTCGTTGAACGCGATCTCGACGACAAGCTCGGGCCTGACGTACACGATGTGGCCGTCGCGATCGACCTCGCGCGCGAGCAACTCCTTGGTCTGCCACGCGAGGACCGCGTCGGTCATGCCTTTGAATGTCTTGCTCACCATCACGAAGCCGTCGCTGCTGCGCGCACCGAGGTGCAGGTTCGAGAGCAGCCCTTTGCGGCGGCCAGAGCCCCACTCCACCGCGAGCACCACGAGATCGAGGCGATGGACGTGCTTTACCTTGAGCCACGCGGCGCCGCGATTGCCCGCGTCGTAGGTGGCGTCGAGGGACTTGGCCATCACGCCTTCGTGTCCGTTGGCGATCGCGTCGTCGTAGAACGCGGTCGCCATCGCCGCATCGCTCGTGATCAAGCGCGGCACGCTGTTCGCCGGCGCGAGCGCATCGAGCATCGTGAAGCGCTCGCCGGCGGGCGTGGCGAGGAGCGTCTGATCGTCGATCAGCAGCGCGTCGAACAGCTTCAGCGAGAGCGGGAGCGTCGCGGCCAGATCCGTGCGCCGGCCGAACCTGCGCATCGTGTCCTGGAATGGCAGCGGACGACCGCTCTGACCGAGCGCGATCGCCTCGCCGTCGAGGATCGCCCGCCGCGCCGGCAGCGCCTTGGTCATCGCGACGAGCTCCGGGATCATGTGCGTCACGTCGTTGAGGTTGCGCGAGTAGCCGCGCACCGTGTCGTCATCCTTGTGTAGCTGCACGCGAAAGCCGTCGAGCTTGAGCTCGAGCGCGGCAGGTCCGTCGAAGCTCGCGAGCGCGTCGCTCGCCGACTCGGCGGTCTGCGCGAGCATCGGTAGCACGGGACGAAACAGCGTCAGCCCGAAGCGATCGAGCCCGGCAGCACCCTCCGCGAGGACCGCGGCCGCCACCACGCCGATGTCTCCCGCGAGCATGTACGCGGCGCGCACCTTACCTGCGGGCTGCGCGGTGGCGAGCGCGAGGCCCTCCACGACGAGCGCGTCGAGCGCGCCTTGTCGCAGCTCGCCCACGATGATCGCGCCGAGGAAGCGCTGCTCGATCTCGGTGGCTTTCGCGAGCAACGCACCGAACTGCTCCTTGCGCGCTCTCTGCGAGCCCGTGCCCGACAGGCCCGCGATCGCGGCGAAGCGCGCGTCGACCTCGGTCAGCGTCAGGCTCGCATCGCTCGACGGTGGCACGACGTTGTTGCCGAACACCGTCGCGTAGCCGATGCCGAGCTTGTGCCCGACCTCACCGGACAGGTACCGCGCACAGATCGCACGCTCGCCGGCGGGCACCTCGCGAAGCAGCGCTGCGAGGAGCTCGATCTTCTTCTTGCGACCGCTGTCCCGTGCGACCTCGGCGCTCGTCTGCGCGACGCGTGCAAGCAGCACGCAGAGACCCTAGCTCGAAATCTCCCCGGACGGCTCCGCGCGCCATCGCCACGCGCCGTAGCGGAGCCAGCTCCACGCGCGTCCGAAGATCGACGGCCGCGGTTGCGCGAGGATCGCCATCGTCATCGATGCACTCGGATCGTGCTCTTCGACCACCGGCGGCGAGGCGAGCGCGTCGAGCGTGGTGATGTCGTCGAGCGCGGACAGCATGTCCTCCGCGTCGGCGAAGCGCTTGTCGGGATCCTTGGCGAGCGCCCGGCGGACCAGCGCGTCGAGCGCGGGCGAGACCTCCGGCACCACGGCGCGCAGTGGTCGCGGCGGACGCGTCAGCGCGTTCGTCATGATCTCCTGCGGGTTCGCGCCGAGGAACGGTCGGAGCCCCGAGAGCATTTCGTAGAGGATCACGCCGACCGCGTAGATGTCCGCGCGTGCGTCGTGCGGCTCGCCGCGCATCCGCTCGGGTGCGATGTAGCTCGGCGAGCCCATCGCGAAACCATCGCCGGTGATGCCGGCGGCATCTGACAGGCTCGCGAGACCGAAATCGATGATGACGGGGCGCCCCGCCGCGAACATCACGTTCTCCGGCTTGAGATCGCGGTGAACGACGCCATGCGCGTGCGCATGCGCGAGCGCCAGCAGCAGCGCGCGCGTGACCTCGATCGCGCGTTCGATGGTGAACGTGTCCTCGGAGAGCGCGAGCGCGAGCGTGGGTCCCTCGACCAGCTCCATCGCGATGTACGGGATCCCGCGATCGTCGAAGCCGCCCTCGGCGGTGCCGTGATCGAAGATCCGTACGCAGCCGCGATGATCGAGCCGCGCGATCGCCCGCGCCTCTCTCTCGAAGCGAGCGACGTACTCCTCGCTGCGCTTCCCCAGCACCTTGAGCGCGACCTGCTTCTTTAGCCCCACGTGCTCGGCACGGTAGACGTGTCCCATGCCGCCGCGACCGAGGAGACCGAGGAGCCGGTAGCGACCGGCGAAGATCTCGTTGGTGTCGAGCGCTCCCACGAACGTGATGTAGCGCAAGCACCGTGCCTCGCCATCACACGCAACAAAACGCAGGAATTGCTCGTCGAGAAAACTCCCGACTGCGATTCCTGCGTGAGCGTCCTGCGAGTCCCGCAGGACGACGTCAACGCGAGGTGACGTCGAGCGACCAGCTCGCGAGCGTGCCCGTGTCGAGGCGCGCGTTGTCGGCGACCGTCAGCGTCCACGTACCGGCGAGCGGCTTGCCGCTGAGCGCGGGCAGCGAGAGCTCCATCACGCTCAGGTCGTCCGCCGAGCCGCCGGTGCGGTCGTGCACGACGATCGTGTCGGTGCCCTTGGTCAGCGTGACCTTGAGGTCACCGCGATACGTGTGCGTGATCGAGAGCGAGAGCTTCGCGTCGGTGATCGTGCCGGTGTCGCTGACCTGGATCGTCGAGGACACGCCCGTGGGGCTGTTGTCGGGGATCGAGATGTTCGGCGTCGCCGAGTACGAGCGAGAGACGTCGCCACCGCTCGTGTCACACGCCGGGTGCTCCGCACAATCCGCGTCGGCGCAGTTCGCCTGGCCATCGCCGTCCTCGTCGGCGCCCACGCCGTCGTCGCACACTTCGCGCGGGGTCACGAGCGTCGGGAGGTCCGCGGTGACCGCGCGACCGTACTCCTTGACGTACTGATACGAGATCCAGCCGTAGCCGTCGCCGTACTCGTTGTCGACGCCGAAGCTGCCGGTGCCCCAGCTGTTCTTGAACAGCCAGAAGCCCTTCTCCTTCTTCGCCACGCCGTTCACGAGGATCGGGTTGCCCGCCTCGTCGCGCGACTCGACTTCCATGTTGTCGTCCCAACCGATGAGGTGGATCGCGTGGCCCGCGCGATTCTCGAGCGAGACCTGCTTGTCCTTGGCGTTCGGATACGTGACCACGCCCTTGCGCCACAGCGCGTTGCTGGTCGGCAGCGTCGAGCGGCGGTGGTTCCACGATTGATAGAAGAAGGTCATGCCGACGTTCACGCCGACCTTCTTGTCGTAGATGGCGGCCTTGATCGAGTTGGTGTTGACCCAGCGCTTGCGCGGCAGCTTGTAGCGCTGCGCGGTGCGCGCCGACTCCGGCGGCTCGCCGTTGGTGTAGCACTTGGTCGGCTTGTTGTTCTCCGCGCCGCACTCGGGGTCGTTCGCGGCGGTCCACGGGAACGACTCGTAGCGCCACGCCGCCTCGGGGATGACGCCGAAGCGTACGGCCGCTTCGAGGTTGTCCTCGGCGTTGGAGCCCTCGGTGTTCATGAACGCGCGCTGCTCGAACTTGGCCGACCACTGCAGGTGCTGCTCGGAGAAGTCGGCGTCGGCGACCGGCATGCCGGCCTTGATGTAGAGGTTCTCGACGAGCGCCATCGACGCGAAGATCGAGCACACGCCGCGGCTACCCTGGCTCTTCACGGGCGACTGATCGCCGATCTCGAACTTCGCGGGGTAGATCGCGTCCGCTTTGTTGTCGTCCGGCAACGAGTCGTTGTCGGGCGCGCCTGCGTTCACGTTGTCTTCCGAGAGCGGTGCATCCCCGTCCTCGTTGGTCGGCAGCGAGTCATCCTCGGCAGCACAGGCTGCGAACAGAGGGAGACTCATGACAGCGACAGTCAGAAAGCGGATACGCATGGCCCGCCCGGGGTCCACAAACCATGCCCGTTGCGAGGCGGCCGAAGTCGTTGATCTGGTTTGGCGTTCGGTCGGTCGAGCAACTAGTGCAGCCATCTACAGGTGGCCACTCGACCAGCCGGTAGTGCCGTCACCGGGGACGTGACCGTGCGGAGCGCTCGAGTCAGACGACCTAGAACATGAACGGGTAGCCGAACGAGCCACCGTTCTGCGTCTTCGCGAACTTCGCCTTCTGCATCGCCGCAGCGACGCAGTTGCCGAGACCGGCGTCTGGCGTGTTCTTCACGGCGACACTGGCAACATCGCCACCCGGGTTCACCTTCACGCTCACCTTGACCTGACCCTTGGCGCTCGACTTGTCGCCGCACGCTTGGACCTTGGCCTTCACCTTGTTCACGCCGTCGGAGATCATCGCGCGATCGAGCCCGTCCGGCAGATCACCACCGCCGCTGCTCTTGGTCGTCGCAGTGCCACCACCCGACGACTTCTTCTTGAACTTCGCGCAGCACGCGCCCTCGTAGTTGTTGAGGACGCACGAGACCTCATCGCAGCCGCCCGCGCTCGCGGCCTCTTTCGGCGCCGTCGTCTTGGGCTCGGTCTTCTTGGGCTCGGTCTTCGCGACGGCTGCGGTCGTCTTCTTGGGATCCGTCTTCTTGGGCTCGGTCTTCTTCGGATCCGCCTTCGGCTCTTCCGTCATCACGGGCTCCGTCGCCTTGGGCTCGTCGGTCTTCGCTGCCGGCTCTGCTGCCGAACCCTCGTTGGTAGCCGGCGGCTCGGACGACGCGGTGTTCGTCGTCGGCGTGTCGGTCTTGGTGTCCGCCTTGGTGTCGTCGGTCTTGCCTTCCGCCGAGCTCTCCTTGGTGTCGCCTTGCGCGACGACGACCTTCTTGTCGTCGCCGCCCTTGAGCAGGACGATGATCATGATGACCGCCGCGATCGCGAGGAACGCGACCGAGCCGATCAGCGCGTACATCATCTTGTTGTTCTGGCCGCGCGACGCCGTCGGAACGATGACCGCGGGCTCCGAGAAGCCGCCGCCGCCGAACACGGGGAGATCGTCGATCGACCCGATGGTCGAGGCCGTCGCCGTCTTTGCCGCTGCCCCCGAGCCGCCGAGGTATGCGTTTGCCATCGAGCGAATGTCGATGAGGCCGGAGCCTTCGCCACCTGCCGCGCCGGTCGCGTGACCGCTCGGCATCGACGACACGCCCGGGTTTGGTGCGGGCTTGTCGCTCGCGAGTTGCGCGAGGTTGTTGAGGGAGAACAGCACGGAGTTCTCGTTGCGCTCACCGCGCAGCTTGGCTTCGGCCGCGGCTTGCGTCGACGTCTGCGATGCCTTGGACGGCTTGCTGCCGAACAGATCGCCATCGTCGTCGGTGCCGCGCGACGACGAGCCCGCGGACGCGGCCGCGAACAGATCGCCCGGATCGCTTCGCACCGTGCCCGACTCGTCGTTGCCGAACATCGATGACACCGCCGCTGCGCCGCTTCCGGCCGCGGAGGTGGTGGACGCTGTCGCGAGGAACGACGCGAACGCATCGACCTGCGAGAGCGGCAACCAATCCGCGAAGCCTTCACGCCACGCGTACGTCTCGGCGTCGATCTCTCCGGCGCTGAAGCGCTGCTGCACTTCCGCCGCCGTCATCGGCCCGACTTGGTCCTGGTTGATCACGACGTGCCACACCGACTCCTCGCCACCACCAGCGCCGCCCTCGTAGCCGTAGTCGTAGACACGCGTGTCTTTCACATCGGTCGCCGCGGGCGCCGGCGCTTCCGCCGCTTGCGCACCGCCGCGAACGACGATGATGTTGCTGCACTTCTTGCAGCGAATCTTGAAGACCTTGCCTTGGACCTTGTCGTCGGAGATCGAGTACTTGGCCTGGCAGGCATCACAGACGATCTTCATTGGTGTTCCCTAATTACGTTTCGAAGCTTCGGACCCCCACGTCCGAGCTTCCTTGGAGAAAAGAATTCTACCAGTGCGCGCGTACCAAACGCGAGGACGCGCGCGTAGTTATCTAAGTACGTTCGGGTAGGCGTGCGTTACTCACGCGAACGGATCGCGGAGGCGGATCGTCTCGGAGCGATCGGGTCCGTAGGAGATCAAGCAGAACGGGACGCCCGCCATGCGCTCGATCGTCTCGACGTACGCGCGCGCGCTGGCGGGTAGCTCCGAGACATCTCTCGCGTTCGCGGGCAGCGGCCCCCAGCCCGGAAATTTCGCATAGACCGGCTCGGCCCGCGCGATGTCCTCCGGATCGATCGGCGGCTCGTCGAGCTCGGCGTCTCCGAGCTTGTACGCCACACAGACACAGACCTCGCCGAGGTTCGCGAGGACGTCGAGCTTGGTCAGCGCGAGCGAGCTCATTCCCGACAGACGAACGCCCATGCGAAGCGCTGGCAGATCGAGCCATCCACACCGCCGCGGGCGCCCCGTGGTGGCGCCGAACTCGCCGCCGGCCGTGCGCAGGCGATCACCTTCTTCGCCGTGGAGCTCGGTCGGGAACGGCCCCTCACCGACGCGTGTCGCGTACGCCTTGGTGATGCCGACGACCGCATCGATCTGCGTGGGTCCGATGCCAGCGCTCTGACACGCACCCGCGGCGATCGTCGATGACGAGGTCACGTACGGATACGTGCCGTGATCGAGATCGAGCAGGCAGCCCTGCGCACCTTCGAACAGCACGTGATGCTTCTCGGCGATCACGCGCGCGACATGGCGCCCCGCATCGCCCGTGTACGGACGCAGCTTCTCGCCTGCTGCGAGCGCGTCGTCGATCCACGTCGTGATCTCCGCTCGCGTCGGCATCGTGCCACCGAGGTGGACGATCAACGGAGCGAGCTCGTCGAGGTTGGCCGCGACGAGCTCGCGCACCCGCTCGGGCTTGAACAGATCGCGCACGCGCACGCCTTTGCGCGCGGCCTTGGCCTCGTACGCCGGGCCGATGCCCCGGCGCGTCGTGCCGATCGCTTTGCCCTTCTTGGCACCGTGATCCTCGCGCAGCCCGTCGAGCAGCTTGTGGTACGGAAGGATCACGTGGGCGCCGAGCCCGACGAGGAGCTCGTTGTTCGCGAGCAACCCACGCGACTGACACTCCGCCACTTCCTCGAGCAGCGTGTGCGGATCGATGACCATGCCGTCACCGAGGATGCAGAACTTGCCCGGATGGCACACGCCGGACGGCACGAGGTGCGTCACGAGCTTCTTGCCGTCGATGACGAGCGTGTGTCCTGCGTTCGCGCCGCCACCGTAGCGCACGACCGTGTGCGCGCGCTCGGTGAACAGGTCGACGACCTTGCCTTTGCCTTCATCGCCCCATTGGGCGCCGACGACGATCACGACGGACATCGGTTCTCCTCGAGCAACTTCGCGAGCGAGAGCGGATCCACATCCACCTTCGTTCGCACATCACCATCACGCGTCGGTCGCACGAGCTCGCGCTCGTCGACGAGCACCCCTGCGTCGAGCCCCGCACCGCGAAGCCACGCACCCGTCGGCGGCGACGACACGGTCACCGCC
>JAEYYV010000003.1 GCA_023428295.1 Pseudomonadota bacterium
GCCGAGGACTGGGTGACGTTGGCGGAAGTGTCGCTGACCTTCGACGGCAGCGCCGCTGCGGTCGCCGCGGCGGCTCAGGCCCGGCGCCATCGCTTGTCGGCCACGCAGCAGGCGCGGGTCGATCTCGTCACCGGGCTCGTCGCTGCGATGGAGAAGCAATACGACGCGGCCGCGCCGTTGCTGCAGCGGGCGGCGCCGCGCCTTGATCCGCGCCGCCGTGCGATCGCCACCTATGCGGGCTACTTCGTCCGTTCGCTGGCCGATCCGACGCGCGAAGAGCAGCCGCCCCGGATTGCGGACGGCGGCCCGTACGGCGCGATGGCGGAGGCGTGGACGGCTGGATTCCTGCAGGACATCCCGGCGGCGATCGCGGTGGTGCGCCGCGCCGAGCAGCGCTATCCGGACGACCCGACGCTGCCCGCCATGCGCGCCCAGCTCGCCCTGCTGCTCGACGACCGGCCGCAGATGCGGGAGGCGATCGACCGGGCGCTGGCGCTCGACCCGGACCACCCGACCGCACTGGAGGCCCGGGCCAACTATCGCGCCGGCTTCGAAGGCGACATGGAAGGGGCGCTCGCCGACCTGGAGCGCGCATCGCTGCTTGCGCCCGGCTCCTCGACCGTCTGGAACGGCCTCGGCCTGGTGCTGAGCGCGCGCGGCGCGAACCGCGAAGCCGAGGCGGCGCTGCTTCGGGCCATCGAACTCGATCCGCTCGATCCGGTCTCGCATGCCAACCTCGCGCTCGTCTATCTGGAGCAGAACCGGTTGGCGGAGGCGAAGCGCGAGATCGACATCGCCATCGCCGCCGATCCCGAATTCGCCATCGGGCTCGTCGCGCGGGGCGCCTACCACCTGAAGAACGGCGACCTCGACAAGGCGCGCGAAGACCTACTAGCCGGCTCGACCGCGAACCCCGCCTACGCGCAGGCCCTGCTGCTGCTGGCCGTGGCCTACAGTGAAGCGGGCGAGGTCGAGCCCGCTGAACAGGCGCTGGAGAACGCCGACCGCCTGGACCCGAACGATCCGGTGATCCCGAACTACGAGGCTGCCCTTGCCATCGACACCTACGATTCCGACCGAGCGATCCGGGCCGCGCAGGAGGCGCTGAAACGCGCGCGGGCGCGCGGCGGCGACTACGCTTCGCTGAGGGCCAGCCGCGACCAGGGCTCGACCCTCAACAATGCCTACCGGCTGCAGGGCCTCGACGCGTGGGGCCGCTTCTACGGTGACGCCGTCTTCGATCCGTTCTCGGCCAGCGCGTTGGTCGACCAGGGGCTGGCGGGCAGCGCCACCTCCTTCGTCAACAGCCTCAACTACGGCAACACGGCCGGCGATCCGGCGATCAACCAGCAATATTTCGGGTCCGTGCTCCAGGCGCTGCTGCTCGACCCGCAGATGCTCGCGAGCCCGACGCGCGGAACCAGTCTCGTCCTGCAACCCTTCTTCGAGGCGAGCATCGGCGGCGGAGGCGTGGCCGGCGACGCCGACGGGTGGATCGCCAATGGCGAGGTCCAGGGCTACACCGCCTATCCCTTCCCCGTCAGCTTCTACGGACAGATCAACGCCGGCAACACCGACGAGACGCGGCAGGGCACCACGCCTGGATCAAGCGTGCCGAATACCCGCTTCGACATGTCCGACGACATTGTCACCGGCGTCGGATACGTCACGGCGCAGCCCACCCCGAACGACCGACTGGTGGCCTTCGCCAATATCCAGAACCTCGACAGCAGGCTGAGTGACGGACTGTTCGTGCCTGTTCCACCGATCCCGCTGGGCGGCGGCTTCGACCTGCTCGGCGTCGCCTACGACCGCGAAGTGAACGACCGGACTGGAAGCTACGGCGCGGGCTGGAGCCACACGTTCGGTTATCGCAACGTCACGAACGCCGCCCTGTTCGTCTCGGGATTCGAACGCAACAGCAACGAGGCGGCGACGATCCTCGTCGACACCATCTTCGGGCCGATCATCGGATCATCGGGAAACACCGTCGAGTACGACCAGAAATCGGTCATGGGCGCGGTGAACCACCTCTACGGGATCGGCGACGACCTCACGCTGCGCTACGGCGCGGAGGGGGGCAAGTTCCGCCAGGATCGCGAACAGCCCCAGGTGTTCGCGGTCCCCGGCCTGCCGCCGACCGTCACCACGACGCGCGACGATTTCGATCTCACCGCCTTCCGCGCCTATGCCGACGCCACCTACGACGTGACGCCGACGCTGAAGCTGGAAGCCGGCCTGTTCGGCACGGTGCTGGACGGCGAGGGCCTCGAGGTGCAGCGGCTGGAGCCCCGCGCCGGCGTCGCCTGGACGCCGTATGACGGTCACTATCTGCGCGCTGGCTACCTGCGCGAAAGCAGCCAGATCAACGCGGCAACGCTCGAGCCGATCGGCGTGGTCGGCCTCCAGTCGAACCAGTTGCCCCTCAACATCGGCGGCTATGCCGACACGTTCGCGGCGCGCTGGGATGCGCAGTGGACGGAAAATGTCTTCACGGCCGTCGACTACCAGCACCAGGAGGTCAACGACCTTGCCATAACGGTGCCGGCATCGCTCGACCAGATCGACGTGGCCAGTGGCCAGATCGACCGGGTCAGCATGACGGCGAACGTCTGGCTGACCCACGGGCTGGGCGCCTTTGCCACCTATTCGCGGATCTGGTCGGAAAACACGTCGGAGGGCGCAAGCGGCCAGACGATCCCGTACGTGCCCGATTCCATCGCGCGCCTCGGCCTAACCTGGGTCAGCACCGAGGATCTCAGGGTCACCGCGGCGGCCAGCTATGTCGGCGAGCGAAGCGGTGACCTCGCGAACCTGTCGACGCTCGGCGCGTACTGGACCGCCGACGCCTTCGTGACATGGGAACCGCTGGACAAGCGCTTCACGCTGGAATTCGCGGCCTACAACCTCTTCGACGAGACGTTCGAAGTCGCTCCCTCGGTGCCGGGCTGGGGCCGCACCTTCACCGGCTCGCTGAAGCTGCGGTTCTGATGTCCGCGATGCGCGCCGCGGCGGGAGAGGAGCGGCGCGGCCGGGCGATCGGAATCGCCGGACTGGCGATCGCCGTGGCGGTGGTCGTCGGATTGCTGGCGCAGACGCAGGCGTTCCGCCTGTTGGATCTCAGGCTGTTCGACTACCTGTCCACCGTTGCGCCGCCGGCCCGCCTGGCGGATACGCCTATCGTGGTCGCCATCGACGAACCCTCCTTCGCGGAGGTCGGCCGGCAATGGCCCTGGCCGCGGGACCTGCACGCGAAACTGGTGACGACGCTGCGGGCCGCCGGCGCACGGGCAATCGGCCTGGACATGATTTTCGCCGAACCCTCGAGCCCCGAGGCGGATGCCTCGCTGGCGGCCGCGATGGGGCCGGACGTGGTGCTGGC
>JAEYYV010000050.1 GCA_023428295.1 Pseudomonadota bacterium
GCATGGACGTGCGCGGCATGCGCGGCGGCCGAGTCAGCGCGGGCGCACGACGCTGGCGGGTGGCGGCGATCGCCGTGACGAGCGCGCCGTGCGCGCGCTGGATCTCGCGCTCCGCGACCGCCCACCAATCGAGACCCCACACGCGGTGCAAGCGCCAACCGAGCTGCGCGAGCGTCTGCGGGCGCAGGCGATCACGATCGCGCGCGACACGCGAGGTCGCGTACGCGGCGCCGTCGTGCTCGATCGCGAGGACGAAGCGATCCGGATCGTTGGGATCGACGATGGCGAGGTCGAGCTTGAACGGACCGATGCCCACCTGATGCCGCACGATCCATCCACGCTCGGACAGGGCACGCGCGATCGCCTCGGTGATCGGGCTCGCGGGCGGCGCGTCCTCCACGCGGCGAACGTTGCAGCCGCCTTGCTGCGCGAACGCGAGGAGCGCGGCGAGCTCGCGAACGCCAGCGGTTCCGTCGCCCGGCTCGTCGGCCGCGATGCTCGAGAACACGACGAGCTGCTCGCGCGCACGCGTGCTCGCGGCGAGGAGCGCGCGGCCGCCACCCGGTGCGACGAGCGGTCCGTGCTCGATCGAGAGCGCACCCGTTTCTCCGTCCGCAGGCTCGGGCGGCGTGAACGTCGACGCGAGGAGGATCACGTCGCGCGGGCTCGCGGGTGCGCCGAGCTCGTCGATCGCGAGCGGCTCGACGTTCGCGTCAGGGCCGAGCTCCGCCGGATCGAGGAGCGCGGCGAGGGTGGGATCCTCGCGACGAGCCTCGTCGAGGAGATCCTCGATCAGCTCGCGCTGCGCCGCGGTCATCACGACCACGCCGATCGAGCGCGTTCGCTGCGCTGGATCGCGCAGGCGCGAGAGCACGTCGGCGACGATCGCCTCGGCCTCCGCGCGATTGACGAGGAGGTCGCGATCGAACGAGCCCGCGACGGAGCGCCACGCGACGCCGAGCTCGCTCGTCGAGTGCGAGACCGGCAGCACGTGCAAGCGATCGCCGTACGCGCGCTCGTTGGCGAGCGAGATGAGATCCTCGTGCTTGCTGCGGTAGTGCCAGGCGAGTGACAGCTCCGGCAACCCAGCGGCGGCGCAGTCCGCGAGGAGCGAGCCCTCGATCTGTCGCGCGCGATCACCGACGAACATCGTCGCAGCTCCGCGTGCGATCGAACCGATCGCGGCTGGCGTGGTCAGCTGATCCGCGTCGCAGATCACGACGAGATCGAAGGTGGCGGTGGGCTCGAGGAGCTCGGCCACGGCGCTGGGCGTCGCGAGCACGCAGGGCGTGATGCGCGAGCGAACCGTGGGCAACGCCGCGAGGAGTCCGCGCAGCGTGCGCTCGGGCGTCTTTGCCTCGGCGACGAGGAGCGCGAGCTCGCCGGTGGGATCCTGCGAGAGACGCGGCGTCAGCGCGGCGAGCTTGGTCAGCGCGCGTGCGCGCGACAGCGCCAGCGCACCGCGATCGAGGTCCGCGAAGGCGGTGACCTGCGCGTGATGCGTGGCGCCGTGGAAGTGCGACAGCGCGGACCGCTCTGCGATCTCCGCGTCGGCCCACACGAGCAACGTCGCGCGCTCCCATGCGGCCGCGAGCTCGGACGCGCCGAGGTCGCCACGCTCGATCGCGGCGATCGCCGGGCCGAGCCCCGCGGTACGTGCGGCGCTGCGCGCGGCGTGGAAGGCGACCCACGCGGGCAACGCGTCGACCGCGTGGGTCAGCACGTCGATGCGCTCGCGAAGGAGGGCCAGATGATCGTCACCAGCGGCGAGCGTACCGACGGGGATGCCCGTCGCGTCGCCGAGCACGGTTAGTGACGGGCTCCACCGCGCGACCGCCTCGGCGAGCTTCGCGAAGATCGGCGCATCGATCGCGAGACCCGCGCTCACGGCGCTCGCGTCCGCCGCAGCGGGCTTGGCAGCGCCCGGGTTGGCCGCGACCTGCGCCACGAGTGCGCGCCAGGCGCTCTCGCGACCCGCCGCGCCGCCGATCACCTCGAGCGCATCGAACGCCCGTCGCAGCTCGGCCGACCAGCTCACGGCATCGTCGAGCTTGGCGAGATCGAGCGTGAGCGGATCTCCGCCGACGTCGCCGAACCAGCGCTTCGCCGGCTCCGCAGCCGCGAGCAGCGCCGAACGACACGCGCGCTCCGCGATCACGACCTCGAGGGCCGAGATCATCGCGTCGTCGGTCTCGAGGTGGCCGGGCATCGCGGCGGCCTTCACCTCCGCGCGCACTGCACGCAGCGCGACGAAGCGAAGCGGCGCCATGCTGTTGGTCCACTTGCGCAGCTGCGTCCATAGCGCGCCTGCATCGAGACTCTCGACGGTGTCCGTGAAGTGATCCTCGACGTCGGTGACGAGCGCGCGATGCTTGTGGGCGAGCGCGAGGAACGCGAGCGGATCGCGCGGCACCTCGACGGTCCCGCCTCCGCGTGCGCGGATCAGCGCGACGCGCTCGTCGATGTCCTCGCCCTTCCCGCTCCGCATGTTGGTCAAGAGCTCCGCGCCGGGACGCGGCGACACCGCGGCGACCATGGCGAGCGCCCCGAGCGCCGAGATTTGTTCGCGCGTCGTGGCCACGAGGTTCGGCACGAGCTGCGCGAGCT
>JAEYYV010000195.1 GCA_023428295.1 Pseudomonadota bacterium
GGATCGAGGTCGGCGCGCCGACCCCGGATCGTCTCCACAAGGCCAGCAAGCTCGCGCCGCGCGTGGCGGTCTACGCGTGGAAGAGCGTCGAGCAGCTCGCGGCCGCGATCATCGAGCGCGAGGTCCACCGGCGCGAGGAGCTAGAGCTCAAGGCCCTCCCGGCGGACGTGCTCGATGCGATCGGCGCCACGATAGACCGGGTCAACAAGTGGGATCTGTCCGTCGCGGGCGGGGCTATCTACTTGACGATCAACGGGGCGCTGTTCGAGCTGGCCGCGAGTGTCATACCGATCGCGTAGATCGAGGCCGTGCGCATCTACTTCGTGGGCAGTCACGCGACCGGAAAGACCACGCTCTGCCGCTACGTGAGCCGCCGCTATGGCCTGCCGATGATCAGCGAGGTCGCGCGTGCGGTCCTCGCCGAGATGGAGACCGGGCTCGATGCGCTGCGCACGGACATGGATCTCGTCGCGGAGTACCAAGAGCGCGTGTTCGCGCGGCAGGTCGCCGTCGAGAAGCTGCACGCCGGCAAGTTCGTCTCGGATCGCGCGTTCGACAACCTCGCGTACGTCGCCGAGCACACCACCAACGCGGCGGCGATGATGAACGACCAGCGCTTCCACGACTACATGAAGTGGGTGAGCGAGGGCATCGTGTTCTTCCTGCGCCCGCATCAATCCTTGCTCAAAGAGGATGGCGTTCGCGCGGGCGTGTCGTGGGACTCGGTCTTGCGCATCGACGGCATGGTCAAGCTCATGCTCGAGCAGCACCGCATCAGCTACCTGCCGCTCGAGTCGGTCTCGATGCAGGAGCGCGTGCGCGCGGTCGAGTTCGTCCTCGCGCGATGCGGTTTCGAGCAGCCCGCCGCCAAGCCGCGCCCCCGCGCGCAGACCATTCCGCCCGTGCCGGCGCCCGAGCCCGCGGTGCGCGCGAGCATCGAGTCGTGGCCGTACGCGCTCGTCGAGCCGTCCGAGACCGGCGCCTAGCGCTGACGCTGATCGCACCTGCCGCGTTTTGAGGCACCTGGCAGTGCCCCTACCGCCACTCGGGGACACAGCGGAATCGGGTACGGCTGGGGTATCGCGTGCGCGAGCGCTCGGGATCCACCACGTCGGATCAAGCAATTACGACGCGCGCCCCGAACGGGCTCCGTCACGCGTACATCGCGAGGTCGACACGCGAAGTTGTAGCGTGAGGGGCACGAATGGAGCACCCGCCGCGCCACGTACTGATCGTGGAAGACGATCGCATCACCGCTCTCGTGATGTCCGAGTTCTTGAGCGCGCACGGCTACCGGACCTCCGTGGCCACGAACGGTCGTGATGGCGTCTTCCAGTTCTTCGCCGCGTTGCCCGACCTCGCGCTCGTCGACGCTGCGCTGCCGATGCTCAACGGCTTCGACGCCGTCGCCGAGATGAAGGACTCCGAGCACGGCACGCGCACGCCGGTCATGATGATGAGCGCCGTCTACCGCAACCTCGAAACCGCGGGCGCACGCGCCACGAGCGTCAAAGCCGACGGCTTCCTCGTGAAGCCGTTCGACCTCGACGTCCTCCTCGAGTGCGTGCACACGCTCGTCGGTGATCCGTAGCGGTGCGCCGCATCCTCGACGAGCTCGCGTCTCTCCGCACTCCGAGGACGCTGCGCCTCGGCGTGATCAGCGGCTACGCGCTCACCGCGTGCTTCGCCGTGCTCGTCGCGATCGGCGTCCTCAGCGGAGTCTTGCGCTGGCACTGGGCGTTCGCGGCGCTGCTCGGCCTCAAGCTCGTCGCGAACACGCTCGCGCTCCTCGGTCTGCACTTCGATCGCTACGCGCTGCTCCTCGGCGGCCTCAACGTCGCCGCCGACGCCGTCGTCATGACCGGCGCGCTGTGGGCCACGGGTGACATCGCGAGCCCGATCGCCGCGATCTACACGATCGAGATCGCCGTCCTCGCGCTCCTCACCAACCTCACGGCCACCGTCCTCATGGGCGCGCTGTGCATGGTCCTGTTCACGACGATGGGCATCCTCACCATGACCGGCGCCCTCCCGCACTTCCCCACGCCCGCCGAGTGGAGCGGCCGCACGCCGGGCTACCTCGCGCTGGCGATCGGCTTCGTCGCCTTCGTGATCGCCGCGCCGACCTTCTACGTCACCGGCATGCTGCGCAAGCTCCGCGAGAACGAAGCGCGCCTCGAGTCGCGCACGCACGCGCTCGTCGACGCGGGACGGCAGAAGGCGCAGTTCATGGCCAACATCACGCACGAGCTGCGCACGCCGCTGCAAGGCATCATGGGCCTCTCCGATCTCGTCGCGATGGGCATCTACGGCGAGGCCACCGAGAAGCAGCGCAAGGCGATGGCCGACGTGAAGTCGCGCGCACACGATCTGCTCGCGCTCATCGACGACCTCCTCCAACTCGCGCGTCTCGACGCGGGCAACCGCAGCGTCCACCTCGCGAGCGTCGATGTCTCCGAGCTGCTCGGCACCGCGACCGCCACCGCGCAGTGGATCAAGGGCGGCAAGGACCTGGCGATCGAGCTCGAGGTCTCGATGTCCGGCACGATCGTCAGCGACCGCGCGAAGCTGAACCAGGTGGTGCTGAACCTCCTGTCCAACGCGATCAAGTTCACGCCCGAGCCGGGCCGCATCACGGTACGCGCGCAGAAGCTCGGCGACACGATCGAGATCTCCGTCGAGGACACCGGCATCGGCATCGCGCCCGCCGACCAAGAGCACGTGTTCAAGGAGTTCCATCAGGTCGATGGATCGCAGTCGCGCGGCTATGGCGGCGTGGGCCTCGGCCTCTCGCTCGTGCGCCGGCTGCTCGACGAGCTCGGCGGTTCGATCCGCGTGACCAGCGAGCTCGGTCGCGGCTCCACCTTCACGATCACGGTCCCCACGATCTCCGTCCCCACGACCGCCCCTTCGCACTGATGCCTTGTCGGTTGTCCGTGCACCAGGGACGCGCGCGCGATATCGCGTGGCCCTGCAGCTTGCAATGCAGCAGGGGCGCGGCAAGGTGCGCGCATGAAGCTGCCGCTGTCCGTTCTCGACCTGTCGCCGGTGGGCGTGGGCGTCTCGCCGAGCACCGCGATCCGCGAGTCCGTCGAGCTCGCGCGCGTGGCCGACGAGCTGGGCTACACGCGCTATTGGTTCGCCGAGCACCACAACATGGCGAGCATCGCGACGTCGTCGCCCGAGGTGCTGATCGCGCACGTGATCGCGAAGACGTCGCGCATTCGTGTCGGCGCGGGCGGCATCATGATTCCCAACCACACGCCGCTGCGGGTCGTGGAGATCTTTCGGACGCTGGAGGCGCTCGCACCCGGGCGCATCGATCTGGGATTGGGGCGCGCGCCGGGAACGGATCCGGTGACCGCGAGCGCGCTGCGGCGTTCGGATGATCCCGAGGTGAACCACTTGCTCGCCGAGCTGTTGGCGTTCGAGGACAGCCAGTTCCCCGAGCGCCATCCGTTCGCGAAGATCGTGCCGCAGCCGTCGGATGCTCGAGCGGGGACCATCTGGATGCTCGGCTCGACGCTGGCGGGCGCGAGCATCGCAGCGCAGCTCGGCGTGCCGTATGCGTTCGCGGGACACTTCGCGATGCGCTCGGCCAAGGATGCGATCGCGCACTACCGCAAGAACTTCGAGCCGTCGGCGAGGCTGCGCGAGCCGTATGCGATGTGCGCCGTGACCACGATCTGCGGAGAGACCGACGAGGAGGCACAGCGGTGGGCAGCGCCGATGCGCGTGGCGGTGGTGAACTCGCGGACCGGCAAGCGCGTGCCGATCGTGAGCGTCGAGGAGGCGCTCGCACGGACGTTCTCGTCCGAGGAGCAGGCGATCGTCGACGAGTTCATGCACGGCGCCGTGATCGGCGGACCGGCCCACGTGGGCGCACGCTTGCCCGCGCTCGCGAGCGAGATCGGAGCGAACGAGCTGATGGTGTCGACGCTCGTGCCGAGCTTCGCGGATCGGCGTGCGTCCCTCGAGCGGATCGCGAAGGCGACCGCTTAGAACAGGTCGGTCAGGCCGTCGAGAAGTCCGAGCGGACCGCCGGAGGGAACACCGACAGGACCGCCGATCAACTTGCCGATGTTCGGCATCCCGTCGAAGTCCCAGATCGAGGGAGACCCCACCTGGCCCGAGGTGCCCTCCAATCCCTGACCGTCCGGGAACAAACCGCCGGGGCCTCGGAGGTTGTCCTCGAACGAGGGTCCCGGATCCATCCAATCATTGCTGACGCTTCCGCCCGCGGTGTCTTCGAGGAGCATGTTCGATCGACTGCGCCCCCCGAAGATGTGACGCGAAAAATCGTGATCACCAGCTCGCGACGCTGAGCCGGCGGCGCGCGGTGTCCTCGTAGAGGGCGGCGCGGAGCCAGGCACGGGCGAAGGCGAGACGGTCGACCTGGCGGCGGGTGCCGGTCATCGCGCGGGTGGCGTCGTGGGCGAGCGCGGCGAGGTCGCGAAGCAGGTCGGCGCCCGTACGCAGTGCGCGCTCCGCGAGCTGCGCGGCCTCGCGATCGAGCTCGGCCATCGCGTGCGTGGGCAACGTGCCGAGCCCGCCGAGGACGACACGCTCGATACGTCGGCGCAGCGGCGAGAGCAGATCGTCGGGCGGCTCGTGCGCGATCGTGAGCGTGCTCCCGGGTGCGGAGATCGGCGCGAGAGACAGGCGGTCGTAGTGGAGGTTCGCGCGGCCGTGCAGCGCGTCGGCGAGCGGGAAGCGCGGCTCCTCGGGGGCTGGGCCGATCGCGAGCAGATCGAGGCGGCGCGGCTGCGAGAGGCGAGCGCGCGCGATGATGCGCACGAGCAACGACGGCGTGCGAGCGAGCACCGCGAGGTTGTCGCGCGCCGGCAGCGCCTTGTGATCGTAGGACGTGGTGAGCAGCGCGACCGAGTGGTCGGCGAGTGCGAGCCCGACTCCCGACGCGGAACCGCCGAGCAGCGTGCCTTCGAGGAAGAGCAGATCCCAGCCCGCGGGCTTGTGCTCGTCGGGCGCGCCGTCATGAGCGGCGAGGCGCGCGAGCTGTTCGGCGAGCGGTCGCGACCACAGCCGCGCCGGCGCGTCGTCGGTCCAGCGCGATGGCTCCGAGGCGCGAACGGCGCGCACGCGTTGCCCCGCACCGAGGCGACCATCGGCCGAGGCCGTCGCGTCGGAGACAAAGAGTCCCGCGCGGCACAGATCGCGGTGCGGGAGGACCGCGTCGCCGATCGCGGCGGAGCCATCGTAGGCCCCCGCCGCGCGCGAGCCATCGCCGGGCGCCACGTCGGAGCGCGTGTACAGGGTGCCCTTATCGCCGACGAGATACGTGACCGCGCCCGCGTAGCCGGTGCGCGCGATGACAGCCTCGGTGAACAGGCCGCGCAGGCGCAGGTTGCCGATGCCTTCGTAGTCGCGACGTGCGGTTCCGATGTACGCGGGAGATGCATCGCCCGCGGCGATCACGTGCGCCACCCACAGCGCTTCACGCACGTCGGCGGCGAGGACGGAGAGCGAGAACTCGGGGCGATCCGCGCGCAGCTCGCGAACGAGGCGAAGGATGCGCGTCTGTGATTGCGCGAGGCGATGCAGCCCCACCGCGCGCGACGCGTGAATCGATCGCAAGAGCTCGGCCTGCGCGAACGCGCCGGTGGTCTCGGCACCCGTCGCGAGCATATCGGCGAGCACGCGAAAGGCGCGCGTGGCGATCGTCGTCACGTCGGAGTCGGCGGCCACCACCGCGGGGATGTCGAGCTGCGCGGCTGGGGTGGCGACCGCGACGGGCGCAGCGTCCGCGGGCTCGAGGAGCGCGACCACCGCAGCCACGTGCAGACACTTCGGCTGGAGCAGGCACGAGCAGCTCACGCCGCCCACGATGTCATCGGTGATCGCGAGCGTGACGGTCTCGCCCTTGTCGGTGGTGATCGTCGACGACGTCCACGTCCACTTCGCGGCGAGCTCCGGCTCCGCGTCGAGCTTCTTCAAGAGGCGCGACGGAATCTGCGACGTCAGCTGCGCGGCGACGTCGGGCGCGATGCGCGGGCGCGTCATCGGATCTTCTCTCCCACCCACCGCGCGAGCTCGAGCGGCGTCAGCGCGGCGATCGGCATGCCCGCGGACGCGACTTGCTCCGCGATCGGTACCGCGTACCGAGGTGCGCCGCGATCGTCGAGCGCCGCGAGCCCGAGGCACGTGACGCCGGCTTCGACGCGCGAGCGCACCTCGCCGAGCAGCCCCTCGACCGAGTAGCCCTCCTCGAAGTCGGACACCGTGATGACGATCGTGCGGCGCGGGTTGGTCGCGAGCGAGCGCGCGTAGCGCAGCGCCTTGGCGATATGCGTTCCGCCGCCGACGTTGACCTCGAGGAGGAGCGCGAGCGGATCGTGCGCGTGATCGCTGAGGTCGACGATCTCCGTCGAGAACGCGACGAACTTCACCGAGATCCACGGAACGCCCGACAGGATCGCGGCCATCATCGCGCTGTAGATGACGGACGGCTCCATCGATCCCGACACGTCGACGACCAGCACGATGTTCCAGTCCATGTGTCGTCGCGACTTCTGCTTGAAGAAGAGCCGCTCGGGTACGAGGCGCATCTCGCCGTCTTCTGCCTCCTCACTGCCGTCGGCAGCGCTCGGCGCGGAGCGTTCGCTCGGCTCGAGTTTCTGCACCTTGGCGAGGTTGGCGCGGACCGTGCGCGCGAGGTGCACCACGCTCGACGGACGGCGCGTCGCGCGCGGCGAGGTGGAGCCTTGCAACGCGGGTCGCACGCGCACGGCGAGCTCGCGAACGAGATCGTCGACGACGCGCCGGATCAGCGCGCGCAGCTTGCCGAGCTGGCCTTCGCCGAGGCCACCCTTGAGCGAGAGCACTTGCTCGAGCAGCTCGACGGAGGGCGTGACGGTATCGGGATCGAGCTCGAGCAGCGCGGCGACGCGGCCCTGGGCGGCGGCTTGCCCCGCGACCTCCTCGAACACGCGCGTCCCGAACAGCGCCTCGATCTCCTCGCGCCACGCGCGCACCGTGGGAAACGACGACTCCTGTCCGCCGCCATCACCACCGCGCGAGCCTTCACCGTGGCCCGATCCGTACAGCTCGTCGAGCGCGCGCATCGCACGCGCCGATCGCGGCTTCATGCGATCGCGCTCGTGCCCGAGGATCATGCGCCAGCGATCGCGAATGGGAATGTCATGCGCCGGTGACTCCCGCTGCGCGGTGGTTACCGGCGCATTGGCCACGAACGGCGCGACCAGCTCCGGACGCGGAACGCGCGCGATCGCTTCGCGCCCTGCACGATCCGCCTCTGCCGCAGCGAGCATGACCTCGGGTGCGATCGACGTGGCGACATCGAGCCCCTGCCCGCGCGCATCACTCGCGCCAGGTCCCAGCCGATCACCCAAGACACGCAAGAGTCGCCGGCGCGATGCGTTGGACAGCGTCTCGAAGGCTTCGCGCAGCGCGGGCACGCGAACGAGGAACTCGTCGTCGGGCAACTGCTCGACGCGATCGATCAGGCCCGCGAGGAACACGGGCGAGCCCTCGAACAGCGGCGCCGCGATCGCGAGCGCACCGCGCAGCTTGGTCGCGAGCACGCGGCGCGTCTCGAGATCGACGGCACCGTCGAGCCACGCACCGACCGAGGTGGACAGCTGCTCGGCCGTCGTCGTGTGGATCAGCACCTGGATCACCGAGGCAGCGCCAGCGATCACGGGCGTGCCGGTCTCCACGAGCTGATCGATCGACCAGCGTAGCCGCGAGTCACCGAGCGTCGCGTGCTCCGGGCGCTCGAGGACGCGCACCAGCTCGGCGAGCGCCTTGGCATCGTCGAGAGACTCGGATCCCGCGAGACCGAGCACGGACGCGACGGCGGTGTTCAGCATCGCGTCGCGATCGATCGGCGGCGGCGGAAAGTGATCGATCTCGCCGGGTACCGCGTCCTCGAGATCGACGGGCAGCGCCACGATGTGACCGGCGAGGATGCGATCGATGAGCGCGATGAGCGCGATCAGCTCGGACAGCGTCGCCTCGCCGAGGCGCGGCCCGGTCAGCTCGGCGAGCAGCTCGCTCACGAGCTCGGTCGCGCCGGCCTCCGCGGCGCTCTCGGCGAGCGCGACGAGCGAGACCGCGGTCAGCTTGTCGTCGCCCTCCATGCGCGCGCGCTCGGCGCGCAGCGATCCAGCGGACGCTTGCTTGAGCGTCACGCCGCGAAGGCCCGCGAGCTCGATCATCGCTTCGGTCGCGGGCGTGAGCTTCACGCGCCACGATGACGTCAGCGACGGAAGGCCGCCGGCCGCGACCGACTCGAGCTCCGTGCCGTACGGAATGCCACACGCGCGCAACCGCGCGAGCGCGACGTGCCGGCGACGATCGAGCGGACTGCGCAGCGGATCGAGGCGCAGCTCCATCGGCTCGGCCATCGCGCCCGCCGGCAACCGCAGCTCGTCCAAGAGCGCCGCGACGTGCGGTCCGAGTCCGGATCGCGGCGTGTCGGGTGCGAGCCGTCCGCGCTGATGCCCGACGAGCACCGCTTGCATCGCCTTCGCCACGATCCGCCCGCGACCGAGCAGCTCGCCATGCGAGAGCGCCGTCTGCACTGCCTCGACCAGCTCGCGACGCCCCGGCGCCGGCAACCCGCGCAGCTGCGCGAGCGAGATCGCGACCTCCGCCGCCGCGCGCGCGTCCGGCACGCTCGCCGGCAAACCTCGCTTGCGAACCTCGCGCGTGATCTCCACGAGACACGCGCTCACGAGCGCTGCGACATCGGCGGCGATGCCCGCACCATCGGGCGACTTCTGCGTCGCCCACAGCCGCTGCTGCCACAGCGGATCGCGAATGCCCGCGGGATATCCAGAGCGCGAATCGAGCAGCTCGAACGCGTACGGGATCAGCGAGCTGACCATGCCCTCGCGCACGCGCACCTCGCTCGCCGGCGGCGCCGACCACAGCGTGGGCTTCGGCAGCAGCGCGGCCGCGTGAAACGATCCGACGACGCACGCGATCCTCGCGCTCTTCTTGGCCGTCAGCGTCGCGAGCACGTCGCGCATGTGCTCCTCGCGCGCGAGATCCAAAGCGCTCACGCCATCGCCGCGTGCTTCATCGATGCGCAGCGCCCAGCCATACAAGAGCGCCGCGCGCCGCACGCGCTCGGGCTCTGCCGCCACGCCCGCGGCCTCCACCATGTGCTCCCACGAGTCGTCGTCGGCGCCGCGCAGTCGCGCCGCGATCCCGAGCGGCTCTCCGCTGCGATCTCGCGGTGGACGCCGCGCAGCGGGCAGATCGATGGCGTGCACGGGAATATCGGCCGCCCTCGCCCACCGGATCGCGACGAGCTCTGGCGAGAAGTCCGCGAACGGATAGAAGCCCAGGTCATCGCCGCCGTCGCTCACCGCGGCGACCGCGAGCGGCGCCTCGGCATCCGGATGCCCGAGCCACTCGATCCACGGCGCGAGATCCGCGGGCATCTCGATCGCGAGCGCGGTGGGCGCTAGCTTGTCGAGCAGCTTCGGCAGCGCGATCGAGCACGCGGGCGAGTGGTGGCGCACGCCGAACAGCCACGGCGCCTTCGCGCTCGCGAGCTCCTCGATCGCGGCGACCGGATCGTCCTTTGGATGCAGCGCGCGGCTCATGCTCGCGTTACGCCTCGAGCACCTTGCGCAGCTCGTGCAGCGATTTCCACAGCCGCGCGTCACCCTCGGCGCGGCGCTTGACGGTGGCGTCCCAGTACGCGAGCAGCTTGCCGCGATCCTTGGGCTCGTCCTTCATGACCACGCCGAGCAGGTACTCGGGGAGCAGGCGAGCGACGTCTTTGTCCGACGGGAAGTACGTGGCGGCGAGACCGATGGACGACGCGACGGCGACGGCCTCGGCGGTGGACATGACCGACGTGGGCTTCTCGACGGACCAGCCCTCGACGGTGCGGCCCATGCGCAGATCACGAAACACGGTGACGAGCGCCTCGATGACCGCGTCGTCGACGCCGAGCGGTGCTCCCGCATCGGCGACGATCTGCTTCGCGCGGCGACGCACCAGCTCGGTCTCGCGCGCGAGATCGCCGATCGCGGCGACGGTCTCGAAGTTGAAGCGACGCTTGAGCGCGGCGGACATCTCCGACACGCCTTTGTCGCGCAGGTTGGCGGTGGCGATGACGTTGAAGCCGCGCTGCGCGGGCTGGATGGTCCCGAGCTCGGGAACGCTGAGCCGGCGATCGCTCATGATCGAGACGAGCGCGTCCTGCACCTCGGGCAGGCAGCGCGTGATCTCCTCGACGCGTGCGAGCGCACCGCGTTGCATCGCGACGAGGACGGGCGACGGCACGAGCGCCTCGGGCTGCGGCCCCTTCGCGATCAGGATCGAGTAGTTCCAGCCATAGCGAAAGTGCTCCTCGGCGGTGCCGGCGGTGCCTTGCACGGTGAGCGACGAGTCGCCGCTGATCGCCGCCGCGAGCAGCTCGGACAGCATCGACTTCGCCGTGCCGGGCTCACCGACGAGGAGCAGACCGCGTTCGCTCGCGAGCGTCACGACGCAACGCTCGACGAGCGCGCGTTCGCCGACGAACTTCTCGGCGATCACCATCGACTGATTTGCTTGGCGCAGCGCGTCGCCACGCGAGCCCACGATGAACGTCACCGCGGCCTTGGGCGTGAGCCTCCAGCTCGGTGGTCGCGGGCCGGTGTCCCACGTCGCGAGAAACGCGAGCTCGTCGGCCCACACCTTCTCGGGTGGTGGGGCCTGGATCCCCGTCGGTGCGGCGTCGGTCTTTGCCGCCGGCGCAGCCTTCTTGCTCGGCTTCTTCTCGCTCATCGCTTCACCTCGTCGTAGCGCGGAGTGTCGTCTTCCTCGATGCGTTGCCAGGCCACCTCGAACATCGCGTGGAACGGCGCGAGCGCGAGGTAGCGTTGATGGGGCGGGTATGCCGCACCGGACGCGGCTCGCACGCCGTACATCGCGAGCTTCCACGTCTCCATCGGCGGGTGCGGTGACTTCAGCGCTTCCCAGCCGCCCGGCAAGAAGTGCGTGCGTTGCGCGCGCTCGCGCTTGGCCTCGACGATCAGCTCTCTCTTCACGAGCTGTGCGTTCGCGTCGGCGAGCTGCTTCGGCTTCCAGCCGTTGTACAGGGCGAGCGCCTTGGGGGTCGGCCACAGCAGCACGAGGTACTGGAGGTACAGCGCGGCCGCGGTCTCGGACACGCCGAGCTTCTTCGCGACCTTGCTGACCAGCGCCGGCACCGAGAGCAGCGGGTTCTGCTCCCACTGCCCCTTCGGCACCGGCGTCTCTCGAATGCGCGCCATCATCTGCGCGAGTCCCAACGACCGCACGTACTGGAGCGCCGCGTAGCCGCCGTTGCTGTACGTGAACATCGTCGAGGCGAGCTTGTGGACGAGCGGCTGCGCCTTCGCGTCGATCGTCGCCGGGTGGAGTCTCAGCATCCCGCGCTGCTGACTGTGGATCACGACCGCGCCCGGCACGCGAACACCGCGGACGTTGTCCAGCAAGTTCGCCAGCGGTTGGCCTGCGAGATCGTCGAGCATCCGGCCGAACGCGGTGACGCCCTCGGCATCCATATAGTGCGAGCCGGCGTCGAGCCACAGCGCCGGGTTGTTCAGCCGCGCGAGGATCTGCGCGTGCGCGCGCGCCGCTGCATCGCGAAGCGGATCGCCGACGTGGAGCTCCGCGTAGAGGAACGGCAAGTACTGCGTGGCGGCCACGAGCACCGCGCTGTCGAACGCGACGGGCGCATCGGTGAGCTTGTCCTGTCCGACGAGCGGCTCGGCCGCACGCGCACGGATCACGTCGCCCGAGCGATCGAGCGCGAACACGCCATCGGCCGCGAGCTGCGGCGACTCGTCCGGCGTCGCGAAGGTGGCGAGCCACGTCGCGGCTTGCCCGTAGATCGAGAGCGCCGAGTCCGCCTTCGCGATCAGCTCCTCGGGCACCGAGACGCGCTTGCCGACGACGCGCACCCACGCATCGACGAGCGCATCGGCCGCGCTGCCATCGAGCATCGCGGCCACACCGCGCCGCGCGCACTCCTCGAGCACGACGAGGCGCTTGGTGTAGGCGATCGCCGCGATCTGTTCGCGACCGAGCGCCGCTTGCGCGGCTTTGAGCCCGAGCGTCTCGCGTTGCTCTGTGTCGAGAAACATCGCGTTGCGGTCGTACAGCTTGGGAACGCCGGCCCATAGATACGTCGCCGCGGACAGCGACAGGCCCGTCCCCTCGGCGATGCGCGCCGCGACCGCGGGTGACCACGTCGTCTGATGTGCCGCGATCGCTGCTTCGACCTCGCGAAGTGCGTCGGCGGGCAACGCGTCACCAGCGAGCCGAATCTCGCTGTGGAGGCGTCCCGCCGGCGGTGCCTTGAAGTTGCCGTCGGGCGCGTACTCGAGCACGCGGTACTCCTCGTAGTAGCCTCGCTCGCGAACCGCGTACGCGTTGCCACCATGCCAGCGCGTCTCGGTGAGCGGGTGCGATCCACCGGGGAACCCGTGTTCACCCTCGATGCTGTACACGCGCAGCTTGTCGATCGACGGAAACGAGCTCGCGAGGTGCGCGAAGATCGCCGCGAGCACCCGGCGATGCTCCGGGGGTGTTCCGATCGCGATCGCCGCGAAGGCGAGCACCGAGCGCGCCACCACGAGCGGCATCCAGTCGAGCGTCGCGACGAGCAACTGCGGGTCAGAGACGGAGCGGTCGGAGCGGTCTTCGGCGGCGAAGAAGTCCGCGATCACGGTCATCTGGTCCCACGCCGGACCGGTGTTCTGCCAGGAGCGCTCGACGAAGTTTTCGAGCGCGACGTTGATCGTCGCGTCGGGCATCCCGCTCGACCTCTCGGAGAGAGCCTTCTCCGGTGCACGGTCTCGCACCAACTGGTGGTGCTTCTGCTCGGCCTTCTTCGCGGCGATCGCTGCGCCGATCACGCCAGCGAGAAGCTCCTTGCTCGAGACCTCCGGCAGCGCTCGCGCGAACGGCTCGTCGGGAACGGCTGCGACCACCTCGCCGTTCTCGACGGGAACCGCGGAGATCAGCGCGCGTGCCTCGTCCGCGCCGAGCGTGCGCAAGCGCTGTGATCCGCGCTCGTCGCGAACGCTGAACTGATGCCAGAACACGTCGACGAGCATCGGCGACGCTTGGCCCCGCGCATAGGGTTGGTCCCACGCGACCACGGAGCCGCGTGTCTTGATCGCCGGCTCGTAGATCGACGTCATCATGCCTTGATACGTGTGGTGCTCGTACAGCACGCGCGGCTCGCTCGCGCCGGGCAGCGGCAAGAGCCCGCTGAACGCTCCCGCGGTCTCCCCGATCCACGTCGGGCCACCGATCGTCACGAGCTTGCGATGCGTGATCTTCGATGACACCGCCGTGTCGGACTTGATGAGCGCGATCGTTCCGACGAGGTTGTCCTGCGTACCGATGGGGGACGTCGGCGCGTTGGCGGGCAGCACCCACGAGACCCTTCCGTCGACCTTCCAGCCATCCTCGATCGCTCGCTCGACGATCGCCGGCCAACTCGCCCGCCCCCGCTCGCCCGCACGCGACACTTCGCGCCACTTCGTGTGGTCGCTGGGATCGTTTGTCCACGCTGTCGTCCCGTCGTACGCGCGCAGATCTGCCGAGCTCGGAAACACGCGATCGCCCGCGTAGATCGGCTTGCCACTCTCGAGCCAACCGCCGTCCGGCGTCACCGCGGCGCGCGAGACGAGAGTCGCGATCGAGTACGTGTGCGCGTTCGCGACGGTGAACAGATCCTGCGGGTTCGTGCTCCAGTAGCCCTTGGGTGCCGAGCCTTCTTTGATCACGACGAGGAAGCGACCGCCGATGAAGCGCGCGGTGTGGAGCACGTGCTTTGGCGGGAGCACGAGGTCGTGCTCTCCGAGGCGTCCGGCGGCTCCGACCGCGACGAGCTTGGTCGCGGTGGCACACACGAGCGCCGGTGGACCGCCGTGAACGGTGACCTCGGTCTCGTTCGCCGAGAGCTCCTTCATCACCGCTTCGAGCGCGGGCCATCCGAGCTCGTCGATGATGCCGATCTGCAGCGTCCTCGCGAGCGTGGGAGCGACATCGATCGCCGCGAACCGCGCGTGCAGATCCGGCAGCTCGGCGAACAAGGGCGCTTTCACCTTGGTCTGGATGGTCACGAGCGTGTCGACGAGCGTCGGCAACGCCCCGGTGGTGGCCGACGCGATCTGCTCCTCGAGCCACGCACGCTTCGCCGCGAGGAAGCCCGCTTTGTTCCTCGACGCGTCGTCGAACGCAGCGCGTCCGATCGATTCACCGACCGAGGCCGCGAGCAGTGGACCGAGGACAGGGTGCTTCGCGATCCGCACCGGATCGCGACCGCGCCCGGGTTTGCCGGACCAGGTCCCCCATTGCTCGAGGGCGAACACCGGCGTGATCCACGGATGCTTCGGATCGACCTTCGTCGCGACAGGCACGCCGAGCTCGAGCGCGAGCTCGCACAGATCGAGATCGATCGTTCGATGGCTACCGAGGCAGTGGATCGGCTGGCCATCCGTGATCAGCTGCGGTGCCATGCGACGCAGGAGCGCGAACGCGCGCTCGGGGACGCGGCGTTCTCTCCAGTCACGCGCGAGGTGCATCGCGAGCTTGTCGAACCACGCCGCGCGTCCACCCGCCGGCTGCGTCGCCGGATCGCCGGGCCCCGTCAGCGACTCGATCGCACCGATCTCCTCGAGGAGATCGAGCCACGCGTTGTCGAGGTCCGCCGAGTACGTGCTCCCGACGGGGAACAGGTTCAAGAGCAACGAGCGGAGCGCGGCGTCGGTGGTGGCTAGATCGACGATCGCCTCGCGATACGCGCGCCAGAACTCGGCCGCGGCGCGCGCGAGCGCAGGCGACGCGATGATCTCCGCGACGACCGCGCGATCCTCCGCGTCCACGTCGAGCTTTGCCGCCTTCGCGAGGCGCTGCAGATCCTTGGCCATGCCTGCCCACGGCGGCATGCCGCCGAGCGTTCGCTGCACGCACAGCTTGCGAAAGTGCGCGTAGGCAGCGGCGGGCTCGTGATGCGCGGCGAGATCCTTCGCGTACGCGGACAGCGCTTTCGTGGTCACCGCACCGGCGAGCGCGAACTCCAAGAACGCGTCGACGCGATGTTGCTCGTCGACCTCGAGTGCGTGCACCGCCTCCGCTTCGCGTGCTTTGCCGAAGTACGTGGCGGCATGTGGTGCAGCGCCATGCTCGAGAAACAGCCGGCCCACCTCTTCATAGAAGGAGGGCAAGAAGTGCGGCACGGTCTTGCCGAGCGTGGCGGCGATCTTGTCGAAGCCTTCCTTCGCCGCGCCCGGCTTGTTCTTCACGCGGCGCGCGACCTTCTTCAGCTCCTTCACCACGTCGAGCGCGTAACGCGCGTTCTCGGGATCGTTCACGAGCGCCCAGCCAGGGAAGCCGAGCGCGCGCTTGCGCTCTTTGGCGACGGCGCCGCGATCCTCTCCCGCGCCGAAGCCGAGCGTCGTCATCTCGAGCTCGTCTCCCGCGACGACGCCTTCAGCGACGAGGCGAATGACCGTGCGGCTCGGCAGCGCGGGGTGGCGATACGCGCGCGCGACGACCACATCGACCTGATCAGCCGCGCCGAGCTTGGTGCTCGTCGGAACGAGCCCGCCAGCCGCGAGTTGCTCGGCGCTCACGCTGCCTCCTCCTTCTTGTCGACGACACGCGCGGCATAGATCGACGATGCCATGCGCATACCTTCGCTGAACGCGACGGGACCTACGTCGGCGATCGCGATCGCCTTCTCGCGCGCATCGACCCACGAGAGCTGTCCCGTGTACGTCTCCGCCTCGGGGTTGTCGCTGCCGATCCAGTAGCGCGCTTCGGTCACGCCGGCGCGGTCCCAGACCGTGCACGTCGCGAAGCCGCCGCGGACCTTGAAGCCGAGCGAGCGCGCCTTACCGATCGCGTGCATCAGCATCCCGAACTTCCCATCTTCGAACTCGGAGATCGCATTCGCGGCGAGGTGTTTCGGTTTGGCGTGCGTCTCGCGATGAAGCTGCGCGACGCCTTGCGTCGCTCCGATCTGCGTCAGGAGCTCGCGCCACGCATCGAGCTCGGGCACAAGGATCGGGTGTGGAATCGCCACGCGATCGGTCGCGAGCCACACGGTCTCGCCGTCGAGATCGACGACGCCGACGCCCTTCTTCGTGTCCGCGCCGCGAAGGAGCCCGGCCTTGGCGTGATCGTGCGCTCCATCGGCAGTCATCGCGACGACCACGGCGTTCTCCAGCGGCGTTCGCCACGACGGGTCGTCCCACACCGCCTCGATCACCGCGCGCGGAACGGCGAGCGAGCGCAGCATCCATCGCTCCACCGTCGCCAGGCACTCTCTGTCGTGCTCGCCGAGCCAATCGCGCAGCGCCTCGAGCTGGTCGGCCGCGTCGCTGTCTTTGACGTCCTTGGGCACGCTCGCGAGGCGCTTCCCCGCAGCGTTCTTGGCCGCGAGCTTTCCACCATCGAGCGTGAGCTGATAGCCCTTGCCGGCGTCGATCCAGCCGAGACCGCTCGCGTCGACGTCGGGGTCATTCGTCGGAGCCGGTTTCGGCGCAGCCTTCTTCTTCCCTGATGCCTTGGGCTTGCCCATCCGCACGAAGAGTACAATCTCTCGCACGATGAGGATCGCGATCGCCCTGGTGCTCGTTGTCGCTGCATGCAAGAGCAAGAGCTCGGCTCCAGACAACAAGTCGCTCGATGGAACCGGCCCCCCGTCCCAGCAGCCCGTCACGGGCGAACCCAAGGGAAGCGAGCGCCCTGGCCAGGAGACGCGGATCAAGGACACTGCGTTCGCCGTCCAAGCGACGATCGTCTTCGCCGATGGAGGAGCGCCCGCCTCCGATCTCCCGCCGAGCTTGGACGAGGGCTCGGCCAAGGGACCTTCGGGCGCGATCACGATCGCGAGCAAGACGAGCTTCGATCACACCGACCTCTCCGCGGATGCGGTCGCCGAGAAGATCACGCACGAGTACCTCGCGGCGCTCGGCAACTGCTATCGCGCCACGCTCGCGCGCGACGCGAAGATCGCGGGTACCGCGTCGCTCGCGCTGACGGTGAAGATCGACGGAGCTGTCGGCAACGCAACGGTCGACGCACCGGACGCCACGCTGCAGAGCTGCTTCTCGCAAGCGATGCAGACGTGGACGTTCCCGGCGCCGAAGACCAAGGACAAGAAGGCGGCGCAAGCGAGCTTCCAGGTCGCGCTCACCCTCGCTCCCCAGTAACGAGAACCGCGCGAATCGAAAGGCGCTGCGCCTATTTGCGTCCGAGGCCCCGTGGTATCGTGCCCACCTGGGGATGGAACGCGATACCAATCCATCGCTGTCGATCGATCCGCTCGAGCAACGCGTCGTGGTGTTCCGGCAGCAGCCGGATCCCAAGCGGTTTAGCGAGCTCCGGCAAGAACTGCGCGCGGCGGGCCGCGGCGAGCTCCTCGCCGAGCTGTGCGCGACCTGGGCACAACACGAACGCGATCCTGTCCGCGCCGCGGACGCGTGGTCGGAGGCGGGCGAGTCGATGCTCGTGCTCGGCGAGGTCGAGACCGCCGTCGAGTATCTGCGCACGGCGCTCGATCTCGATCCCACCAACGATCGCGCCGCGGATCGCTTGCTCGAGATCCTCGAGCCAAACGATCCGGCCGCCGCTGTCGAAGTCATCGAGCTCGAGCTCGCCGAATTGCAGAAGCGGGCGGGCGGACAAGGGCAACGCGCCAAAGCGGAAGTGACGGCGCGGCGCGCGTCGCATCACCGCCGAGCGGCGGAGCTGTGGAACGATCACCTCGGCCGCGTCGACCGCGCGCTGTGGCACTTCCAGCAAGCGTGGAAGCTCGAGCCGCAGCGCACCGAAGCGCTCGACGCCGCGCGCCAGCTCTACATGTCGCTCGGCGACGAGGGCATGGTCGCGAAGCTGTATCAAGCCGAGCTCGACGTCCTCGCCCAGCAGGCGAAATCGAACCCCGGCGTCAAAGAGCGGATGGGCTACATCCACTACGAGCTCGGCCGGCTCGCGCTACGCAAGAAGGATCTCGAGACCGCCGCGAAGCACCTCGAAGAAGCAGCCAAGCTCGATCGCACGCCCGACGTCTCCGAGAAGCTCGCCGAGGTCTACGCGGCGCCGGGCTTCCGCGACGGCAAGGCTCGCGATCGCGCGGGCGAGCTGCTCGCCGAGCTCGGCCGCTCGCGCATCAAGTCGCGCGACGACGCGACGGGCATCAACTATCTGCGCCGCGCGGTCGGCATCGATCCGTACTCCAAGGGATCGAGCGAGGCGCTGCAAGAGGCGCTGCAGGCACAAGCGCAGTGGGGCGAGCTCGATCGCGCGCTCCGTCATCGCAGCGCGATCGCCACGGATCCCGACGAGCGCGCCTCGTTGTTGCGCCGGCGAGCCGCGCTGTATCGCACGCAGATGCCGAACCGCGCGGCGCTGATCGAAGTGCTGACCGAGCTCGTCGCGTACGAGCAGCCGGGATCCAAGCCGGCGCGCGAGCTGCGTGATCTTCTGCGCGACGATCAGGACTGGGAGTCGCTGTCTCGCTTGATGGAAGCGGAGATCAACGCGCTCGGCCAGGATCCGAACACGCCGTCCGATGTCCTCGTCGCCGAGATCCTCGAGCTCGCCACCGTCGCGCGCGAGCACATGGGTGATCGCGATCGCGCGGCGGAGCTGCTCCACCAAGCGCTCGGCGTGGACCCGATGCACGAGGAGGCGCTCGCGCGCTACGTGGATCACTTCCGCGAGCGCCGCGATTGGCGCGGCCTCACCGATCTCTACGAGTTCGCCCTCGACAACGCGCGGGAAGCCGGCGCGTCGGCCGAGGACATCGTCCATCGCCTCGAGGAGATCGCGCAGCTCGCGGAGCTCCGCCTCGGCGACATCGATCGCGCCGTCGACGCGTGGCAACGCATCGCGGAGATCGAGCCCAACTCGACCAAGGTGAACGAAGCGCTGCGCCGGCTCACCGCGCGCAGCAAGATGTGGCAGCAGCTCGTCGCGTCGCTCGAGCACGAGCTCGCCACCGCCAACGATCCGATCCAGCGCATCTCGATCCTGAAGAAGATGGCGCAGACGTATCGCGAGCGGCAAATCGATCCGCGCCGCGCGATCGAGCTGTACGAGCAAGTGCTCACCGAGAATCCCGGGGACGACGCCACGCTCAAGGCGCTCGCGGAGATGTACGAGCGCGAGGGCGACGACCAGGGCCTCGCGAACACGCTGCGCCGCACGCTCGAGCTCGAGGAGCAGCGCGTGATCGATGCGATGGTCCGCGCCGGTAAGAGCAAGGACGCGCCCAAGGAGTGGCCGGTGGCGAAGCGCGCCGAGCGGCTCACCATGCTGCGCCGCCTCGCGGTGCTGTACGAGACGCGGCTCGCGGACGTGGACGGTGTTGTCTATGCGTCGAGCGCCGTGCTCGAGCTGCTGTCTGGCGATCGCGATGCGCTCGAGCGCATGGAGCGCGTGCTCGAGAAGGCCAACGATCCGCGCCTCGAGAAGACGCTCGAGTACCACGCTGCTGCATCCACCTCGCCCGCCGAGCGCGCGAAGCTCTTGAAGCGCCTCGCCAAGCTCGCGACCGAGCGCGAGGACGACATCGCCGCGCTCGATCGGTGGGAGCAAACGCTCCGCACGTCACCGTCGGATCCCGACGCCCTCGCCGCGCTCGCCGAGCTGTACGAGCGCATGGAGCGCTGGCCCGAGCTCGCGCAGATCCTCGAGCGCCTCGACGGCGGCAAGCCGCTGCCCGAGCAAGGCTCCACGGAAGCCGCGCTGCGCGCGATGGAGCTCGAGAAGTACGCGACGATCGTCGACACGCAGCTGCGCGATCCGGTCAAGGCGGTCAAGGCGTGGCATCGCCTGCTCGAGCTGACGCCGAAGAACCGCAACGGCATCGCGGCGCTCGTTCGGCTGTATCGCGCGGCGTCCAAGTGGCGCGAGCTCGCCGACATGCTCGGCACGCAGATCATCTCGTTCTCGGCGATGGTCGCGCCCGACGATCGCGAGAACGCGTGCAAGGCCTCCATGGAGCGCGCCGAGATCCTCGAGGAGCGCCTCGGCGCGCCGGTCGAGGCGATCAAGGTCCTCGAGCAGCTGATCCGCGAGCTCGATCCCAATCACCTCGACGCGCACACCGCGCTGCGCCGCTTGCACGAAGCGCGCGGTGACTTCGATGCAGCGGTCCGCGTGGCCGAGCGCGAGATGTATTTGTCCCCCGAGGTCGAGCGCAAGATCGCGCGCGGCGTCGAGATCGGCATGATCTGCCGAGATCGGCTCAACAACCCCACGCGCGCACTCCAGGCGTTCAAGCGAGTCCTCGAGCTCGACGCGACCAACGACGAAGCGATGGCCTCCGCGGCCGATCTGCTCGCGCGCCTCGGCAAGTGGAAGGACTACGTGATCATGCTCGAGCGCATGCTCGCGCTCCTGCCCGGTCGCGACTCGCCGGAGTCGGCGGCGTACGCCGAAGATCGCCGCAACCTCGTCCAGAAGATCGCGGCGGCAACGGCGGACAAGCTCGCCGATCCGAAGGGCGCGTTCCGCTGGTGGCGGCGCGCGCACGACGAGGCTCCGGACGAGCACACGCTCGCCGACGTCCGTCGCGCGGGTGAGACGTACGGGCTGTGGCGCGAGCTCGCAGAGGTCATCACCGACGAGCGCAAGCGTCTCATCACTCTCTCGAGCGGTGCCGGTCCCGCGGAGCCCGAGCGCTACGTGGCGCTGTCGCGCGAGCTCGCCGGCAACTACGAGCGCCGCCTCGGTGACAAGCCGCGCGCGTTCACTGTGTTCGCCGAAGCGCTGCACGTCGCGCCGCGCGATGGATCGCTGCTCGCGGAGCTCGATCGCCTCGCATCGGAGCTCGATCAGCGCCCCACGTGGAAGTCGTTGCTCGAGGGGTACGACACGGCGCTCGCGGCCGCGACGCCGCCGGAGCGCGTGGATCTCTATCTGCGCCGCGCGAAGATCCTCGAGGAGAAGCTGAACGACGGCAAGGCCGCGGTCGCCGACGTGCTGCACGCGTTCTCGTGGGCACCCGATCGCGAGGACACGCGCGAGGTGCTCGTGGCGCTCGCCGGCAAGGCGCGCGCGTGGCCCGACGTGATCTCGGTCGACACCGCGCTGATCGATCGCGCGACCACCGCGCAGCGACGGGTGGAGCTGTTGCGCCGCAAAGCATCCGTGATCGAGGAGCAGCTGAAGGATGCGCCCCGCGCGTTCCGCACGCACCTCGTGGCGCTGCTGCTCCAACCCGACGACAACGACACCACGTCGCACCTGTGGCGATTGGCGCGCGTGATCGGCAAGTACCGCGATGCGGACAAGACGCCGCACGCGGAGCCACCGGCAGCGCACGTGCAAGCCGACGTTCAGATCGCCGAGGCCAATGCGCTCGCCACGCGCGCCACGGCCACCGCCAATCGCCCCACGATTCCGCGCCGCCTCAGCACCGAGCCGATCGACGACATCAGCGCTCTCTCCGTCGGTGACGTCACCGAGCAGAGCCTGTCCGTTGGTGACTCGACACAGCCCATCGATCTGACCGAGCTCGAGCTCGCGACGAGCCGCGACTCGTCACTGAAGGTCCCGCGCAACGAGTTCGACAAGGCCGAGAACGCGACGATGACGCTCTCGCAGAGCGAGCTCTCGAAGCTGATGCTGCCGCCGCGCTTGCCGCCGGGTGCGAAGGGCCCGCCACCACCGCCGCCGCGTCCGCCGACGATCGCGCCGAGAACGCCGCCGCTGCCGGGAATGCCGCGCAGCAAGGGCACCACCCAAGCGCCTCCACTGCCCGCGCCACGCAAAGCGCAAGCGAGCGTGCGTCGCGCGCCGCTGCCGACGCTACCGCAACGCTCGTTCGAGTCGCCGTGGGAAGAGCTCGCGGTCGCGTACGAGAGCATGCCGGTGACGGATGCCACGTCGCGCCAGCGCTGGCTGTATCGCGCGGCCGAGGTGTGGGAGACCGGCGGCAAGGACATCGCGCGCGCGTTCGATGCGCTCGCGCGTGCGTTCGCGCAGGCGCGCACCGCGCCCGGCGGAGATGCCGAGGTGCGCGCGCGACTGCATCGCATCGCGCAGGAGCATCGCGCGTGGGATCGCCTCGCCGATCTGTACGAGGGCATGGCGGAGGAGGCCGAGACCGCGACCGCTGCGGCGGACCTGTTGATGGAGGTCGCCAACATTCGCAGCGAGCAGAAGAAGCCGCGCGAAGCAGAAGCGCAGCTGCGCCGCATCCTCGGCATGCTGCCCGGCGACGCCAACGCGCGAGGTCGGCTCGAGGAGCTGTATCGCAACGAGGGCCGGTGGGTGGAGCTCGCCGCGTCGCTCGAGGAGCGCACGGATCCGCGCCTCGGCACGGCAGCGCCGGAGGCAGAGCGCCCGCAGCTGCTTCGCGAGCTCGCGTCGATGTACACGAACAAGCTGCACCGGCCGCACGACGCGATCGACGCGTTCGAGCGCCTGCGCCTCCTCGCGCCGGCGGACACGAGCGTGTTGTTCTCGCTCGCCGAGCTCTACGGTCAGGTCGGCCGGTGGTCCAAGGTGATCGAGACGCTCGTGCGCGTCAGCGAGATCGCAGAAGGAACGCCGGAGGCGCGCGATGCGCTGCGCCGGATCGCGACGATCTACGAGAAGGAGCTCGAGCTGCCCGAGCGCGCGCTCGAGGCGTACAACCAGATCGTCACGACGTGGCCCGACGACACCGACGCGTGGGCGCAGCTCGACACGATCTACTCGACGAACGCGCGGTGGAACGATCTGTCCGACGTGCTGCGTCGCCGCGCTGCGCTCGAGCGAGATCCGGGCATCAAGGCGTCGCTGCTCTCGCGTCGCGCGCAGGTGCTGCTCGATTGGCTCGATGCGCCCGAGGAAGCCGCTGCTGCGTTGCGCCACGCGCGCACCGTGGCGCCCGATGATCCGGTGCTCGCCGATCAGCTCGTCACCGCGCTCGTGAAGGCGGGCCGCGAGCGTGAAGCGTCCGCGATCCTCGAGGATCGCATCGACACGCTGTCGGCGCCTGCGCCCGAGGGTGCACCGCCGAAGAACGTTCCGCGCGGCGATCTCGCGGCGCTGCACATCCGCCTCGGTCAGCTTCGTCTCGACAAGCTCGGCGATCGCGAAGGCGCGCGTGAGGCGATCGAGACGGCGCTCCAGCTCGTGCCCGATCACCCCACGGCGATCGCGGTGCTCGCGGGCGTGGCATCGCCCGACGACGATCCGCGCGCGTTCGCGGAGGCCAAGCTGCGTGAAGCGGAGAGCGCCACCGACGACGATCTGCGCCTCGCGGCGCTGATGGCCGCGGGTGAAGTGCTGAACGAGCGCGTGGGCGACATCGCCGCCGCGCGCGCCACGTACGAGCGCGTGCTCGCCCATCGCCCGTATCACGCCGAAGCGACGTGGGCGCTCGCCGGTCTCGTCGAGAAGGGCGGCGATCCGGAGAGCGCTGCGCGTGTCCTCGAGAAGAAGCTCGACGACGAATCGCTCACGCCGCCGGAGAAGGCGCGCATCATGACGCAGCTCGCGGCCCTCTCCCGCGCGGCGGGTGTGGAGCCCGCGGCGGAGCGGCGCCTCCTCGAAGCGCTCGGCTGCGTGCCGGATCACATCCCGGCGATCGTCGCGCTCGCGGACTTCTACGCGGATCGCGAGCGCTGGGAGGATCTCGAGGCGTTCCTCAAGGAGATCACCGAGGGCTCGGTGCTGCAATCGGCGCCGCCCGCGCTGATCGCGGATCTGCATCGCCGCATGGCCAACGCGCACGAGAAGCTCGGCCGCGACGAGGACGCGTATCAAACGCTCGTCGCCGCCGACCGGCTGCACCGCGGCCATCTCTTGATCAAGCTCGCGCTCGGCGAGAACCGCTACAAAGCGCGGCGCTGGCGCGAGGCCGCGCTGCATCTGTCGCCGCTCGCGACGCACGAGGATGCGCCTCGCTATCCGACGGAGGTGGCGCAGGGCCTCTATCACGCCGCGCTCGCCGAGATCCGTAGCCTGCGTCCCGAGAAGGCGCCGCCGCTGTACCAGCGCGCGCTCGAGCTGAAGCCGAACTACGCGCCCGCGCTGCAAGCGCTCGCCGAGATCGCGATGGAGCAAGGCGATCACAAGAAGGCCGCCGATCTGCTCACGCGCCAGGCCACGGGCACCGAGGAGCCGGCGGAGCGCCTGCGCTTGTTCGAAGCGCTCGGCGACATGGCGCTGCTGATGCTGCAAGACGAGGAGCGCGCGCGTCAGTGCTACCTGTCTGCCGTGCAGTCCGCGCAGCCGCTCGAGCAGAAGCACATGCCGCTGCTCACGAAGCTCCTCGAGCGACAGGACCTCGCGAACGATCACGCGGGCTCCGCGCGCACGGCCGAGCTGATGGCAGCGTTCGGTGCATCCGCCTCCGATCGCGCGGCGCACTATCTGCGCGCTGCTCGCGACTATCTCGCCGAGGGCGATCGCGTTCGCGCGCGCGCCGCGGCGGAGCGCGCGGTCGAAGCGGACCCGTACGACACCGACGCGGTCGATCTCGCGTCGGGGCTCGCGCTCGATCAGGGCGACGTGGAAGCGGCGTCGTCGATGCTCACGCGCCTGCTCACCGCGAAGGACGATCGCACCGGGCACGCGGGACGCCGCGCGATGCTGTCGTATCGCCTCGGCCTCGCGCGCCAGCAGCGCGGTGATGCGCGGCAAGCTCTGCACGCGTACGAGCGTGCGATCCAGATCGCGCCGGACTCCGACGGTGCCACGTCCGCACGACGCGGCCTCGTCGATCTCGCGAAACAGGATCCGGATCCGAGCAAGCGCGGCGCCGTGGCCGATCACCTGCAAGCGATCACCGCGTCGACCGGCGCACTGGCCGATCTCGTCGCGTGGGCCGACGAGCTGCGCCGCCTCGATCGCGCGGATGCCGCGCGCGCCACGCTCGATCTCGCGATCGCCGCGGGGCACACCGCCGACGTACATCAGACGGCGTATCTGTCGACGCACAAGCCGTACGCGATGCGCGACGACGAATCGTACAAAGCCGCGCTCGAGCCGGCGGATCGCACGCTGATCACGGATCCGCACGAAGCCACGCTCGGGCCGATCGCGTCTGCGCTCGCCGAGGCAGCCGCGCTGTTGTGGCCCGATCTCAACGAAGCGCTCGTGCGCATGGGCGTCGGTGGCGCCACGCGCGTGCCGGCGACGCTGAAGGCGCCCGCCGCCGCGATGTTCTCGCGTCTGACCACGGTGCTCGGAACGAGCGCGGTGAACCTCATGATGAAGGACGACGCGCCGGACATCACGGTCGTGAGCGCGGCGCCGCCGGTGATCGTGCTCGGCAAGCGCTTCATTGCCGAGAGCGGCACGTCGTCCGACGTGGTGCGTGCTGCGCTCGCGCGCGCGGTCGAGCTCACGCGTCCCGAGCACGTCGTGTTCGCGGGCATGCCGCTCGCCGATGCGACGCGCCTGCTCGCCTCCGTGGTGCGCTTGTTCGGCCCGGCACCGCTCAAGGACGCGGCGGCCGCGCTCGTCACCGACGAGGATATCCAGCGCGGTCACGACGAGATGGTGAAGGCCGCGCTGTCGGTGAAGATCCGCACGCGCCTCGACCAAGTGCTCGCGACGACGTCGGTGTTCGTCCTCGACGTGCGCCATCACCTTCTCGCGTGCGAGCGCACAGCGGATCGCGCAGCGCTGCTCGTCGGCGGCGATGCAAAGACGATCGTCGAGGGTGCGAAGGACCGTTCGCCCAACCTCGCGCACCTGATCAGCGCGCTCGGACAGCCCGGCTGGCTCGCGCTCCGCGGCAAGCTCGGTGTCGGCGTTCGCTGATGGCAGTCCAGCTCGTCGAGCCCCTGCCCTCCGACGATCTCGCGGCAGGTGTCGAACGCTGGCTCGCACACGATGGTGACATCTCACCGCGCATTGCTCTCCTCGCAGACGACAAGGAGGACCTCTACTGGCGCGCGATCGGTGACGACTTCGAGCCGTGGATCGGCGTCACGCACGGATCGTTCGCCGCGCACCTCGCGAGCGGACGCGCACGCGATCGCCGTCTGATGGTGCTCCACGAGGACGATCGCGGTCCCACGCTAGCAACGGCGGCGGGCTTCATCGCGTCGCCGCTCGATCGCGAACGCTGGGCCGTCGCGCAGATCGCGTCGCTGTGCGATGGCATCTCGGCGATGGCGACGCGTCGGCGCGGCTTCGTCCATCGCCGCGCCGCAGATCCGCGCACGTTCGTCGACGCGCGCGGCGTGGCGCGGTTGCGCGCGTTCCTCGCGCCCGGCCTGTTTCGCGCTGACGAGGGGCGCGGTCCGTTCTTCCTCTCGCCGGAGCAGATCAGGCTCGAGATCCTCACGCCGGCGAGCGACGTCTTCCAGCTCGCGGTCACGTTGTACTCGGCGCTCGATGGAACGCATCCGTTCTCGCGCGGCGAGCACGGCAGCGATCGGCTCTCCTCGATCCTCGACGATCCGACGCCACCGCCGCCGCGAACGACCTCGCCGCAGCTCGCGCAGATCATCCAGATGGCGCTCGCGAAGCACCCCGCGGATCGCTTCCTCGATCCGGCGACGTTCGCCGCGATCCTGCGGCAACACGTTCCGCCGGTCGCCCCGTCGGTGTACGACGAGGTTGCCACCGCGATGCGCGGCCGCTGATAATGGCCGCATGTGGCCGGCTCTGGGGATGGTCGTCGTCGCTGCATGCGGGCGGATCGGATTCGACGGAGCCGCCGTCGATGCCACGGATGGGGCGACCCCGCCCGATGCATCCGGCGATGCATCCGGCGATGCATCCGGCCTGCGTCCACTCCACGAGTACCCGCTCCAGACCGACTACAACGATCTGTACGGCGGACCGCCGCTGACGAGCCACGGCGGGAACTTCGTCGGGAACCGCTATCGGTTCGACACGAACCAAGGGCTGTCCGTGGTGGGCGCGATGCCACGAAGTGTCTACACGCTCGACATGACGTTCTCGTTCGACGATCACGATGGCTGGAGAAAGCTCGTCGACTACGACGCTCTCGGTCCCGACACGGGCCTCTACACGTACAAGCACGCCCTCCAGTTCGTGATCGTTCCCGGGGCCGACTTCTTGACGAGCGAGGCGCGCTTCACGGACTCCGTACCGAGCCGCCTCACGATCACGCGCGACGCGAGCGGCAACGTGACGGGCTACATCGACGGCGTCCTGTCGTTCGGGGAACTGGGAGGCGCTCTACCTCCGGCGACACAGCCGACCACGCCGTTCACGTTCGAGGACACGACCTCGCTCGCGGCGCTGTCGAGCAATATCGTCTACTTCTTCGTCGACGATAACGCCACGTCGATGACCGAAGCCGCGCCGGGCACCGTCGAGCGCATTCGCATCTACGACGTCGCGCTGACCGCGCAACAGGTCGCCGCGATGCAATAGCCACACGCGGCGTTCGTCCCACGTTTCGGCGTGGGGTTGGGTGCGGGCTTCTTCGCAGCCTTGCCCTTGGTCATCGTGTTCGTGCCCATGCGCTTCGGGCGTGAGGTCGCCATCGGCCGACGATATCCCGTGTTACGGTGTCGCCCGCATGTACTTGGGCATCGTGAAAGGCACCGTCGTCGCCGAGCGCAAAGCCGCCGGTCTCGAGGGCACGAAGCTCTTGCTCGTCCAACCCGTCGACGAGCACGGGGCTCCCGTCGGTGACGTGCAAGCCGCCGTGGACCGCGTGCAAGCCGGCGTCGGCGACTTCGTCTATCTCGTCGGCTCGCGCGAAGCGGCGCTCGCGTGCGATCCGTGGTTCGTCCCGGTCGACGCCGCCATCGTCGGCATCGTCGACGGTGTGGACGTACCCGTCACGACAAAGGCGGCGCCATGAGGTGCTGCCGCGTCGTCGGGCCGATGTGGGCCACGGTCAAGCACCCCGCGTTCGCGAACAAGGCGCTGTTCGTCGTGCAGCCCGTCGACGGTGCGGGCAAGGACGTCGGCGCGAGCTTTGTTGCCGTGGACAACGTGCAGGCCGGCGTCGGTGACACGGTGATCGTGCTGACCGAGGGTACGGGCGCGCGACAGATCCTCCAGCAAGGCGACATCGTTCCGATCCGCAGCGTGATCGTCGGCATCGTGGATCAGGTGGAGACGCAAGCGTGAAGCAGCTGCGCGCACAGGTCGCGGATGTCTCGCGGATCCTGTGGGAGCGCGGCTGGGTCGCGAACCACGACGGCAACGTCACCGCGCGCGGCGAAGGCAATCGCTTCATCGCCACGCCGACCGCCACGTCGAAGCGGCTCGTCACCGAGCGCACCCTCATCGAGGTCGACGCGAAGGGTCAGGTGCACGGTCCCGGCAAGGTGTTCGGCGAGATCGGCCTTCACCTCGTGGTGTACGAGCGTCGTCGTGACGTGAACTGCGTCGTGCACGCGCATCCGCCCAACGCGACCGCGATCGCGAGCTCGCCCCAACATCCCATCGAGCGGCCGTTCATTGCCGAAGCGCTCGTCTCGCTCGGCCCCAAGATTCCAAAGCTCCCGTACGCGCAGCCGGGCGACGCCGCCAAGCAAGCGCTCGCGCCGTGGTGCGAGCTCGTCGACGCTGTCCTCCTCGGCAACCACGGCGTGATCGCCTGGGGCGCGGATCTGGAGCAAGCGCTGTTGCGCCTCGAGCTGGTCGAGCACCTCGCCAAGATCGCGGTCGCTGCGGCTCCGCTCGGCGGCGTGCAGCCATTGCCCGACAGCGCGATCGCGCCACTCCTCGCTGCACGCGCGAAGGCCGGCATCGGTCACGCCGCCGATCGCGCGCTCGAGACGGCCGACAAGCTGCTCGCGTCGACGTCCTCGCCGAAAGCCGTCGTCGCGTGCGCCCCGGCACCCGACGCGACGGTCCCGACGATGTCACCGGGCGGAGCGCCGCATGGGACGCAGCACGCGCTCGCGGACATCGTGCGCGAAGAGATCGTGCGCGCCCTCCGCCGATAGCGCCGCTGATCGTACGCGCCGTTCGCCAAGAGTCGTCGGTAACCACCTCGCGCGAGCGACGTAGGCACGCCATGCGCCTCGCTCCTCTGGTGTTCGCGCTCGCAGCGTGTGGCCACGCTGAAGGTGACACGATGCCCCGCGGTCCGATCGTGATCGAGCTGTTCACGTCGCAAGGCTGCAGCTCGTGTCCTCCCGCCGATCGCTTGCTCAACAAGATCGCGCGCGAGTCCACCGGTGCTCGACCGATCGCCGCGCTCTCGTTTCACGTCGACTACTGGGACGACCTCGGCTGGCCCGATCCATTCGCGAAGCCCGCGTACACCGAGCGGCAACGCGTGTACGCACGCGCGCTCGGCGATCGCAGCGTCTACACACCCGAGCTCGTCGTCGGTGGAACGAAGGGCATGGTCGGCTCGAACGCGGTCGGCATCTCGTCCGCGATCGCCGCCGCGCCACAGCCGTCGCTGCTTCCGGTCACATCCACGTGGTCCGCGGCAACGCTCGACGTCACCGTGACCGCGCCCGCCGACGCCGATGTCTGGGTCGCGATCTGGGACGACGGAACGAGAACCGAGGTTCCACGCGGCGAGAACGCAGGGGAGACGCTCGTCCACGATCGCGTCGTGCGCCACCTCGAGCGCGTCGCCAGCGCTGGCAAGAAGAGAACATCTACGATCGCGATCGATCCGAGTTGGCGCGCGAGTGGTGCTGTCGCGTTCGCGCAGCGCACAGATCGAACGATCGTCGCGTCCGCATTTCTTCGTCGGTGAGGCGCAATGCCCCGCGTTGCCGCACGTGTCTCATGGCTACTCCGCTAGCTCCTGCTCAGCCGCGCGAGCTTCTGATACAACCCATCGCATGCGAGCAGTGGTGGCGTTCGTGACCTCGTCTGCGCTGCTGATGGGCGCATGCTTCCCGGACAACGCGAGACACCGCACGATCGCGAAGGTCGTCGAGGGTGGCTTCATCATCGGCGGCATCGGACTGCTCGCCGTGGTCAACACCAGCGCCGACTGCAAGGGCGAGATCGCGGGCATGCCCGACGTCGCGTGTGAAGATCGCGCGCAGCTCCTCGGCAGCATCGGACTCGCGATGATCCTCGCGGGCCTCGTCGGCTTCATCACGACGGTCTCGACGTCACCCGATGACAAGCCCGACGATCCACCGAGCCTTCTTCCCGAAGCAAAGCCGCCCGAGCCGATGCAGCCCGAGCCGCAAC
>JAEYYV010000288.1 GCA_023428295.1 Pseudomonadota bacterium
TATTCGCCCGACTTCAACCCGATCGAATCCGGCTGGGCGCTTCAGAAGCAGTTCGTTCGCCGACACGCACCGCGAACGAAGGAAGCTCTTCGCCGTGTCGCGCGCCGTGCGCGCCATCGCGTCACGATGTTGCACTGCCGCCGTTACTTCGAACACTGCGGCTACAGAGGTCAAAACAACTGATCCCTGGGGTTAGGTCCCCGGCGGGGATCGACGAGGGGCGGCGGAGATGATCCATTCCAGAGATGGAGTGGCACCCCAAGCAATCCCCCGGAGAGAAACAGGTCGCGGGCAAGCTGCGAAAGGCGAGCGCGTTTCGATCGGTTCCTTTGGGAGCTTTGAGGCGAGTGTGGACGGGGGCGCATCAAGCAGGAGGTCCCCAAGGAGCGAATCATCTCGCTCTCCAACACCGAGATGCGCCATGGTCGGAACAGCAAGACGAAGCTGTTCAACGGGCACAAGCGGCATATCGCAACCGCCAATGGGGTCATCTTGGCCCTTCACTCGGCGGCGGTGTCGATCTCGTTGCCGCGACCGTGCTCCGCAAGCGCGCGATCGCCTGCGAGACGGCTGCTCGCATCAGGACAACAAGGTGAAGTCGATGAGCGCCGCGCACTTGACAGGCTCGCTCGTCGATGGCGCCAAGGTGCGCGATCTCGCGTCTGCGCGTGCGTTTGCGTCTACTGCGCGCGCTTGCAGCGAACGTAGGTCCACGTGTCGGGCGCGACGGTGGATGCGCGCGAGAGGCGCACGCGAAGGTGATCGCTCGTCGCGGGACAGGCGGTGGCGTCGGCGACGATCTCGTAGCAGTCGGTCGCGCCCGACGAGCATTCGGCGAGCGAGGCCTGCGTGGTCGGCGCGCTGTCGGCGATGTCGAGCACCTCGCACGACGGCTGGACGCCAGGCGCGGGTGAGATGTCGGCGAGCCGCGAGGAGTCGAGGCAGGGGTCGCCCATCATGCCTTTGGCCGTCGAGCCGATCTGTTGAAGCGGCGCGGAGAGATCCGGGCTGCAGACGGAGGTGAACGTGGCGCGTCCTTCGAAGCCTTCGACGAAGGTCTTCAAGCGGATCGCAGGGTCGGCGACGGCGGGGCCGGATCCGGGGTAATCGATCGTGCACGAGTGGCCGATCGCGCGCTGCGAGTCGCCACCGCCGGGAGGCGGGCGGAGCTCGACGGTGGTGGGCGCCGTGTTGCCTGCGATGACGCCGACCATCACGCGGCGTTCGTCGCCTTTGAGCGCCACGAGGCGATCGATGTAGGGGTGCACGGGATCGATGTACTCGCTGCTCTCGTTGGAGCGGCAGTTGGATTTCGCTCCGACCTCGTTGGTCGCCTCGTCGCACTCGACGCCGAAGCGGAAGCAGCGGAAGGATTGCTGCGGTCCGAGGGCGGCGGATTCGTGGCCGAAGACGGCGCCGTCGCGCGCGGAGCAATCATCTTCGTCGGCGAGGATGACGACGGCGAGGTTTGCTTCGGGGCGGAGGAAGCCCGCGTTGGCGGGGTTGTCGTCGAGCGCGTGCCACATCGCCGAGAGATGCTGCTCGAAGCCGCAGCCCATGGCGCCGACGAGTGCGTTGGCGGTGAAGGCGTCGCGGAGGGCGCCGTCGTAGTTGCGACGTCGTGTGCCGTCTTCGAGCGCGACGTCGACGAGGAACGACGCGCCGTCGGTGGTCGGGGCTGCCATCTTGAGCGCGCCTGCCGCGCCGTTGCTCGAGCATCCGCCTTGGCCGGGGCTGCCGATGGGTGGCGCTGGAGACGTGGTGCTCGCGCTCGTGCCCATGTCAGAAGTGACGACGCCGATGTGGAGGTTCGGGAGGCCGCCGTCGAGCTGCGAGAGCACGTCGATCATCTGCGGGAACGCGGCGGCGAGGGCGGCTTGTTTGTCGAACATCGACGGCGAGTCGTCGATCACGAAGAGCAGATCGAGATCGCGGTTGGGGATCGCCGGCAAGACGAGCGTGTCTCGCAGCTCGCCGATGACGACGCCGGGATCGTTGCACGCGGACAGCGCGGCAACCAAGAGTGCGAGCTCGCGCATTCAGGGCTCCTGACAGTGAGTGGAGAGGCGCGAGCGTTGCGCGGAGCGCGGGAAGCGCGCATCGAACGTGTCGAGCTTCGCGGAGACGGTCGGCGAGTGCAGACGACAGAGCGCTTCGATCTCGATCGCGGCGGCGTCCTCGGCGAGCTGGCCGCGGCCGCGCGTCTCGACGACGTGCAGCTTGATCGTCGCAAGTGCGCGCGACGGATCGTTCGTGGCCAGCGCCTTCATCGCGCGATCGATGAGCTCGACCTCGCGCGCGAGATCGGCCGGCGCATCGACGGTGAGCGCCGGGCTCGCTTCCGTGCGGCGCATCGGCTCGGCGGCCATCTCGATCGGCGCGGGCTCGACGGAATCGACGGAATCGACGGAATCGACGAAATCGACGGAATCGACGGAATCGACGGGATCGACGGCACTGGGCGCGACGACGGCAACAGGAACGTCGACGGACGCGACTTCGTGCAGGCGTGCGGGCGCGGTCTCCGCCGGCAGCGCGACCTGCGGCGCGCTCGCGGGTGCATCGCCACGCGTGACGAGCGCACCGATCGCGACGGCAGCGAGCACGCCCGCGATGCCGAGCTTGAGCACGAGCGCGCTCGCGGCGGCGCCACCGGCAGCAGCGGCGACCTTGCCGCGCACGCGAGCGATCGCAGCGGCGTCGGGGCTCATGCCTTCGCGCGCTGCATCGAGCAACGCGCGTGCGGAGGGAGATAGCTCGGGCGCGCTCATCGGGCCTTCGCTTTCACGGCAGCCTCGAACGCGGCGCGCGCGAGGCGCAGCCGCGAGTAGGCCGTGTTGAGGTTGATGTCGAGCATCCGCGCGACTTCGGGCACCGAGAGCTGCTCGAGCTCGACGAGCGCGAACACGATGCGTTGGTTCTCGTCCATCGCTTCGAGGATCGACACGACGGTCGCCGCCGCTTGCGCGCGCGACATCGCAGCGAACGTGTCCGCCGCGCCCTCCGGCTCGTGCTCGAGCGTCTCCGTGCGCTGCGCGCTCGTGCGTTTGCGGCGGTATGCGCTCGCCACGCGACGCGCGATCGCGAACAGCCACGTCGTGATCTGCGCGCGGCCCTCCCACTCCGGCAAGCGGCGGTGCACGACGACGAACGCGTCCTGCACGGCATCTTCGATCTGCGCCTCGCTCACGCCGAACGTGCGCAGCACGCGCCAGACGTACGCGACATGCGCTGCGTACACCTCGTCGAATGTTGGCACGTCTACATACCTGTCGATCCGTTCGATCCGTTCGATCCGTTCGGTCGGGCCGGTATCGAGCACGTGGGCGACCGCGGGCATTTGCAACCTTGGTGTCGCCAACGCCGCGCTTCCGTCACGCCGAAATCGAAACTCCCACCACTTCACGGCCAGCCGACCTCCAGCCCGAAAGCGCAGCGCGCCGCGGCGGCTCCCGGTTGAAAGAGGTCCGAGCCCCCGTCGAGCATGAACCGCGGTCGCTCGAGCGGGACCGCGATCTCGAACGTGCCGACGAGCCGCGCGTGCTGGGACATCGGCCAGCCCACGCCCATGCCTGCACCGAGGGCGAGCCAGCGCGCGGTGGCGGTGCGTTCGTCATCGACGCCGACGCCCGTCCCTTGCAGTTGGCCGATCTCCCCGAGGAGCCACGCGCGGATCGGAACCTTCGCAGGTCCCCAACCGCCGCGCAGCGTGAGCGTATCGAGCTTGACGTCGACGCCACCCGGCGCACCCGGCGCGAGCCTCGCGTTCTGCGGCACCCATCGGCTCACGCCGAGCGACGCGAACTTCTCTGCGCGCCGAACAAACACCGACAGCTCGCCGCCGAGGTTCACCTGCGGCAACGCACCCACGCCCGACAGCGCGAGGACATGCATGCCCATCCCCCATCGCCGCGCGCGCTTCGGAGCGGGTCCCTCGTCGACGATTCGCTGATCGCTCATGTCGTCGTCGCTGTCATCGTGGTGCGCGAGCGCCGCCGTCGTCGCCGCGGGGGCGGGTGCGACGAGCGCGATCGTCCTCGTCTCGATCGGCACGGTGGTCTTGCGCGACGAGCGCACCTCGCTCGCGAGCCTCGCGAGCACCACGGCGACCGCATCGGCGAGCGCGTCGCAGCGACGGCTGCGCAGCGTTCGGACATCGTTCGCGACGGTGATGGCCCGTGCGTCGATTCGCGCGATGAACCCGCCGCGCTCGCGCGTGATCTCGATCTCGATGCCGTGCAGGTTGCCATCGAGCGCGCCGCCGAGCCGCTGCTCTGCACGCGACTTCACGTTCGCTGCGTCGGGACACGCGCCCGGCGCACGCCACACGAAGCCCGCGCTCGCATCCTCGACGAGCGCCACCCTCGGCTCGGCCCACGCCCTCTTGCCCAGCGCCAGCTCCGCGAACGTCACCCCCACCCACGCCGTCCCCGCGGCGAGCATCACGATCCCGAGTGCTCGCATGCGGGTGGCGACACGTGACCCGACCGCCGGTTGCTCGCCAACCGCGTTGGCTCCAGCGACGCGCAGGTGCGCGAGATGTAACGACGTGCGCTTCACGTGGGCAGGCCCGCGAGCAGGCCTGCACCATTGGTGCCGCTACTCCGGCAACTCCGTCACGAAAACATCGACGACGGGTCCGGGCGCCTCGATGTGCAGCCAATGCCCGGCGGTCACGAGGTGGACCGTGGCGTGAGCCACCTCGCCCACCCGCTCGCGATCGCCGGCCGGCCACACCGGCGACGTCGTCGCGATCACCACCTCGAGCGCCCCACGCTCGTGCGCGACCCACGGCCATCCATCGGTCGCGTAGTAGCTCGCGAGCAGCTCGCGCAGCACGGCCGGCTCGAGCCGGTTCGCGTAGAGATTCGGCTCCGCCGGCGCGAGGCTCATCGCGAGCCACTGCGCGAGCCCCTGATCGAAGCCCTCGGCGAGCACCGCACCCACGAACGCATCGCGCGACGCCCACGTACGCGGCATGCGCTCGAGCATGTGCAGCACGCGCACGACGCTGTCACGCTCGTCGTCGATCGCGCCCGGTCGCGCGCTCGGACTGGAATCGAGCAGCCACGTCTGCGCGACCTCGACGCGCTCGCGCGCCGCGAGCATGACCTTGCCGCCGAAGCTATGGCCGGCCAGCGCCGCGACGTTCACGCCGTCCTCGCTCAGCGACGCGACGAGCTCGCTCACATCGCTCGCGCACGCGTCGATGGTGTGGGGCGGCGTGCCGGTCTCGCTCTTACCGTGCGCTCGCAAATCGACGAGGACCACGCCCCACTCGCGACGCCGATCCACGATCTTTCGCGCGATGCCTCGCCAGTTCGATCCCGCGCCATAGATGCCGTGCGTGAACGCCAGCCAACGCGTCGGTGTGCCCTCGCTGTGCGAGATGCGTTCGTGGTGAAGGCGCGCCATCTCGCGACCATGCCCCGCGCGCTTCGCGTTCGCAACGATGCGGCCACGCTTCGCGCACCGTTCGCGGCGCGACGCTGGATCGCGAGCGTCGCGGTCTCGTGGTCTACTGCGCGCGCATGGTCGATGTCGCTCGGCTGATCGCGCAGCTCGCAGACGCGGGGCTCGATCTCGTGCACGCGTTCGATGCCCACGCCGTCGGCGCGCTCGCGATCGCCGACGCCGAGGAGCAGCGCACGCACTCCGCGCTCGCGACGAACCGCGATGGATCGCCGCGCCCCGTGCTCGCGCGAGCAACGCATCCGCTCGCGAAGTGGGAGCACCTCTCCGCAGGCCCACGCGTTGGACTGCTCGTCGGCAACACGCGCGCGCTGTGGCCGCACGTCCTCGCCGCGCGCGCCGGTCTGCCCGATCACGATCCACTCGACGCGTATGTCGAACGCACCATCGCGCGCGTCGTTGGTGCGACTAGCGCGCGCGCCGACGACGTGGTGCGAGGAGCAGACGAACACGTCGATGGCGTGATGCGAGGAGCAGGTGGACGCACCGACGCTGCGGTGCGAACAGCTGGTGATCCGAACAGCCCGCTCGTTGTCTTCACGCACCGTCGCTACGACGGCGCATATCTGCCGTTCCAAGAGCTCGCGTTCGCCACGGGCTTCGCTGCGCCCAGCGCTGGCGGGCTCGCGGTGCATCCGGTGTACGGCCCGTGGTTCGCGTTGCGCGCGGTCATCGCGCTCGATCTCGACACCGCGAGCCTGCCGGCGCCACAGCACATCCTGCCGGCACCGCAGCGCATCGCCAAGCCGTGCGTCTGCGACGGCGCGTGCGAGACGGCGCTCGAGATCGCCCGCGCGGATCTCGGCAACTGGCGCGCGTGGCTCGCCGTGAGAGACGCCTGCTCGTTGCGCGAGCACCGCTACTCCGACGAGCAGATCCGCTTTCACTACGCGAGCGCCTGGCCCAGCGCCGCTCGCGACGAGTGATGCTCTGCGAGGCATCCCCTGACGACGAGGCTGGTCAGTAGCGGGGACCAATGGCCCCAATACAGGCTCGCAATTCGCACGCATTCTCGCGAGTTGCGCGCGGCCTACTGCTTGCAGCGTCCGGTGTCGTGCGTTGGATGCTGATTGCCCTGGCCGTCTCGGGGTGCGGATTCTCGGCCGAGCTTGGCTTTGTCGACGGCGACGACGATCCGTCGCCCGACGCGGGGCCGGACGCCGGACCGACCGACGTCCCGCGCATGTGCTCGACCACCGATCCGACGTTGCGGCTGTGCATCGACTTCGACGACACCGCCGACCTCGCGACCGATGGCTCGCGGTCCGCGCTGCCTGTCGATGCGCAGAACCTCGTGCCGATGCTGCGCGACGCGGAAGGCGCGGTGGAGATCAACGCCACCTCGCGCATTTACATCCCGGAGACTCCGGTGCTCGACATCCGCGAGGACCTCACGGTCTCGATGTGGATCAAGCCGACCGTCGCGATCACGCCGATCGTGACCCAGTGGCTGTACGACAACAACACGCAGTACTTCGCGTCGATGCGACCGGACGGAGCGATCCGCTGCGGCGTCGGAACGCGCACGCTGGACACCGTGCCGCTCGTTCTCGATGGACGCTGGCATCACATCGCGTGCACCTACGAGGAGGACGAGATGCGCGTGTATGTCGACGGTCACGTCGCGAAGTGCGTCCAGTTCAGCGACCGAGAAATCCCGACGGATGGCAACGATGGATTCGCCATCGGCGCGAACCTGTCGTCGATGGCGGGTGCTCCCAAGTTCGCCGAGCAGTTCGTCGGCGGCATCGATAACGTGCAGGTGTTCTCGCGAATCGTCGGCTCGTCGGAGTTGTGCGCTGCGGCCGGCGGGACGGTGTGCAACACGGCCTGCTTGTAGCGGCTGACAGTCGAATGTCAGCGAACATGCCGTGGCGGGATCTGTACCTGAACGAATTCTCAGACCGTTGATGTACGCTGCCGCATCGTGGTCGTCGATGCCCTCGATGCTTTCCATCCGCTCGTCGCGGGATGGTTCCGCGAGCGGTTCGGTGCGCCCACCGATCCACAGCGCGAGGGCTGGCCGCGCATCGGTGCGGGTCACGATGTTCTGATCGCCGCGCCGACGGGCTCCGGTAAGACGCTCGCCGCGTTCCTCGCGTGCATGGATGCGCTCGTGCGGCGCGGCCTCGAGAACGACGGGCTCGAGGCGCACACGGACATCCTCTACATCTCGCCGCTCAAGGCGCTGTCCAACGACGTGCAGCGCAACCTCGAGGCGCCGCTCGCCGAGCTGCGCGAGTACGCGGCGCGCTCCGGCGTGGCGTTGCCCGAGATTCGCGTCGCGGTGCGCACGGGCGACACGCCGGCGGGCGAGCGCGCGAAGCTGGCCAAGAAGCCGCCGCACATCCTCGTCACCACGCCCGAGTCGCTCTACATCCTGCTGACGACGGTTTCGGGGCGCGCCTCGCTCTCGCAGCTGCGCACCGTGATCGTCGACGAGATCCACGCGATCGCGGGCGACAAGCGCGGCGCGCACCTCGCGCTGTCGCTCGAGCGACTCGATCGGTTGGTGACGCAAGCGTGCGGTCGTACGCCCGTGCGCGTCGGGCTGTCGGCGACGCAGAAGCCGATCGAGCGCATCGGGCGTTTGCTCGTGGGAACCAAGCGGCCGCTGCCGCACATCGTGGACTCGGGACATCGCCGCGCGCTCGATCTCGCCATCGAGATCACCGACGACGAGCTCGGGGCCGTCGCGTCACTCGAGCAGTTCGGTCGCGTCTATGACCGCATCGCGGAGCTCGTGCAGCAGCATCGCTCCACGATCGTGTTCGTCAACACGCGCAGGCTCGTCGAGCGCGCCGCAGCAGCACTCGAGCAACGGCTCGGCGAGGAGCACGTGGTCGCGCATCACGGCTCCATGTCGCGCACGCTGCGCCTCGCGGCGGAGCAGAAGCTCAAGCTCGGGCAGGTGAAGTGCGCGGTGGCGACGGCGTCGCTCGAGCTCGGCATCGATGTCGGCGCGGTCGATCTCGTGGTGCAGATCGGCTCGCCGCGCTCCATCGCCACGCTGCTCCAACGGGTGGGCCGCAGCGGTCACACTCTCGGCGCTACGCCCAAGGGCCGCCTGTTCGCGCTGACACGCGATCAGCTCGTCGAGTGCGCATCGCTCGTGCGCGGCGTGCGCCGAGGCAACCTCGATCAGATCGTGCTGCGCGATGCACCGCTCGATATTCTGGCCCAGCAGATCGTCGCGTCGTGCGCCGCCGAGGACATCAAGGAGGACGAGCTTCGCGACATGCTCCGCGGCGCCACGCCGTACGCCGAGCTCGCCGACGACAAGCTCGAGCAGATCCTCGAGATGCTCGCCGAAGGCGTGAGCGATCGGCGTGGTCGCGGCGGCGCGCACATCCATCGCGATCGCGTGACCGGCACACTCAAGGGCCGGCGCGGCGCGCGGCTCGCCGCCGTCACGTGCGGTGGCGCCATCCCCGACAACAACAACTATGCCGTCGTCCAGTGGCCCGAGGAGATCAAGGTCGGCGAGGTCGACGAAGACTTCGCGATCGATTCCTCCGCCGGCGACGTGTTCCAGCTCGGCAACACCGCGTGGCGCATCAAGCGCATCGAGATGAGCAAGGTCATCGTCGAGGACGCGAAGGGCCAGCCGCCGACCATCCCGTTCTGGTTCGGTGAAGCACCCGCGCGCACCGCCGAGCTCTCCGACGAGGTCAGCGATCTGCGCAAGGAGATCGATCTGCGCCTCGAGCGTGACCAGCCGCTCGACGACATCGCCGCGTGGCTCGTCGCGGAGACCACCATGCCCGCGCGTGCCGCGCAGCAGCTCATCGCGTACCTCGCCGCGGCGCGCATCGCGCTGGGTGCGCTGCCGCGCAAGGATCTGCTCGTCGCCGAGCGATTCTTCGACGAGGGCGGCGGCATGCAGCTCGTCCTGCACTCGCCGCTCGGCGGTCGCATCAACCGCGCGTGGGGGCTCGCGCTGCGCAAGAAGTTCTGCGTCACGTTCGATTTCGAGCTGCAAGCCGCGGCCACCGACGACGGCATCGTGATCTCGCTCGGCCAGCCGCACAGCTTTCCGCTCGACACGGTCTTCGGCTACGTGCCGTCGCACCAGGCCGAGGAGACGTTGATCCAAGCGCTGCTCGATCGCCCGATGTTCGAGATTCGCTGGCGCTGGAACGTCACGCGCTCGCTCACCGTGTTGCGCCGCAAGGCGGGCAAGCGCGTGCCGCCTCACCTCGTGAAGATGCGCGCGGCCGACACGCTGTCCGTCGTCTTCCCGCAAGCGGTGGCGTGCGGCGAGAACATCCAAGGGCCGCGCGAGGTCCCCGATCACCCGCTCGTGTTCGAGACCATCCGCGACTGCCTCGTCGAGGCGATGGACCTCGAAGGTCTGCGCGGCATGATCGAGCGCCTCGAGCGCGGCGAGATCGCCGTGATGGCACGCGACACCGTCGAGCCGTCACCGCTCTCGCACGAGCTCATCAACGCCAACCCGTACGCGTTCCTCGACGACGCTCCGCTCGAGGAGCGCCGCACGCGCGCCGTACAGCTGCGCCGCGGCCTGCCCGCCACCATCTCCACCACCGGCACCGACGACGTCGGCGCGTTCGACATCGCCGCGATCGCCGCGGCCGCGGAAGAAGTCGCGCCCACCGTGCGTGATGTCGACGAGCTGCACGACGCGCTCATGGCGCTGTGGCTCGTTCCCGAACCGCTCGCGCGCACGTGGGCACCGGGCGCCGACGACTGGTTCGAGGCACTCACGCGCACGGGCCGCGCCGCACGCATCCGCTGGCGGTACGGCGAACACGACATCGCGGCGTGGGTCGCCACCGAGCGCCTCGGCGTGGCGCGCGCGATCCTCGGCGAGAACGTCGAAGCGGTGCCCGCCATCCCCACGCCATCGTGGGCCAAGATCGTGCCGCGCGAGGAGGCGATCCTTCGCATCACGTCGGCGCACCTCGATCATCGCGGGCCCGTCACCGCGCCCACGCTCGCCGCCGAGCTCGGCCTTCCCGTCGATGACCTCCTCGGCGCGCTCCTCGCTCTCGAAGGCGACGGCGCCATCCTGCGCGGCTCGTTCACGCCCGCCGCACCGTCGGGCGCCCTGCCCGCCTCCGCGCTTCGCGGCGGCACCTCGATGCGCGCGGCGCTCACCTCCGCCAACGAGACCTCCACGCTGCACGCGCTCGAGTGGTGCAACCGTCGCGTGCTCGCGCGCATTCACCGGCTGACGCTCGCGCGCCTGCGCAAGGAGATCGAGCCCGTCTCCGCCGCCGCGCTCGTGCGGTTCTTGCTGCGCTGGCAGCGCGTCGCCAAGCACACGCAGGTCATCGGCGCCGACGGACTCGCGCGCGTGATCGAGCAGCTGCAAGGCTTCGAGACCGCGGCCGGCGCGTGGGAACGCGAAGTGCTGCCCGCGCGCCTCTGCGGCTACGACCCGGCGTGGCTCGATCAACTCTGCCTCGCGGGCCACGTAGTCTGGGCGCGCCTCTCGCCGCGCACCTCCGTCGTCGATGCGGCCGAGGAGCCCGAGGTATCGCTGCCGCCGAAGAAGAAGCCCAGGCCCGCCGATCCGACCGATCCGTACAACATCGCCGAGCTCGCCGCCGACGCCGCGTGTCGCCAAGGTCTCTCGCGCGACGAGATCGCCGCCGCGGCTGCCGCTGCGCTGACCGGCTCGCGCACGCCCGGCTACGGCGAGCAAGTGATCGTCCAGCTCGTCACGACGTCAGCGCTGATGCGCCGCGCGTCCGAGCGCGCCGCGTACGAGGAGGCGGCCAACGCCGCGCGCACCGTCGACGACTCCGAGTCCAACGACTCCAACGCCGACGTGCGGGATGCGATCCGCGCCGCGCGCGACGTGTTCTCGCGCCTCGCGCCGACCGACGACACGGGCGAGGACCAACGCGAGCACGATCCGCGCGCCCGCGTGGGCAGTGCTCGCGAGCGCGACTCGTTCGAGGAACGAAGCGCTCGCCTGGCAGACGATAACGTCAATCATCGCCAGTTCGATCCGCGCAACCCGGGCGCCCACGTGGGCAGTGCTCCGCGCTCGATCGACGGGCAAGATCCGCGCACGAGCAGTACGTCGCTCGCCGGAGTTGGCGGCGCGCTCATCGATGGCGCCGACGGCATCGGCGCGCACGACACGCGCCGCATCGACGGACAAGACCCGCGCGTTCGCGATGCGTCGTTCGCCGGAGTTGCCGGCGCGCTGATCGACAGCGCCGACGCGCGCGATCGCTCGAGTCCGCATTCACCGAGCCTCTCGCTCGTGACCAAGCCCGCGAAGCGCACCGCGCCCGGTCGCTCGGCGCCGCTCGCGCTCATGGTGCGCTCCGATGCGCACTGGCTGCGCGCCGCTGCGGCGGTGAACGCCAGCGAGGCGCCCGCGCTGTCTTCGCTCGCCACCGAGATTCGCGACGCGCTCGCCGCGCACGGCGCGAGCTTCCTCTCGGACCTCGCGAACCTCCTCGGGCTGCCACCGGCCGACATCGAGGATGCGCTGTGGGAGCTCGTCGGCGCGGGCATCGCCACGGCGGATGGCTTCGCGAGCCTGCGCGTCCTCGTCGATCGCAAGCGCGGCGAAGTGAAGAGCCTCTTCGACAAGGCGCGCGACACGCAGAAGGCGCTCGCCGAGGCTGCGCTGCCGCCGGTGCGCAAGTGGCAAGAGGCGATCAAGAAGGCACGCACGCGCGATCACAAGCGCCCCACGCACGCGCTGCGATCGCTGCCCACGGCGGCCGGGCGCTGGTCGCTGTTGCCCGCCGCCAACGCAGCTGCGATGGATGCAGAGGCCAGCGCGCGTCAGCTGTTGCAGCGCTATGGCGTCGTGTTCCGCGATCTCGTGCAGCGCGAGTCGAGCTTGCCGCCGTGGCGCGACCTGCTCGTCGCGCTCCGCCGCCTCGAAGCGCGCGGTGAGATCCGCGGCGGCCGCTTCGTGAGCGGGTTTGTCGGCGAGCAGTTCGCGTTGCCCGAAGCGCTCGAGGAGCTGCGCGCCGTGCGCAACCCGGCGCCGAGCCCGTGCGTGGTGCGCGTGGCCGCGACGGATCCGCTGAACCTCGTCGGGATCCTCACGCCCGGATCGCGCGTGCCCGCGGTGGTCGGCAACGCCGTGCTGTTCGTGGATGGACATGCGGTCGCGTCGGTCGAGGCCGGGCAGCTCGTGCTACGTGCGCCGCTACCGCCTGGGGCGCGCGTCGACGAGGATCTCGTCTACACGCCACCGCCACGCCCCGTGCAAATCGCGTCGCAGGCCGCGCTGCCACTTTGATCTCGATGGTGCATATTGCGGGGCGTGCTGCTGCTGAAGACATGGCGCGGGCGATTCATCGTCGCGTTCCTGCTCGTGCAGCTGCTGTTGCCGCTGCGCTACTACATCGCGCATCGCGATCCGCATGACGAGCGGTTCGCGTGGCGCATGTTCTCGCCGATTCGCATGGCGCAGTGCCGACCATCGGTGAGCATCGGCGACACGCCCGCCCGCTTGAGCCGCGAGTTTCACGAAGCGTGGATCGAGATCGCCAAGCGCGGTCGGTTCACCGTCGTCGAGGCCATGGGCGCAAAGCTGTGCCGCAAGTATCCCGGCAAGGACGTACGCGTGTCGCTCGACTGCACGTACCTGGATCGCGAGCCGCGCACGTACGGCGGCTTCAACATGTGCAACGTGCCCGAGTTGTAGACGAGTTGTAGACGAGTTGTAGACGAGTTGTAGATGGCGAAGAAGCGCAAACAACGCGGTGCGAAGCCGGCGGCCCCCGAGCAGGTGGCTTCGACCGGTCCCGCGAAGTCCGTCGAGAAACCAACCGAGAACAAGCCCGCGAAGCGCGTCGAGGATCCCGAGGGACGCAGCTTCTGGCTCGGCTACGAAGTGCCGTGGGTGAAGCTGCTCGTCGCGCGGTTTGTCATCTTCACGGTGCTCGCGGTGGATGCGCTCCTGCAGATCAGCCATGCGCCGCGGTATGGCGCCGGCGACTTCAACGTGTCGCACGTGCCCGGCATGAACGACTTCGGCGCGGGTCGCGCGAGCTTCGCGGTGGCGCAGCTCGTGATCGCCGCGTGTCTGTCGTTCGCGGCGCTCGGCGTACGCACGCGGATCGTGTTGCCGATCGCGACCGCGCTGTACGCGTGGCTGTACTTCGGAAGTCAGCTCGACTCGTATCAGCACCACTATCTCGTCGCGCTCGTGCTGCTCCTCGCGTGCTTCGTGCCATGGGAGCGGCCGGTGGATCGCGCGCTCTCGACGCCCATCCGCGCGTGGGCGATTCGCCTCCTGCTCGTGCAGATCGGCATCATGTATCTGTGGGCCGCAGTGTCGAAGATGGATCCCGCGTGGCTCGACGGGCGCACGTTGGATCTCCAGATCGCCGGCAGTCTGCGCGAGCTGATCGACGACACCGTCGGGATCAAGGCAGCGTCACGGTTCGCGCTGCTCGCCGAGATCATCCTGGCGCTGACGATCTGGTGGAAGCGAGGGTGGCTCGTCGCGCTGCCGCTCGGCGTCGCGTTTCACGCGGCCATCTTGGCGAGCGGTCTCGAGATCGGACTGTTCGCGGTGCTCATGCTCGGCTTCTACGTGCTCGTGATCCCCGATCGCCTGTTCGTGCGCGTGGGTGAGAGCGCGGCGTGGCTCGTGGCCGGGCTCGTCGGCGCGGTTCGGCGCGTCGACACGACGTGGAGCGCCGTCGGTGTGATGCTCGCGGTGGGAGGCGTGCTCGCGCTTCTCGTGCGCTTGCCCTCGGCGACGATCGTCGGGCTCGTGATCGCCGGCATCTGCGCCGCGTGGATCGGCGTGTCTCGCGAACGCGTGCGTGGCGCGAAGCTCGCCGGTGGCTACATGTTCGCGATGATCGTGTGGCTCGTCATCGATCGCGCGTCGTCCACGGCGGTCGACTACTACCGCTTCTGGGGCGGCAACGCGCGGCGCCTCGGTGATCCGGCAGCGTCGGAGTACGCGTATCGCAAGGTCATCGAGATCGATCCCACGCACCCCTCGGGCCACTACCAGCTCGGACAGCTCCTCCTCGGGCGCGACGAGGAAGCAGCCGGCCTCGCCGCCTTGCGGGAAGCGCAACGGCTCGAGCCATTGCGTGCGCGCGCGTACCTCGCGGAAGCGCGATGGCTGTGGGGCAAGGGACGCCGCGATGAAGCGACCGCGGCGGCCAAGGAGGCGGTGCGCGCAGAGCCCGCTCACCCCGAGGCGCAGCAGTTCTTGCGCTCGCTCACCGCACCGGCGGAAGCGAAGCCGGATGCTCCCGACGACACGAGAGACAACGACTGATGCCCATCGACGCCGCGATCGATCACGCGCTCACCACCACGCGCTCGCCGCTGCTCGCGCCTGCCGATGCGCCGCGCACGCGGCAAGGGCGCGCCGATCTGATCGTGCAGCTCCTCGACGAGTACATTCCCGCGCCCGCGATCCCGCTCGACCATGCGGATCCGTTTCAGCTGCTCGTCGCGGTGATCCTGTCGGCGCAGTGCACGGATGCGCGCGTCAACATGGTGACGCCGAAGCTGTTCGCGCGTGCGCCGTCGGCGACCGCGATGTCCAAGCTGACCGCCGCGCAGATCATGCCGTTCATCAAGACGTGCGGCCTCGCGCCCGGCAAGGCAAAGGCGCTGGCCAAGACGAGCCGCATGCTCGTGAAGAATCACGGTGGCGAGGTCCCCCGCGACATGGCCGCGCTCGAGAAGCTGCCCGGCGTTGGCCACAAGACCGCCAGCGTGGTGATGGTGCAGGCGTTCGGTGAGCCCGCGTTTCCCGTCGACACGCACATCCATCGGCTCGCCGGTCGGTGGCAGCTGTCACGCGCGCGCACCGTCGAGGAGGTCGAGGCGGATCTCAAGGCCGTGTTTCCGCAGGCGCGGTGGCACGATCTACACCTGCAGATGATCTACTTCGGACGCAGCTTCTGTCCGGCGCGCGGACACGTGCGCACGACGTGTCCCATCTGCTGTTGGGCGATGTCGGCGGCACGCGAACGCGCCGAGCTCCGGCAAGGGCTCAGCAAGCCGGTGAAGCCACGCGCCACGGCGAAGCGCAAGCGCTCGTAACGGTCGTAGGACGAGCACCTCGAGGCGACGGTGAAGCTGCACACCTCGATGACCAGCGCTAAGGTGGGTCCGTGCAAATCGACATCTTCAGCGACGTCGTGTGTCCCTGGTGCTTCATCGGCACGCGTCGCCTCGAGCACGTACTGACCGAGCGAGGCATCACGGCAGACGTCACGTATCGCACGTTCCTCCTCGATCCGAACACGCCGCCGGAGGGCAAGAACGTCCCCGAAATGATCCGCACCAAGTACGGTCGCGATCCGGCGCCGATGTTCGCGCGCGTCGAAGCGGAAGCGCGCAAGTCGAACATCCCGCTCGACAGTGCGAAGCAACCGATGTCGTACAACACGGTCCGCGCGCACACGCTCCTGCGTCACGCGATCCCACTCGGTACGCAACGCGCGTTCGCGCAGGCGCTGTTCGCGGCCAACTTCCTCGACGGGAAGAACATCTCCGACCCCGACGTGCTCGTCGAGATCGCCACGCAGCACGGCTTCACGAGGGAGCGCGTGCTCGAGCTGCTGACCGACGAGAACGAGCTCTCGCTCACCAAGAAGGAGCACGACGTGCCGCGCCAGCTCGGCATCTCCGGCGCGCCGTTCTTTGTCTTCAACGGCACGATCGGTGTCTCGGGCGCGCAGCCCGAAGAAGTGTTCGGCCAGGTGCTCGACGAGATCGCGAACAACGATCCGGGCTAAAACGCCAGCAAGTTCGGCTCACTATCAAATTTGTCGAAGTTTGTGCTTGCACGCGCACTGCGGAATGAATATTCATTCCTCCACGCAGATGGCGTCCTCGATCGCTTCCAAGACCGCGCGCGAGCCCAAGGGCGACAAGCGCGAGGCGATCCTCGATGCGGCGCTGGATCTGTTTGTCGAGCGCGGCTTCTTCGGCACCGCGGTCCCCGAGATCGCGGACACGGCCGGCGTGGGTGCGGGCACCATCTATCGCTACTTCGAGTCGAAGGAAGCGCTGGTCAACGCGATCTATCGCCAGCAGAAGCAACGCTTCGCGCACGTCGTGTTGGATGACTTTCCGGCGAGCTCCTCGACGAGAGAGCAGTTCCGCACGATGTGGATGCGCATGGCGACGTTCGCGCAGAACAACGTCAAGGCGTTCATCTTCATGGAGCTGCACCACCACCAGCGCTATCTCGATGCCGAGAGCCGCGCGTTGGAGCAGCGTCTTCTCTCTCTCTTCACGAGCATCGTGGTCGCCGCACAAGCGCGCCGCGAGCTCAAAGCGGGTCCACCGAACCTCCTCATGGGGATCGTGATGGGCGCGTTTGTCGGCGTCATACGAAGTTGCGTGGAGGTCGAGCAGTCGCTCGACGAAGCGGACTGGGTGCTCGCCGAGCAAGTCCTCTGGGAAGCAGTTCGAGCCTAGGGACGGATCGTCGGTTCTCGGCGGGGAATCCCTCGCCTTTTCTGTGGGTTTGGACGGAATGAACATTCATTCCACTAACGTTTGAACGGAGCCAGGGACTATGTCGAACACGTCGAAGATCGTTCTCATCACGGGTGCCACTGCGGGCATCGGCCGGTTCACCGCGCTTCACCTCGCGAAGCGTGGACACCATGTCATCGCGAGCGGTCGCAAGGTCGCCGAGCTCGCGAAGCTGCGCGAGGAGGCCGCCGCGCTCGTGTTGCCCCACGGCGGGAAGGCGCAGCTCGATACGGTGATCCTCGACGTCACGTCCCAGACGTCGATCGTCGCCGCGCAGCTCGAGGTCGAGCAGCTCACGGGTGGCCGCGGTCCGGACGTGCTCGTCAACAATGCGGGCTTTGGCATCTTGGGACCGACGGCGGAGATCGACGACGCCGAGATGCGCCGCCAGTACGAGACCAACGTGTTCGGCTTGATGAACGTCACGCGCGCGTTCCTCCCCGCCATGCGCGAGCGACGCGCGGGGCGCATCGTCAATATCTCGAGCCTCGGCGGTCGCGTCACGCTGCCCTACTTCGGCGTGTACAACTCCACGAAGTACGCGGTCGAGTCGCTGTCGGACGCGCTTCGCTACGAGCTGCGCGCGTTCGGCATCGATATCTCGCTCGTCGAGCCGGGCGTCATCCGCACGAACTTCGAAGCGACCGCCGCCGACAACCTCGACCGCTTTTCGTCGACGCCGTACGCGCCCGCGATCGCGCGCTACGAGCAGATGTCCAAGCAGGCGGACAAGCTCGCGTCAGATCCGATCGTCGTCGCGAAGGCGATCACGCGCGCTGTCGAAGCGCGCCGTCCCGCCGCACGCTACGTGGCGCCGTACTTCTCGAACCAGATGATCGTGCTCGCGAAGGCGCTCGTTCCGACGCGCGTGTGGGACTGGGCGCTCCGCAAGATCGCGAACCTCGACGCGAAGACCCTCGGTACGAGCCAACCGCGCATCGACGTCACCGAGGCACCGGCGGTCACGCCTGCCGCTCGCCCCGCGCGATCCGAAGCGCGCGCGAACTAGCGGTCTCGAGCACGGGCGAACGAGCGCTCTGCTAGGTTCTGCGCATGCGGATCGCGCTCGTGCTCGTGCTGGCTCTCGGTTGTCGCCGTGACGGCGAGCCCACGCCCGCGGAGATCACGGATCGCGCGTGGCAGGCCCACGCTGCGGTGGTCGCCGCCGGGGAGGCTGCAACGACGTGCGCGGAGGCAGGCGCCGCGATGCAGCGCGAGCTCGTCGCGCGGCGCCAAGCCTTTGTCGACGCCATGGCACTCGACCGAGACAAGGCAAAGCTGCAAGCCGCCACGGATTTCATCGAGAAGAACGAGCACCGCTATCACGATCTCGAGACCCGGATGCAGGCGCTGTCCGAACGCTGCGCCGACGACGCGACGGTCCAAGCCGCGTTCGCGCAGATGTCCGATCCTTGAGCCGCCTCTGCCGTGACGTAGCCGCGCCGACCGAGTAGAGTGCGCGCGCCATGGCCGACCAGGACGACGATTTCGCTGCGATGTTCGCTGAATCCCAGAAGGGAGCGCCGCGACAGAGGCGTCCCAAGATCGGCGACATGATCTCCGGCAAGATCATCTCGCTCGGCAAGGACGCCGTGTTCGTCGACGTCGGCGGCAAAGCCGAAGGCGTGCTCTCGCGCGATCAGGTCAGCGACAAGGAAGGCAAGCTGCTGGTCAACGCCGGCGAGGTGATCGAGGCGCGCGTCGTCGGCGATCAAGGCGGCGTCCTCGAGCTGCGCGTCAAAGTGGGCCGCGGCCCGCAGGCGAGCGCGGAGCTGCAGCAAGCGTTCGAGCTCGGCATTCCCGTCGAGGGCACGGTCACCGAGGTGATCAAAGGCGGCGTCTCCGTCGACGTGGCGGGCGTGCGTGGCTTCTGTCCCGCGTCTCAGATCGACGCGCGCTTCGTCGAGGATCTCTCCACGTACGTCGGCCAGAAGCTGACGTTCCGCATCACCAAGTACGAGGCGCGCAACCTCGTCCTCTCGCGCCGCGTGCTCGTCGAAGAGGAGAAGGAGAAGCTCGCCGCCGTCACGCGCAAGTCGCTCCAGATCGGGCTCGTCGTGCGCGGCAAGGTCGTCGGCTTCAAGCCGTTCGGCGCGTTCGTCGATATCGGCGGCATCGAGGGCATGCTGCACATCTCCGAGCTCGGCTTCTCGCGCGTCGAGAAGCCCGAGGATGTGCTGCGCCTCGGCCAAGAGATCGAGGTCGCGATCCTCAAGATCGAGCCGAGCGAGAAAGGCGAGCGCATCTCGCTCTCGCTCAAAGCCCTCGCGAACGATCCGTGGAACGACGCTACCGCGCACCTCCGGGAAGGCGCGCGCGTGAAGGGCAAGGTCACGCGCCTGCAGCCGTTCGGTGCGTTCGTGGAGCTCGCGCCGTCGGTGGAAGGCCTCGTGCACATCAGCGAGCTCGGCGCGGGTCGCCGCATCCAGCACCCGAAAGAGGTCGTCTCCGTCGGCCAGGATGTCGAAGCGACCGTGCTCCTGGTCGACCACGAGCGCCGCCGTCTGTCGCTCTCGCTCGCTGCGTCCAAGGACGGCAGCGCGGAGGACATCGCCGACGTGGCAAAGGCACAGGCGCAGACACAGAGCGCGAAGCTCGGTACGTTCGGGGACCTGCTCAACAAGGTGAAGAAGAAATGATCCGTTCGATCCTCCTGGGTCTCGTGCTCGTGGCCTCCGTCTCCGCGTGCGGCAAGAAGAAGTCGCCCGCTGCTCCCGCCAACGCCGCGCCTGCCGAGAGCGGTGCGCCCGACGGTGGTGGCGTGCGGGACGACGCCAAGCCCGACGATCCCGACGATGCCGAGAAGCTCGGCGCCGATCCGTGCGACGGGGGCGAGTAGCCGATACCTTCTGCCCGGGGCAGCGTTCGCACACCTCTCGCTCCCGAATCGGCGCACCATGGATGCATGCGTTTCGGGTGGCTCGCAGCTCTCCTCGGACTCGTCGCGTGCGGTGACGACTCGTCGTCGACGACGAGTGACGGCGGATTACCACCGGGCGATGGCACCGTCAGCTCGTGCGATCCGCCCGGCAGGTTCGGCGTTCCCGAGAACACGTTCGAGCTTCCGCCGACGGGTGACGGCTTCTACTACACGGATGTCCAAGCGTCGTTTCGTGACGTCGATTGGATGACGCTCGATCGCCTGTACCTGCCGGCGGGTCAGTGGACGAACATCAACCTCGGCAACCTGCCCGTGCGCACCGCGGATCGGCCGCTCGTCATCACGAACAAAGGCGGCCAGTTCTTCGTCGGCAAGAACCCGACGGGTAACTACATCTGGTCGTTCGGCGGCGGCGCGAACTGGATCTTGACCGGTCGCTACGACGAGGAATCGAAGACAGGTGATGCCGCGTTCCCGGGCCACGCGTGTGGCAAGTACGCCGAGAGTGCGGGCGCGTACGGCATCATGTCCGACGACGAGTACGCGCTGTCCGCGCCGTACTTGCACATGGGCATCTCCGTCGGTGGTGGCGCGACCGACTTCGAGATCGAGTACGTCGAGGTGACGCGATCGGGCTTCGCGGGCATCCGCCTTTACAACGACCACACGCTGGCGCAGCCGATGACGAACGTCCGCGTGCACGACACGTACATCCACGACGTCGACGGCGAGGGCTTCTACTTCGGATGGACCGGGACGCCGCCGAGCAACTTGTTCGCGGGGCTGCAGATCTACAACAACCGTATCCTGCGCGCGGGCAACGAGACGCTGCAGATCCAAGATCTCGGCGACGGCTCGAGCGTCCATCACAACACGTTCATCTCGGGCGGCTTGCATTGGCTCGATAACGGGCTCGGTCGCTATCAAGACTCGAACTCGCAGGTCCTCGTGCGCGAAGGCACGATCGAGTTCCATCACAACGTGTTCATCGACGGTGCGGGTACGCTGCTCAGCTTCTTCAGCTCGCCGCAATCGGGCGATGGCGAGCGGCACGTCACGTTCCGCGACAACTACTTCTCCGACGTGGCCAGCCTCGCGATCTACTTGAACGGCACCAGCGGCGCGGGCTCGAGCTTCGTGTTCGAGAGCAACGTGTTTCGCGGACTCGACTTCGCGTACGGCCCAGTCGACATGAACGACCCGAACGTCGTGGCCAACAAGCACCCGAACTTCATGGCGCCCGTCACGTTCTCGAACAACAAGTGGTCCGGCACGGATCGCCTGGTCGGCGCGATCGCCGGCGGTGATGGCACGAGCGGCACGTACACCCTGACGGGGAACGTGAACGTGGATCCCGGTGCGATCGAGCTACGCGACGGACCGTGGACCACGCCGGGACATCACCTCACGTGGTGGTCACCGACGGTCACGGTCAACGGCGGCAACACGCCAGTCACCTATCACGCGGGCGACGTGGTGGTGCACGGCAGCGAGCCGCGCATCTACCGCGCGACCGCCGACACGACGGCCGAGCCCGGCAGTGGTGGTGCGTGGACCGAAGTGCCGCGCGGCACGGACGATGTTCGCGTCGAGCCGGGCACGGCGTTCGAAGGCTACGGCGTACAGTAGCGCGCTTACATGCGCACGTACTCGAAGTCTTCCGGCAGACCGTTGATGCCCTTGATCGGCGGCGCGATCCAGTTCGCCATCTTGCCGCGCTCGTAGACGGGCTTCATCAGGCTCTTGATGTACGTCTCGTCGGCGTCGTTCGGCAGCCACTCGCCGCGGCGCGCGTCGAACGTTGCCTGATCGATCATCTGGCCCTCCGGCGTGAAGCGGTGGTTGGCCCACATGCCGATCTGGCGATGGAACTTGTGCGACGGGAGCTTCAGCTCGAAGTCGATGCCCTCGTCCCTGATCGTCTTGTTCCAGCGATCCACGCCGCGCTGGCAGTCCTTGATGTACTCCGTACGCAGGACCTCGTTGAGCGCGTTGCGCATCGGCACGTCCTTGTGGACGACCTTGCCGCCCTCGAGCACGTCCATCGCGAAGTGCGACCCCACGAGCTTGTGCTCGTCGTAGCGGTCTTCCTTGTACCGACCCTTGATGCCCGCGGCGAACGCATCGGCCGCGTTGGACGACACCTCGCCGCCGAACAGGTCGAGCGAGAGCGAGTACCAGAGGTTCGCGTACTTCTGGATCGTCGGCAGATCGATGCCGCCGAGCGAACGTGGATCACCATCGCTCTTCTTCATGAGCTCGCACGAGCGCTTCACCACGCGCTGCACGCCCGTCTCGCCGACGAACATGTGGTGCGCTTCCTCGGTGAGCATGAACCGGCACGTGCGCGCGAGCGGATCGAAGCCCGACTCCGCGAGCGCGCTCAGCTGATACTTGCCGTCGCGATCCGTGAACATCGTGAACATGAAGAACGACAGCCAGTGCGACGTGGGCTCGTTGAACGCGCCCAGGATGCGCGGCTTGTCGACGTCGCCGGAGCGACGCGCGAGCAGCTCCTCGGCCTCCTCGCGCCCATCGCGGCCGAAGTACGTGTGGAGCAGGTAGACCATCGCCCACAGGTGGCGGCCTTCCTCGACGTTCACCTGGAACAGGTTGCGCAGGTCATAGAGCGACGGCGCGGTCGCCCCGAGCTCGCGCTGCTGCTCCACGCTCGCCGGCTCCGTGTCGCCCTGCGTGACGATGAGGCGCTTCATCAGATTACGGAACTCGCCGGGCACTTCGTTCCACACGGGCTGCCCGTAGAAGTCGCCGAAGCCGTGCGTGCGGCCTTCCTTGTGCGGCTCGAGGAAGATGCCCCAGCGATAGTCCGGCATCTTCACGTGATCGAAGTGCGCCCAGCCGTCGGTCTCGACGGAGATCGCGGTGCGCAGGTAGATGTCCTTCTCCTGCCAGCCGAGCGGGCCCATCTGCTTCCACCAATCGATGAACTGCGGCTGCCACGCTTCGAGCGCGCGCTGCAGGCGCTTGTCGCTCGAGAGGTTGACGTTGTTCGGGATCTTCTCGTCGGTAACTACGTTGCCCATGATCGTCTCCTCTCGACTACGTACGTTTCCACTGGAACTGCGGGCGCTCGGGTTGGCCGTAGAGCGTCAGCGCGCCCTGCTCGCCCGTAGAGTTCGCGCGCGTGAAGATCCAGTTCTGCCACGCCGACAAGCGGCCAAAGATCTTGGTCTCGAGCGTCTCGGGCCCCACGAAGCGCAACGATTGCTCCATGCCCGTCAGCGCATCCGGCGAGAGCGACGCGCGCTCCTCGACGGCGATGCGCAGCTCGTCCTCGAAGTCGATGTCGTCGGCCGCGATCGTCGCGATGCCGAGCTTCTCCGCTTCCTCCGACGGGATCGCGCCTTCGTTTCCGCGCGCGAGGATCTTGGCCACCGCGGCCGCGTCACCGTAGAAGCGCGCGTCGAGACGCGAGAGCCCCGTGGACATCGTGAAGAAGCCGCTGTTGGCCACGCCGAGCGTGACCGCGATCTTCTCGTCGCCATCCATCAGCATGTAGAAGCGATCCGCTCCGAGCGCGAGCTCGAGCAGCACGCCGGCAAAGCACGAGTCCACGGAGTCCGCGACCGCGTAGAAGCTGCGCGCCGTGTTGTCGTATCGCTTGAGCACGCGGCGCTGGAGCAGGCGAATCTCGCGCGCCAGACCGTTGTCGTGGGCTGCCTTCGCGAGTGCTTCGTCGTGCGCGAGGACGTTGGCCGCATCGCCCGTCGTGCGCACCGTGACCATGCCGATGTCCGGCAGATCGAAGCGCAGGCGCAACAGCGCGTCGTCGAGCTCGCGGAACGCGCGCAAGGACCACGTGTCCGCCGAGAGCTCGAACGCGCTCGACTCGGGGGCCTTCACGACGAGGTTCGCGGTCCGGGCGCCCGCATCGATCGACAGCTCGACGTAGCGATACGTGAACGCCGTGTCCGTGATCTTTCCGCCGAGCGCGGGCAGCTCGATCGCCGGACCGCGCGTGACCTTCTGCGTTGCAGCGAGCGCCTTGGCGCGCGCGATCACCGTCTCGTCCCACTTGGTGCGCGACACCACGTCGTCGACGAGGCCCCACTCCTTCGCGCGCTTGCCCTTGATACCCTCGGCTGTCGTGCAGAACACGTCGGCGCGATCACGGCGCACCTTGCGCTTGTCGACGAGACGGGTGAGGCCGCCGGTGCCCGGGAGCACGGCGAGCAGCGGCGTCTCGGGGAAGCTCACCGCGGAGTTGCCGTCATCGACGAGCAGCGTCTCGTCGCATGCGAGCGCGAGCTCGTAGCCCCCGCCAGCCGTGGTGCCCTTGCACGCCGCGATCGATCCGAGACCACTGTTTTGCGACGCGTCCTCGAGGTAGAGCCGCGTCTCGTTCGTGAACTTGCAGAAGTTCACTTTGAACGAGTGCGTCGACAACCCGAGCATGTAGATGTTGGCGCCCGAGCAGAACACGCGATCGAGCTCCGCCGTGATCACGAGCGCCTTGACCTCGGGATGCTCGAAGCGAACGCGCTGGATCGCGTCCGCGAGCTCGATATCGACCGACAGATCGTACGAGTTCAGCTTCAGCTCGTAGCCCGGCTTGTGCGGGTGCTCGTCGTCGACCGCCATGACCAGCTTCGCGGTGTCGCCATCGAAGCTCAGCTTCCAGTGCTTGTAGCGAGATGGGTGGGTCTCGAACTCCGTGCGGGTCGGGGCGTCGGTGCCTGCCATCTGGATTTGGTACCAAGCAATAAACTGCTTGTCACTCCCTTTCGCGATGCACTATAGTGCACGCGTGTCGTCGAGCTACCTCGCCAGCGTCGGCCAGACCGTGCGGTCCCACCGGGAGCGTCGAGGCTGGTCGCGCCGCGAGCTGGCCGTGCACTCCGGCGTGTCCGAGCGGTTCCTCGCGCAGCTCGAGACGGGCGAGGGCAACATCTCGCTCGTGCGGTTCGCAGAGGTCGCGCACACACTCGGCACCACGCCGTCCGTGCTGCTCGCGGCGGCTGATTCGCCTCCCACCGAGAAGCCGATCGCGCTCCTCGGCGTGCGCGGCGCCGGCAAGTCCGCCGTGGGCGAAGCGCTGGCCAAGAAGCTCGGCCTCGCGTTCGTCGAGCTCGATCAGCAGATCGAAGAAGCGGCCGGGCTCCCGCTGTCCGAGGTGTTCGCGCTCCACGGCGAGGCGTACTACCGGCGCATCGAGCGTGAAGTACTCACGCGGATCCTCGCCACGCCCACCCCCATGGTGCTGGCGACCGGCGGCTCCATCGTCAACGACCCCACGAACTACGGTCTCCTTCGCGCGCGGTGCCGCACGGTGTGGCTGCGCGCCACCGCCGAGGAGCACTGGAACCGCGTCGTCGCACAGGGCGATCAGCGTCCGATGGCGCAGAACCCGCACGCGTTCGCCGAGCTTCGCGCGCTCATGACGGCACGCGAGAAGCTCTACGCGCGCGCCGAGCACACGGTCGAGACGAGCGGTCGTCGCGTGGCGCACGTCGTCGCTGCGATCACGGACGCCGTGCGATGATGGAGTGTGCGTTGGGCCTTGTTGTTGGTCGCGATCGCTAGTGGTGCCTGCCTTCGCGATGATCTCGTCGACTGCGGAGATGGAACCGCGTGCCCTGTCGGTACGGCGTGCGACACGGAGCACGGCGGATGCGTGATGCCCGACCAGCTCACGGCGTGTAACACGCTCGCCGACAACGACGACTGCATGACAGTGACCGTGGTCGGTGGCTGCTTCGATGGCGTGTGCCTCCCACGCGGATGCGGCAATCGGGTCGTCGAGCCCGAGGAGCAGTGCGACGACGGAAACCAGGTCGCAGGTGATGGCTGTAGCGTGGACTGCCGCTCGAACGAGACGTGCGGCAACGGCGCCGTCGATCTCGACGAAGAGTGCGACGACGGCAACCTCCTATCGCGCGATGGTTGCGACTCTCGCTGTCTCGTGGAGGAGGAGCGAATCCGCATCGTCGGACTCAGCTTGAACCTCGCCACGTCCGAGCTGCGGCCGGTCTACGATCCGATCCGTCTGCGTCTCGTCGTGCCGGTGGACCACGGAACGTGGGAGCTCGTGGATCGCGCGTGGCAGTACATCCCCACGCGCGTTCCTCGGTTGCTCGTCACGGCGTACGACCACGATCGCCAGCGCGTCCTCGGAGCCACCCTGTCCAACATCTACAGCTGGGATGGCACTGCGTGGACCCTGATCGGGAACCCCGGCACCGGCAACATCGTCGCGATGGGCCACGATGCGGCGAATAGCCGCGTGCTCGTGTGGACGACCACGTCGGCGCCGAGCCAGACGTTCCTCGCATCGCTCGCCCCGGATGGAACGTGGACGAGGCTCGGGACGTTCATCGCGAACGGACAGATCAACACCGCCGCCTCGGTTGCGTTCGATCCAGCGAGCAAGGTGGTCGTACTGCGCAGCACGCTCAGCACGGACAGCAATCGTCACCAATGGGTGGTCACCGGAAACTCGTGGTCGCAGTCGATCGATCCAGCAACGGCGCAGATCGTGAACATGTTCCGGGTCGATGGAGAGTTACGCGCGATCGAGCGCAGCACTTTGCAGAACGGCCCCAAGGCCATGTTCACGCGTCGCGACGGCACGTGGGTTCTCATGCCGCAGGTGCCTCCCGCCGAGGCACACGGGTTCCCCTATCACGACCTCCATGACAACGCGGTCCTCATTCACACCGGCGTCCGCTCGTTCGAGCTCGGACCGAGTGAATGGACCGAGCGCCCCGCACTCCCCTCCCCGCTCACGTCGTCGGCAATGGCGGACACGACGGGCTTTCACGTTCTCGATGCCGATACGCTCGATGGCTCGACGACGTTCCGCTCGATTCGCATCGATCCGGATCGCAGCCCGCCTGTCGAGCTGGTCGCGCATGCCTCGTCGATCGTCACGCGAAATACCGGCGTGCTGACCACCTCCCTCGGACGTGGTGGCGCGGTGATCGCGAATGGCTATGCGGGCAACACGCTCTTCGACGACACCGCGGTGTTCGACGGAAGCGCGTGGTCGACGATCGAGAACACGATGGATCTCCCGGGCTATAGCCTCAGCGCGTACGATCCCCAGAATCGTCGAATCCTGACGAGGGTCATCAGTGATCTCTGGCAGCTCCCCGACGACGAGTCCACGTGGAGCTTCGTGACGACGACGACCGGGGCCTATCCAACGCGGATGACGTGGGATGCGCGCAATGGACGACTCGTCGGTCTGTCGTCCGCGAGCCTGATCGAGCTCGCGAACAGCGAGTGGGTCGTGGCGGAGCTGTACCCGCAGGGGATCGACTACATCTCCAGTGACGAGCGCGCCGGCGGCATCCTCCTCGTGACGAGCAACGAGGGCGACACGCAGCGAGGGCTATGGGAGCGACGCGGTGATCGGTTCACGAAGCTCGCCGCGTTCCCGACGGGCATCGTCCTGCAGAACGCGACGTATCGATCGAGAGACGGAATGACGATGTGGTACGGGGTGACGATCGGTACCGGCAAGGTGGCCGTGTTCCGCGACCTCGTAAGCGCGACGCCGCTCGAGACCTGCGAACCCGGTAGCGATGCCGACGGCGACGGTCTCGCGTTCTGCGATGATCCCGATTGCTACTGGCGTTGTTCGCGCTGCCCGCCCTACACCACCTGTCGCTTCGATCTGGCGCCATAGCCGTCCTCGCCGCGCGTGAGATACGCTGTCGAGATGTTCCAGCTCGACGAGCAAGCGCAGATGGTCGGCACGGTGATCCGGCAGTGGTGTCAGTCGACGCTCGCGCCGAAGATTCCGGCGCTCGAGGCCGGCACCGAGATGCCCTTCGACCTGATGAAGAAGATGGCAAAGACGTTCGGCTTCGACGCGATGCTCGGCGGCGCGGTGAAGAAGCGGATCGCGAAGCTGCGCAGCGGCGACGCTCCTCCGGGCGAGTCCGCCGAGTCAGCGATGGGCAAGTCGATGGGCAGCCCGATGCTGATGCACGTCGTCGTGAAGGAGCTGTCCCGTGTCTCGCCGGGCTTCGCGATGGGCTTTGGCGTCTCGATCGGTCTGGTCGGCGGCGCGATCGTCTCCAAAGGCACCGCCGATCAGATCGAGAAGTGGGGCTTGCCCATCTCGACGATGCAGACGATCGGCTCGTGGTGCTTGACCGAGCCCGACGCGGGGAGCGACGCGTTCGGATCGATGCGCACCACCGCGACGCCGACCGCGGACGGTGGCTACACGTTGCGCGGCAGCAAGACGTTCATCACCAACGGTCCTGGTGCGGACATCTTTCTCGTCTACGCGAAGATCGATCGCGGCGAGCCCGAGGGCGGACGCGGCATGGGCACGTTCATCGTCGAGCGCGGGATGCCGGGCGTGACCGTGGGTCCACCGTTCAAGAAGATGGGCATGCGCGATTCGCCGACGAGCGAGGTGTTCTTCGACGACGTGAAGCTCACGACGGAGCACCTGCTCGGCGGTCGCGAGAAGGGCCACGGTGGTCGTACGGACACCAAGGACAGCCTCGGCAACGAGCGCAGCGGCGTGCCGTCGATGGCGTGGGGCATCATCGAGAGGTGCTACGACGCGAGCCTCGCGTACGTGCGCGAGCGCAAGCAGTTCGGCCGGCCGATCGGCGAGTTCCAAGCCGTGCAGCTAAAGATCAGCGACCTGTATCTCAAGCTGCGCACCGTCGAGAACATCGTGTTCCGCCTCGCCTGGATGCAGCAGAACAACGTGCGCGACGTCCCGTACATCAATGCGAGCAAAGCGATGGCTGCGCAGCTCGCCGTCGATGCCGCTCTGACGTCGATCCAGATCCACGGCGGGTACGGGTACATGGAAGAGCTTGGCTTGGAGAAGCTCGCGCGCGACTCCAAGCTCCTCGAGCTCGGCGCCGGCACGACCGACATCAACCTCTTGGCCGCAGCGCGCGAGCTGATCGGCGTGACCGAGCGCAGCGGATCGTAGTCGTGACTCCTCAGGCGCGGCGCCGCGTGGGCTTCGCCACGGCAGCGGGCTCCTCGCGTACGACATCGTTCGCGGGCTTGTCGAAGCGCAGCCCCTGAAACGACGGGTGCCGGAGACGGCCGTCGTCGGTCCACTCGCTGAACGCGACCTCCGCGACGAGCGCGGGCTTCACCCAATGCACGCGCGGCCCCGTTTGCGCGCGTGACGGCATCGGCGTGAACGGACTCTTCGATTGCTCGAGAGGGGCGAGCCGTTTGATCGCGTCGTCGAGCGACTTCATCGTGAAGCCGGTGCCGACCTTGCCTGCATAGATCAGCGCGCCGTCCTTGTAGTGTCCGAGCAGCAGCGAGCCGATTCCATGGCGCGAGCCCTCGCCCTCCGTGAATCCGCCGATGACGAACTCCTGGCGCAACAGGCACTTCGTCTTCAGCCAGCCCTTCCCGCGCCCACCGGCGTACGGCTGATCGCGCCGCTTGCTGATGATGCCTTCCAGTCCGCGCTGGCACGCGAGCGCGAAGAACGCGCGTCCGTTGCCGACGACGTGATCGCTGTAGCGCAGCGGCAGCTTCTTCTCGATCGCGGGCGTGATGACCTCGCGCAGTCGGGCCTTGCGCTCCTCGAGCGGGAGCTTCGCGAGGTTCTCGTCATCGATCGCGAGCACGTCGAACGCGAAGTACACGAGATGCGCTTGCGATCCAGACAACGCATTCTGCAGCGCTTGAAAGCTCGTGCGCCCGTCGGGCAACACGGCAGCGACTTCACCGTCGAGGACCAGGCGCTCGAACGGCAGCTGTCCGAGCGCGGCGGCGAGCGTCGGGAACATCTTCGTCCACGGCTTCTCACGACGACTGACAAGCTCTGTCCCGCGCGTGGTCTTGGTTGCGAGAATCCGGTAGCCGTCGAACTTCTGCTCGTGCAGCCACTCGTCTCCTTCGGGAGCCTCGTCAACAAGTGTTGCCAGTTGCAACGTGGTCATGTCGCTAACTGGTTTGCATTGCACGTGCCTGGGCTGGCGCACTGTCTGCAGACGCGGCGCAGCATGCTTCGCTTTAGCGCGTTCGTGGCAACTGGACTGGTCACCCTCGTCGGCTGTGCGGAATCGCTCGACGAGAATCGCGGCGCCGGCGGCAAGGCCGACGGGACGCTGACGCGCATCACGTTCGACGATTCGTGGGACGAGACCGCCGATGGACCGCTCGTCGCAGGATCGCCGGTGCGCATCGCGTACGACTTGGATCGCCTACAAGACTGCCGCGGATCGACGGGCGGCAGCGACGTGTGGGGCGCGACGGGGTACGCGAGCTTCGATGGCGCCGAGCCCACGACGTTCGCGATCTCGCGCCTCGATGACGGCGTCACCGTCGAGCTCGAAGCGGAGCTCGACGTTCCATCGACGGCGACGAGCGTCGAGCTCTGGTTCTCGAGCTCGAACCGCTGGGGCTGCATCGCATACGACTCGAACGACAACGCGAACTATCGCTTCGCGATCGAGCGGCGCTCCGACACCGCAGTCCTCGCGTTCGATGCCGACTTCACCGAGCGTGTCGTGGGCACCATCGAAGGCGGCGGCAAGGTCGTCGTCCACTACGATCCGGATCGCCTCTCGCAATGCGCGGGCTCGTCGGGCGGCCGAGCGCAATGGTCGGTGACCGGCTACTACCAAGTCGATGGTGGCGCGGTGAAGTCCGTCGCCGTGTCGCGCGCCGACGGACCCGATCTCGTCCCTGCCGATCCGACGATCATCGTCGCGCACGGAAGCGAGCTCTCGCTGTGGTTCGAAGCGACGAGCCGCTGGGGCTGCCACGCGTACGACTCGAACCTCGGCGCGAACTACAGCTACGACATCGACTGACGCGTGCGCGTGATCAGCATCTGCAGATCACCACCGCTCGCGAATAGCTTCGACACGCCGCGCACCGCACCGATCTCGTTCGCGAGCCACTCGGCCGTATCGAGCGAGTGCTCCGCATCCACGGCGTGCGTGCCGAGCAAGCTGCCGAGCTGGTAGCTGATCTCGTCGAGGTTCGGTGCCTTGTCGAACACGATCAGATCGCGCGCGTTCAGCATGTCGATCAAGCGACGCGCCCATTGCGACAGCTCGAGCGGCCCGAGCGGTGCTTCCACCTCCACGGGCGATGTCACCTCCTCCGCTTCCTCGACGTGTGTGGGCACCGGCGTCAGCATGCGCGGCAAGCTCGAGCGCACGAGCTCGCGCGGCGCTTCGGGGCGTGCGGCGAGCGCGGCCTTGCGATCCACGTCGCCCATCATGAGGAGCAAGCTCGGAATACGACCCTCGACGGGAACGTCGCCGAGATCCGAGTGCTCCACGAACCTCACCAGCGCGCGACGCGCGTAGTCCCACGACACGCAGTCCGCGAGCGGCACCGTGAGCGTCTTGCCTTCGTGGTCGGGCACCTCGAACGATTCGTTGAGCGTCTGATCGCCCATCGAGGTCGCGTAGCCCTCGGGGGATTCGACGACGTACAGGGCGCAGCGCTCGCCCCACAGGACGGCCACGAGCTGATCGTCGGCGGCGGACCAGATGCGAAGCATGCGAGGACGCTCGAGCGAGCTCGCGTGCAACACGTCGATGGCGCCGAGCAGCTCGGCCTCGTTGCGAACGTGCAGTGCATCCTCGGCGTACTCGCCCCAGATCATCAGCGGCTCGCCGACGGGCTGGCGCCGCGTGGTGCGCACGATGTCGAACGGCTCCGCGTCGACCTCGATCAAGATGCCGATCGCGATGTCGCGGATCTGCGCTTCGGTGATCACGATCTCCCACCGCCGAACACCGTCAGAGGTGATGTACTTGAAGCGGTACGTGTCGTTGCCGTCGATGCGGCCACCGTAGCCACACTCGGAATCGAGCGCGTCTTCGGCATCGAGGAACATGTTGTCGTTGGGCGTGTCGAGATACACGACCACCGACTTCATGAACTCGCGGAAGTCATCGGGGATGAGGAAGGGCTGCATTACAGATCGCTGTTGCCTCGCGCCAACGCGCGCGCGCGCATACGCCGACTCTACCCCGAGGCGCCCTCGGTTTTCGCTTCCATCACGGAACAACCAAGTGCTATGTCGCGCGACGTCGAGCGACGTCCTACGACATCAACGTCACCGCTCGCCAGCCGATCGTAGTCACTTGATCGAGTAGACGAGGCTCCCGCGCGGCTGACGGCGGAAGCGCTCCTGGATGATCGCGTGCGGCACGACCTTGCCGTCGACGTACTTCTTGGACATCGCTTCCGCTGCCTTCTTGTCGCCGCGCGCTTTCATGCCACCCACGTCCTTCATCATCTGAGTCACGACGGGCACGAGCTTGGGCCACACGATCTTCAGCGCACCTTTGTCGGTGCCGTTCGCCGCGGTGGACGCTGCGTCCCAGACGAGCGCGCCCTTGTCGAGCAGATAGCCGATCTGCATCGCCGCCACGTTGCTGTACGTCTTGCGACCGCCGCTGCCGTCGTACATGCCTTGCGAGATGTGGCCGAGCGCCCAGACGATCGCGTCCGCGTAGCTCTGCTGCGCGAGCTCGTCGGTGATCAGCTTCTTCTGTCGCAGGAACTCGAGCAGATAGAGCGCACCGGTCTGCGCCTTGAGCTCCTCCATCACGGACGCGAGCGGGCCGCCGAAGATCGCGCCTGCCTTCTTTCCGTTCACCGCGTACTCGTGCGCCGGGCCGAGGTTGTGCGTCACCTCGTGCAAGATCGTCGAGAGCAGTCCAGGCTCGAGCGTCCCCGTGTACGGCTGCATGCTCGCGCGATCGAGCATGCTCGTTGCCTGCGCACGGCGCGCCTCGACGCTGTCCGGATCGGTCCACAGGTTGACCATCGCGATCGTGCGACCGCGGCCCTCATTGGCGACCGCCCCCCAGTTCGGCAAGCTCTGACCGATCGTCGCGCCGAGCGGACTGCGAGCGTCACCGGCGTTGATCACGATGTCGATGAAGTCCGGCAAGTGGAACGTCACCGGGTGCGTCTTGTACGGAGGACCCGCGAGCTTCGCGATCGCGTTCTCCATGTCTTGCTGCACCGGCACCAGCTTCTGCTGCCACTGGCGGGAACCTTGGTTGATGCGCGCGAACGACAGGTGCAAGCCCGCCTTCGACGCGCACGGCTCCCAGTAGACCTCGTCGGGCGCGATGCGCACGTACCACGCCGAGTTATCGACGTTCATCTTCGCCCACGCTTCGTCGGCGGGAGCCCAGTCGTTGGTCTGGAACGACTGCGCCGCCGCTTTGAGATACGCGACGAGCGGGCCCTCCTTGCGCAGATCGACTTGGGAAGCCGCTTGCAAGAGCAGCATCGAGATCCTCGCGAAGCCGTCCTTGTACGCCTCGGTGTACGGCACCGCGGTGAGCGCATCGTTGGATCCGCGCACGACGGTGAACGGCGACAACAGCGTCTTTGCATCGCGGTGCGCTTCGAGCGTCTTGCAGAACTTGTCGTCGGCCTGCAGCTCGGCCGGATAGATGTCGAAGATCGGCGTGGGTGCCCCCGGGATCGCGGAGCACGCGGGGTTGTTCTCCGTCGCCGGGCTGGTGCACTTGGGTCCGCGATTGCGACGGAACGCGCTGCGACTCTCCGGATCCGATGGCAGCTTCTGCGTGAACGCGCGCGCGCCATTCATCGTCTCGTAGAGCTCGTCGACCTCGCGCGCGACGCGCAGCATCGTCGACACGAATGCCTTCTCGCTCTCGTCGAGCGTGGTGAGCACGAGCGTCGGGCGACCTTGATCGAGATCCTGTGCCACGAGCTCGCGACGCTTGCCATCGTCGGTGGAAGGGTCAGCCGGCGACTTCGATGCGCTCACGATCTGCTCGTATGCGCGATCGAAGTCCGGCGTGAACGCGCCGTGGGCCACGTACGTCGGCGACGTCGGGTAGAAGAGGAGCGACGCGAGCTCGTCGGGCGAGAGCGTGTTGTCCGCGTTCGCATCGGCGATCCAGTAGACCGGCAGGTTCTGGCGAACCGCGAAGCGATTGAAGTCGGTGCGCGTGATCTGGTCGTAGCTCACCGTCGGCCTCGCCGCAGGCGGCTCCACGGGTGCGGGAGCAACCGGAGCGGCGGGCGGTGGCGCTGGCATTGCCGGCGGCGGGGACGGCTTGCACGCAGTAGCGACGAGGAGGGCGGCGAGCGAGAAGCGCATGGCATGCACGCTACCAGCGGCGCATACTGGACGAAATGCGGCGACGGTGGATCCTGCTCGTGCTCGCCGCCAGCGCCAGCGCGTCTGCTGCGGATCCCGAGAGCGTGTCGCTTCGTGATGCGACGAAGCTGCTGTCACCGAAAGTGAAGTCCGCCTGCGCGGACATCGAGTGTTTGATCACGAACGCGTATGCAAAGGATGCCGACGCGCAGAAGGTCGCGCTCGCGCTGTATCGCGATCTCGGACACGTCGCGGGCGTCGGCCCCGAGGAGATCATGGATGGCGGCTATCGCGGCAAGATCAAGCTCGTGCCGCAGCTGCCCATCGGCGAGCACCGCAAGCACCTCGAGTGGACCCAGGCGGGCCTCGTCGCGATCGATGCGTTCTTCGCCGAGCTGTATCCGAAGCAATCGTGGCCGAGCTACCGCTGGCGCGGACTCTCGCTGCGCTTCGTCCGCTCGCCAGGGAAGCGAACGCCGAGCGCGTACGCGTTCGATTGGGTGATCGAATACAACGTGAATGGCTCGCTGCTCACCTCGAAGGCCGGCGTGCACGAGACCATCATTCACGAGTTGTTTCACCTGAACGACTTCGATCACGGTGACTGGTCGGCAAAGACGCTGCAGTCGGACTACGACGCGATCGTCGGGCGGTGCGGCACCAAGGCCTCGTGCCTCGCGCCGTACGCACCGAACACCACCAAGGTCCGCGCGACCGGCACGTACTACGCGTTTCAGCCCAACAACGGCAATGGCGTCCACGAGTACGCGGCCGAGCTCGCGGTCCGGTACTTCCGCGAGCAGACACAGATGCTGCGCGCCAAGAAGCTCGGCACGCCCGCGTTCAAGTGCGGTCCGCCCGAGAACGCGCGGGCGTGGGACGCACTCGTCACCGAGTTCTTCGCCGGCAAAGACCTCGTCCCACCCTGCCATTGACCGTTGTGAGCGCTCTCGCGACGGCGGCTGTGCGCTTGCGCTCGGCCGTGCGGATCCGCTCGACCCGCCGACGGAAGTGCGCGTGATCTGAAACCGCAAGTCCTCGATCTCCGGGCATATCTCGTGCACTGATGGCGGGCAGCGGTGAAAGAGCTCTGGTCCGACGAGGGTGAAGACTCCGATGTGCTGGCGATCAGCTACGGCCGGGACATTCTCGTCGTCGACGATAACCAGGCGAACCTCATCGCGATCGAGGCGGCGCTCCAGCCCCTCGGTCGCCCGCTGGTGCTCGCGCACTCTGGCGTCGAAGCCCTCGGCAAGCTCCTCGAGCAGGACTTCGCCCTCATCATCCTCGACGTCGCGATGCCGGGCATGGACGGCTTCGAGACGGCCAAGATGGTGCGCTCGCGCGAACGCAACCGCGCCACACCGATCATCTTCGTGACCGGTCTCTCGTGGCAGGACGATGCGGTGCTGCGCGGCTACGAGCTCGGTGCCTTCGACTTTCTGATGAAGCCGATCCGCGCGGAGGTCCTGCGCGCCAAAGCGAGCGTGTTCGTTCAGCTGCAGGAGCGCACGATCGAGCTCAAGCAGAAGGCGGACGAGCTCCGCGAAGCACAAGCGCGTGCCCACGAGCGCGAGCTGATCGCCCAGCGCCGTCGCTTCGAAGCCGAGGTGATGGAGCAGCAGATGCACCAGCTCGCGGAGACCGATCGCCGCAAGGACGAGTTCCTCGCGATCCTCGCGCACGAGCTGCGCAACCCGCTGCAGCCGCTGCAGACCGCGGTCGAGGTGCTCGAGCATGATCCAGAGAAGCCGGTCCCCGCGCGCATTCGCAACATCGTCCAGCGGCAGGTGAACCACATCGCACGCCTCGTCGACGATCTGCTCGACGTGGCGCGCTTCACGGCGGGAAAGCTCGAGCTGCGTCGCGAACCGACAAACCTCGCCGACATCGTCGAAGAGTCCGTCACCTCGTGCAGGAAGGCAGTCGACTCGCGCAAGCACGAGCTGCTCGTGAGCGGCCCCGGCGACAGCGTCGTCGTCCACGGCGATCCGGTGCGTTTGATCCAGGTCGTCTGCAACCTCCTGAACAACGCCGCGAAGTACACCGAGCCCGGCGGCAAGCTCTCGCTCGACTGGGGCCACGACGGAGTCGACGGGTTCATCCGCGTCACCGACAACGGTCGCGGCATTCCAGCGGACGTGCTCCCCAAGGTGTTCGACATGTTCGTGCAGGAGCGCGTCACCTCCGACGGCGCGGGCGGACTCGGGCTCGGACTCGGGCTCGTGAAGCGGCTCGTCGAGCTGCACGGCGGCACCGTTCGCGCTACCAGCGGCGGTCCCGGCATGGGCTCCACCTTCGAGCTGCGCTTGCCGCTCGTCTCGGCCGCCGTACGGCCGTCTCCATCGACTATGGGCACGAAGAACGAACCGAAAGCACTCCGTGCCGTTGTTGTCGATGACGCGCCGGATCTACGCGAGCTCGTCGCGGATCTCCTTCGCCTGCGGGGTCACGAGGTGACCGTCGTGGAGGATGGGCCCGCGGCAGTTTCTCTGATCTGCAAAGAGCGGCCGGACGTCGCTCTCATCGATATCGGACTTCCGGATATGGATGGCTACGAGGTCGCGCGCCAGATCAGGAGCGCGCTGACCGATTATCGCCCTCGCTTGATCGCGATGACCGGGTACGGTCAGGCGAGCGATCGGGCGTCGGCGTTCGCGGCGGGGTTTGACGATCACATCACCAAGCCGGCCAGCGCCGACAAGATCCTGCGCGCCTTGTACGGGACTCGAGAAGAACCATGAACACATTCGAACCGCCCAAAGCAGCGAAGTACAAAGGTACGAAGAAGAACGGCTCCGGTAACGGGGCCGTCGATCGTATCGGCACTGGTTCGAAGGAGGCAGCGCCTCAGCTCGACCATCGGCAGATCCTGGCGGCGCTGCGCGCGTTCAAGCGCGGCGACTTCACGACGCGCATGCGCGAGGATCTCTCCGGCGTCGACGGTCAGATCGCCGAGACGTTCAACGAGCTCGTCGAGATGGTGAACACCATCAAGGAGGAAGCGAGCGACGTCTCCACCTCCGTCGGTAAAGAGGGCCAAGCGCAGAAACGCATGCGCCGCATGAACGCGAGCGGCGGATGGGCGCAGTACATCAGCGCGGTCAACGAGGTCATCACCGACCTCACCGGTCACGCCAACGAGATCGCGCGCGTCGTCACGGCGGTGGCGCGCGGCGACCTCGAGCAGACGATGGATCTCGAGGAGGGCAACACCCGACGCGGCGAGTTCTTGCGCCACGCGCGCATCGTCAACGGCATGGTCGCGCGACTCTCGCAGTTCGGCTCGGAGGTGACGCGCGTCGCTCTCGAGGTCGGTGGCGAAGGAAAGCTCGGTGCGCAGGCGCGCGTGCAAGGCGTCAGCGGCGTGTGGAAGGACCTGACGGACTCCGTGAACCTGATGGCGTCGAACCTGACGTCGCAGGTGCGAGAGATCGCGCGCGTGACCACGGCAGTCGCCCAAGGCGACCTGACCAAGACCGTCACGATCGACGTGAAGGGCGAGATCCTCGAGCTGAAGAACACGATCAACACGCTCGTCGAGCAGCTCCGTGCGTTCGCGAACGAAGTGACGCGCGTGTCTCGCGAGGTCGGCACCGAAGGTCGCCTCGGCGGTCAGGCAACGGTGCGCGGCGTGTCCGGCGTGTGGCGCGAGCTCACCGAGTCCGTGAACTCGATGGCGAACAACCTGACGTTCCAGGTGCGCAACATCACCGAGGTGACGTCGGCCGTCGCCGCCGGTGACCTGTCCAAGAAGATCACCGTCGAGGCGAAGGGCGAGATCCTCTCGCTGAAGAACACGCTCAACACGATGGTCGATCAGCTGTCGGCGTTTGCCGCCGAGGTGACGCGCGTCGCGCGCGAGGTCGGTACGGAAGGCGTGCTCGGCGGTCAGGCAGAGGTCGCCGATGTCTCTGGCGTGTGGCGCGAGCTCACGCAGAACGTGAACGGCATGGCGTCGAACCTGACGTCGCAGGTGCGCGCGATCGCAGACGTCACCACGGCGATCGCCGGCGGCGATCTGTCCAAGAAGATCGGCGTCGATGCGCGCGGCGAGATCCTCGCGCTGAAGAACACGATCAACTCCACCGTCGACAAGCTCGGACGGTTCTCAGCGGAGGTGACGCGTGTCGCTCGCCTCGTCGGAACGGAAGGCACGCTCGGTGTCACCGCCGACGTGAAGGACGTGTCGGGCATCTGGAAGGAGCTGACCGACAACGTCAACCAGATGGCGAAGAACCTCACCGGTCAGGTGCGAGACATCGCCGAGGTGACCACCGCGGTCGCGAACGGCGACCTCACCCGCAAGATCACCGTCGAGGCGCGCGGCGAGCTCGTCACGCTGAAGAACACGATCAACACGATGGTCGATCAGCTGAACGCGTTCGCGTCCGAGGTGACGCGCGTCGCTCGCGAGGTCGGCACCGAGGGCGTCCTCGGTGGACAGGCGCAGGTCCGCGATGTCTCCGGCATCTGGAAGGAGCTCACGGACAACGTGAACCAGATGGCGTCCAACCTGACCAACCAGGTGCGCAACATCGCCGATGTCGCGCGCGCCGTCGCGGCGGGCGACCTGTCGCGCAAGATCACCGCCGATGCACGCGGCGAGGTGCTCGATCTCAAGGCCACGCTGAACACGATGGTCGATCAGCTGAACAGCTTCGCGTCGGAGGTGACGCGTGTTGCTCGCGAGGTCGGCACCGAAGGCCGCCTCGGCGGTCAGGCGTCCGTCGAGGGCGTGCGCGGCACGTGGAAGGAGCTGACGGACAACGTCAACGGCATGGCGTCCAACCTGACCAACCAGGTGCGCGACATCGCCGAGGTGACGACGTCGGTCGCGCGTGGCGACCTCACCCGCAAGATCACCGTCGATGCGAAGGGCGAGATCCTCGAGCTCAAGAACACCGTCAACATCATGGTCGATCAGCTGTCGAGCTTCGCCGATCAGGTGACGCGCCTCGCGCGCGACGTCGGCATCGAAGGTCGCCTCGGCGGTCAGGCGGACGTGCGCGGCGTTCTCGGCACGTGGCGCAACCTGACCGACGCCGTGAACTCGATGGCCGCGAACCTTACCGATCAGGTGCGAAACATCGCGAAGGTCGCGACCGCGATCGCCAACGGCGATCTGCAGCAGAAGATCGTCGTCGACGCGAAGGGCGAGATCCTCGAGCTGAAGCAGACGATCAACACGATGGTCGATCAGCTGAGCGCGTTCGCCGATCAGGTGACGCGCGTCGCTCGCGAGGTCGGCACCGAAGGAAAGCTCGGCGGTCAGGCGTCCGTCGAGGGCGTGCGCGGTACGTGGAAAGAGCTGACGGACAACGTCAACCAGCTCGCGTCGAACCTGACCAACCAGGTGCGTGACATCTCCGCCGTCGCGACTGCCATCGCGCGCGGTGACATGACCCGCAAGGTCGCCGTCGAAGTGCGCGGCGAGCTGCTCGATCTCAAGAACGTCATCAACACCATGGTCGACACGCTCAGCTCGTTCGCCGACGAGGTGACGCGAGTCGCGCGTGACGTCGGCGTGGAAGGAAAGCTCGGTGGACAGGCCGCGGTGCGCGGCGTCGCCGGCACGTGGAAAGAGCTGACGGACAACGTCAACCAGATGGCGTCGAACCTGACGATCCAGGTGCGCGACATCGCCGAGGTGACCACGGCCGTCGCGAACGGCGACCTCACCCGCAAGATCACCGTCGAAGTGCGCGGCGAGCTGCTGCAGCTGAAGAACACGATCAACACCATGGTCGATCAGCTCGGCTCGTTTGCCTCGGAGGTGACGCGTGTCGCTCGCGAGGTCGGCCTCGACGGTGTCCTCGGTGGTCAGGCGGAAGTGCGCGGCGTGTCCGGAACGTGGCGCGAGCTGACGGACAACGTGAACGTCATGGCGCGCAACCTCACCGAGCAGGTTCGCGGGATCGCGACGGTCGTGACCGCGGTCGCGAACGGTGACCTCGAGCGAAAGCTGACGCTGACTGCGCGCGGCGAGATCGCGACGCTCGTCGATACGATCAACAACATGATCGACACGCTGTCGACGTTCGCCGAGCAGGTGACCGGCGTGGCGCGTGACGTCGGTGTCGACGGGCGCCTCGGCGGTCAGGCCGACGTCCCGGGCGCCGCCGGTGTGTGGCGCGACCTGACCAACAACGTGAACGAGCTCGCCGGCAACCTGACCGGTCAGGTGCGCGCGATTCGCGACGTCGCCACCGCCGTGACGCAGGGCGACCTGACGCGGTCCATCACCGTCGAAGCGCGCGGTGAGATCGCGCAGCTGAAGGACACGGTCAACCAGATGATCCGCACGCTCGCGGAGACCACGAAGGTCAACCAAGAGCAGGACTGGCTGAAGACCAACGTCGCGCGGTTCACCCGCATGCTGCAGGGCCAGCGCGATCTGCTCACGGTCGCGCGGCAGATCCTCAACGAGCTCGCGCCGCTCGTGAACGCGCACCACGGTGCGTTCTACATGACAGAGGGCGACGACGAGGGCCCGGTGCTCAAGCTGTTCGCGTCGTACGCGTATCAAGAGCGCAAGAGCGTCAACAACCAGTGGCGCTTCGGACAGGGCCTCGTCGGACAGGCGGCGCTCGAGGGCAAGCGCATCGTGCTGACCAAGGTGCCGGCCGACTACATCCAGATCTCGAGCGCGCTCGGCGAAGCACCGCCGCACGCGATCGTCGTCGTCCCGATTCTGTTCGAGGGCGAAGTGAAGGGCGTCATCGAGCTCGCGTCGTTCGACAAGTACAGCGGCATCCAGCTCGCGTTCCTCGACCAGATGCTCGAGTCGCTCGGCATCGTCATCGCGACGATCGAAGCGACGATGCGCACCGACGAGCTGCTGCGTCAGTCGCAGTCGCTCACCGAGGAGCTGCGCAGCCAGCAAGAAGAGCTGCAGCAGACCAACGAGGAGCTCGAGGAGAAAGCCGTCCAGCTCTCCGACCAGAAGGCAGAGGTCGAGAAGAAGAACAAGCAGGTCGAGCTCGCGCGTCAGGAGCTCGAGGAGAAGGCGGAGCAGCTCGCGCTCACCTCGAAGTACAAGAGCCAGTTCCTCGCGAACATGTCGCACGAGCTGCGCACGCCGCTGAACTCGCTGCTCATCTTGTCGCGCCAGCTCGCCGATAACGTCGAGGGCAACCTCACGGACAAGCAGATCCGCTACGCGGACACGATCCGCCAAGCGGGTACGGATCTCATGACGCTCATCAACGAGATTCTCGATCTCGCGAAGATCGAGTCCGGAACGATGGCGGTCGACGTGGGGCCCGTGCGCTTCGGCAACCTGCGCGACTACGTCGATCAGACGTTCCGTCAGGTCGCCGAGGAGAAGGGCCTCGCGTTCACACTCGAGCTGGATCCGTCGCTACCGCCGGCGATCGAGACCGATGACATGCGCCTGCGCCAGGTCCTCAGGAACCTGCTCTCGAACGCGATGAAGTTCACCGAGAAGGGCCGCGTGCACCTGCGCATCTATCGCGCGGCGGTCGATGTCATCGGCTTCGCCGTCAGCGATACGGGCATCGGCATCCCCAAAGACAAGCAGCAGCTGATCTTCGAGTCGTTCCAGCAAGCGGACGGCTCGACGAGCCGCAAGTACGGCGGCACCGGCCTCGGCCTCACGATCTCGCGCGAGATCGCGGGCCTGCTCGGCGGCGATCTGCGTGTCGACTCGGTCGTCAGCCAGGGCTCGACGTTCACGCTGTTCCTGCCCGTGCAGTACATCGCGCAGACGCGGGAAGTCCGCGACCGTGCGACGGCACCGCGGACGTCGCACGCGCAAACGCAGCCGCAGGTCATCGACCTGACGCAGCCCGTGAAGCCGGAGCCTCCTCCAGCGCCCGCTGTACCCGCGATCAGCAACCAACCGGCACCGCTGGCGGCACCGACGCCGCTCGCGCGATCGGTGCCCGACGACTACGACGCGCTCGAGCCGGGTGATCGCGTGCTGCTCGTGATCGAGGACGATCTGACGTTCGCGATGACGCTGCTCGAGATGGGCCGCTCGAGCGGCTTCAAGGGCGTGGTCGCGACCAGCGGCCAACAAGGGCTCGAGCTCGCGCGCACGGTGAAGCCGGACGCGGTGACGCTCGACCTGCGCCTGCCCGACATCGACGGCTGGGTGCTGCTCGATCGGCTCAAGCACGATCCGTCGACGCGCCACATCCCGGTGCACGTGATCTCTGGTCTCGACGAGGAGCGGCGCTCGCTGCAAAGCGGCGCGCTCGGCTTCCTCCAGAAGCCGGTGACCGCGGAGCGTCTGGTCGAGGGCTTGGCCGAGGTGAAAGACTTCGTCGAGAAGCGGGTGAAGAGCCTGCTCGTCGTCGAGGACGATCCGATCCAGAGCCAGGCGATCACCGAGCTGATCGGCGACGGCGACGTGACGACCACGAGTGTCTCGTCGGGTGAAGGCGCGCTCGAGACGTTGCAGGCTGGATCGTTCGACTGTGTCGTGATGGATCTACGCCTGCCGGGCATGAGCGGCTTCGAGCTGATCGAGCGCATCAAGGCCGATCCCAAGCACCGCCGCTTGCCGGTCATCGTGTACACGGGCCGCGAGCTCACCGACGAGGACAAGGCGCGGCTGCATGGCCTCGCGCAGACGGTGATCATCAAGGACGTGACCACGATGGAGCGCCTCCTCGACGAGACCGCGCTGTTCTTGCATCGCGTGGAGGCCAACCTCCCCGAGCGCAAGCAGCGCGTGCTGCGCCGGCTCGCGAAGAGTGATCCGCAGCTCGCCGAGCGCAACGTGCTGGTCGTCGACGACGATCTGCGCAACATCTTCGCGCTGACGTCGCTGCTCGAGGGTCACAAGATGCACGTGCAGTACGCGGAGAACGGACGCCGCGCGCTCGCGAAGCTCGAGGAGAACCCGAACTTCGATGTCGTCCTCATGGACATCATGATGCCCGAGATGGACGGCTACGAAGCGCTGCGCAAGATCCGCGAGCGCAGCGAGTGGAGGGACTTGCCCGTGATCGCGCTCACCGCCAAGGCGATGAAGGG